>CAITSE010000050.1 GCA_903894975.1 uncultured Lentisphaerota bacterium
ACCTGACCGGTTGAAGCGTAAACGCACCGCATGAATCCCAATTCGACGTTGGACGTTCAACGTTCGATGTTCGACGTTCGCATCCAGGATGTTATGGTTCTTAAGTTTACGCGCATGCCTGTAGGGGTGCCACAGGAATCGACGCCAACCCAGGCATGGGAAACCTGTGCGTCCCCTTCAGGGACAAAGGCTTTTAGGTTTGGAACTCCCAGGGGCGATTGCCCCTGGGCTGGACATGTCTGTCCCCGGTGGGGACGCGGACCCGCCCGCCAATCCCTCCCGTAACTGAGGGATTACTCACGCCAGATGCCGCTGGCGGCGGAGCCACCACTCGGCGCAGAGCAGAGCCACGAGCAGGACCAGGCCGGCCGGGTTCGGCCACAGCGCGGTCTCGCTGATGCTGCGGTATTCGCGGGGCTGGTGCGGAATCAGGTCGGGCAGGCGGCCGCGTTCCTTCCAGGGCACCAGCACGCCGCCGGTGCCGCGGCAGAGCGCCTCCAGCCAGGCGTGATCCGCCGGCGCGCCGGTTCGTTCGGCGAACGGTTCGCGCACCAGCAGCTTGACGGATACCGTGGCGCTGCCGTCGGGCGCGGCCACACTGACGGTGTGGGTCCCGGGCTCCACCGGCCGGTATTCACAAAGAAAACCCGGCTGCGGCCGGTTCAGGCCAACATTGGGCCCGAGCGACGCCGCGGCCATGGGCAGAACCACGTCCGTCCCGGCCGGGGTACGGATACGGCAGGTCAGGCCGGCCCGTTCCGGGGCCACCCCGGAAAGCACCGCGCCGATGGCCACCGGCTGGCGCGCATCCGCCTCCAGCGCGCCGAGATAGAGCTGGACCAACCCGCCGCGGTCATCCCGGTCCTGGCGCGGGCCGAGCCAGGTGACGAGCTGGGCGTAAAAATTCTGATACCGCGTGGCGCCACGACCGCCGCCGGTCTCGGTGTCGCCCAACCGCCAATGCCAGAGGGAATCGCTGAGGATAACGGCGGAGCGGCCCTGGCCGCAGGCGCGGACGGCCAGCAGCGGGTCACCGTCGCCGGTGGCCAGCAGAATTTCGGCCAGAGGCCCGGTCTTGACCGGCGCATAGATCGACAGCAGGGAGGGCAACGGCAATTCGGGATTCAACCCCTGCAGCGCCGGATGAGTACGCTTGCCCGGTGGCACGTCCACGGCGAAACGACCTTCGCGAACCTTAGAGCCGGCGCCGGGCGTGACCGGCAAGATCGCCGCCAGTTCGGGAGCCGCGCAGAGGCCGTCCGGCGCACAGCTCTGGGGCCCGCCCACGATCAACAGGCCGCCGCCCTTGTCCACAAACTCCGCCAAACCCTTCAGATCCTCGGGGCGCAGGGCGGTGCTGGGCAAGTCGCCGAGGATAACCACCTTGTACTTGGCCAGCCCCGCCGCCGTAAACGCCGGAGGCGCCAGCGCGGCCGCGGCGCCGCTGCCCTTGCCGTCCTCTTCCGAAAAATTAACGAACGCCCCGGCGCCGTTGCCGACAAAGGCCGAAAGCAGCACTCCGCGGTCGGCCAACAGCGCGCGCTTGAGGAACTTGAACTCCCAGCGCGGGCTGCCCTCCAGGTAGAGCACCCGGTTCTCGGGGTCCAGCACCTCGATCATAAATTCGCGGCGGTTGTTGAGCGGCTGCGCGTCGGCCTCCGGCGGCGGCAAGATCTCGGCGCGCAACACCCATTGCCCGACTTTTTCCGGGGTGAATTCAAAAGGCACGACCCGGAAGCTCTCGCCGGCAGCCCAGGTCACGGGAACGCTCTGCAACGTTTTCCCGTCCGCAATCAAGTTCACCGGGAGTACGCCGGCGGCGGTGGCGGGCTGCCGCCGCACCATGACGTCCACGGACGTCTTCCAATTGACCACGGCGCGGCGGGGGTAGTTCACCTCGGCAATCCAGGCGTCCGGCTTGGCCGCCTCCGCGGCGCGGGGTTCCTCCAATTCCAGGGCGTAGACGGGAACTTCCCGCGCCGCCGCGGTCAGCGCCGCCCCGGACTGATCCAGGCCGTCCGTCAGCAAAAGAATGCCTGCCGTGTTCTGTCCCTGAAGACGGGCGGCGATCCGGTTCAACGCCGGCATCAGCAGGCTGCGCGCGCCCTGAAAGGTGCCGGGGCCGGCCGGCGGCCCGGAAACCTCCTCGACGCCGTCGGCGATTTCAAACCACCAGACCCGGAAATTCTCCAGCCCCCGGCGCATGGCCCCGGCCTGGAGCTCCTCCCGCACCCGGCCGGAACGCAATTCACCACGTCCCTCCGGCACCGGTTCCTGCAAGCTGGCGGAAACATCCACGGCTACGGCCAGCACCGGCAGTTCGGACTGGACGGATTCGGTCCGCCGCTCCGGCAGCAACAGCAGCAGAGACAGCAACGTCAGAGCGGCGGCACGCAACGCCAACAGACCATGACGCAGACGCGGCCGCAGTCCGCACGAACGCAACGACCACCAGGTCCAGCCCACCCCCGCCAGCCACAGCGCGAGAATCAGCCACACCGGCAGCGCGGGACGCGTGAAAATAGCCGCACACAGGAACATGCCAACGAAACTAAGGCCCAAACCCGCCTTTGCAACCTTAGCCCGGCCAAGCCGGAACCAAGTTTGCGGTGCTATGCCATCTTTGCGGCCGGCTTGCCCGGGCTACTGTTTGTACTTGTTCACGGGAAAATCATGACCGGGGTCCGCTTGGATTGGAGCCCCGGCGGGGCGGTAGTGAGATAGGGGTAGGGATAAGGCTTTCGCCCTACCCCTCCCTCCGAACCGGACTGGCGGATTTCCCGCATCCGGCTCTCCAGTTGATGGTTACCTTCGATTCAAGGACTGGCATTCGACGGCATGGGCCATGG
>CAITSE010000051.1 GCA_903894975.1 uncultured Lentisphaerota bacterium
GACGTTGGTCATGTTCAAGGTGATGAGCCGGTCTGAAAACGGTTTTCCCTCGGGAACCGTGGGCTCTGTTCCGACGGCCTTATCGTTCCCTTGGTAAATCACCAGGTTGATCCCCTCGTGCTCGGGATCGATTTTCTGACACTGTTTTTTCAGGAACGTCAGGACTTGGAGCACGGTTGCGTCTTCGAATTCAAGCTTGGGGATGAGGATGCGGTTGAGCCCGGCCAGGGTGTCCGGGTTTTGGGGCGGGCGCCGTTCCGGTGGTATGGCGGCTGGTACGGTCAAAGCCCAGAAGGCTGCAATTGCGAACGCGACGCCGGCGAGTCCGCGGCGAATCCTGGCGTATGGGCGCTTATTCATCATGAGTTCTCCCGGGCATAAATATCTGGTCAACAGGTCGGAGGGAACCCGCCTGATTTAGGGAGTGTATCATACCGGAGTCCGGACGGCAAGCCTGCGGGTGAATTTTGGATTTGTGATTTGGGAGCGCGAGAATGGGGGGCGTTGACCGCGGATGGCGCGGATTTTACGGATAGCCATTTTTCTTCTTAGCCGCGAAAGAACGCAAAGAACGCAAGGAAAAACGGGGAACGCTCTTCTTTGCGATCTTTGCGTTCTTTTGCGGCAAAAACGTATTCTCCTAGCCCGGCCAAACCGGAACCACGTTTGTTGTGCTATGCGACCCTTGTATCCGGCTTGCCCGGGCTACTGACGGGCCGGATAACAGCCGTCCGCTTCCTGACGTGCGCGGTTCTGTTGAGCGTCTGAGCCGTTGTGTGGCGTCACGTGCAAGATGAACGGGTATGGTATTCCGGAATTAACGACGGGCACCTCGGATCGGATGAGGCGTCATGGGTTTTCTGTTCGCCATCGCAATGACAGGGATCGCGGCGCTGGGGTGGCCGCTGTACCTGCATCTGCTGCGCAAGCGCGAGCCGACGGTGCAGGTGGTGCCCTCGCTGCGGTTGTTTGCCACGGAGTTGCGGCAGCAGCGGCGGTTCCGGTTCACGCAGGTTCTGTTGCTGCTGGCGCGTTTGCTGCTCTGGCTGGCGGTGGTGCTGCTGGTCGCGCAGACGGTCCTGAAAACGCGCAAGTTTCTGCCGTTGCCGCGGGTGGACACGCTGGAACCGCCCCAGGTGCTGGGCGTGGTTTTGGATGACAGCGTTTCGGCCCAGGCCGGTCGCGACAAGACCACGCGTTTTGAACAGCAGCGGACCTGGGTCCGGACGCAGATGGAGCGGTTGCCGCCGGGGGCCGGGGTCTGCTTCGGCCTCTCCAGCAGCGGGCAGGCCACGCCGTTGCTGCGCCGGGAGGACGCGCTGGAACTGCTGGCGGGCATGGCCCCGGTGCCGGCCCCGGGCGATGCGGCGTCTGCGCTGGTCGCCCTGGAACGGCGTCTGGCGGGACAGCACGGGCTGATCGCCGTGGCCGCGCCGCGGGACGCCGTGCTCTGGCCGGCCCCGGTGGAGTCCGGAACGGCGGCCCGGGCCGCGGGCGCGCCGCGCCGCGAACTCTGGTTCCGCGACACCACGGACTGCCGTCCCGCCGCCTGGATCAGCGGCGTGGAGCCGGATGAGTCCGCCAGCCGCGCCAATGTCTGGACCGTGCATTTCCAGGGCGCGCCCGACCAACTTGCCGGCCGGACCCTGGTGGTGACCGATGCGACCGGGCGGGAACCGGCGCGCCTGGCGGTGCCGTCCACGGCCGCCTTCCGCGGCTGGGCCAGCGTCGAACTGCCCGGGAAACCGGCCGCCGGCGACGCCTTCACCCTGTCTTTGCCCGAATCCGCGCCGCATCCCTGGCTGGACTGGCATTTTCAGCCGGGACTGGCCGCCGAGGGCGATCGGGACCGCGTGCTGGTGTTGTATGAGGACACGCCCCTGTCGATCCTGACCCGTAAGATTCTGGCCGCGGCCCTGCAGAGCGTGCTGCCGAAAGTCAAGATTTCCCATCTCCGGGTGGACGGTTCCGTGGCCTGGCCGGCGGAGCCGCCGCGGACGATCCTGGTGGCGGCCGTGCGCCGTCCGCCTGTCGCGCTCGGGCCGTGGCTGCAGGGGCAGCTCGACCAGGGGCGTCAGGTGGTGTTTCTGCCGCCGCCCGGCGCCGGCGACGGCGGTCTGCCGGCGCCGTTCCCGTCCTGGGGTGAACCCCGCCGTTCCGGGGCCGGCGATCTGCCGCTGCGCATCTTGAACCGGCATCGCCTTCCCGAAACCATCGCTGACCTGACCGCCGCCGGCCTGGGCGATTTCGACCCCGGCATGTTCCGCAGCGTGGTGTTCGGCAACGACGCCAAAAACCTCCTGGAAACGCCCGACGGCCGGGCCCTGGCGGCCGCCCGGACGCTGCCTTCCGGCGGCATTGCCTGGGCGCTCGGACTGCCGGTGACGCTGGAGGAGAAAAGCGCCGCGGTTCAACCGCTTTTCCCGCACCTGGTCGCCGCCATTGTTCATCACGGCGCCGAAAGCGGCACGGGGCGCATCCAGCCCGCCCTGGGCGAGCCGGCGCCCGCGCCGCGGCTGTTCGGCGCGCCGCGCCTGGAAGGGTCGTTGAAAGCGCCGGACGGAACCGCGACGGCCGTGGCCTACGGCGACTGGCCGCCGATATGGCTGATCCTGGATCAGCCGGGTTTCTACCGGTTCGAGGGCGAAGGGAAAAAACTGCTGATCCCGGTCAATGCGGTGCGGCCGGCGGATGCCGCGGCGCGACCCCGCGAGGAGATGTCCACCCGCTGGCGCGCTGATCTGCACTGGCTCGGTCCTGACGATTCCCTGCCGTCGAGCGGGTACCGCGTGATCGAGGAGATCTCCGCGGACCGCGCCGTCAAGCTCTACGATGCCGGCCCCTGGCTCGGGGTGCTGCTGCTGGCGGCCATGCTGTTGGAGGCCGTGTTGTATGCGATTCGCAAGCCGTTGCCGCCGGGAACGGGCGCGGCCCCCGCGGGTTATGAGCACGAGCCCGGGGAGGGGATCGTATGATTCGGATCACTCCCCCATGGATTCTGGCGGTCTCGATCCTGGCGGCGGCAGGCATCGCGCTGTGGTACATCCGCGAGTTTCGCCTGGGCCGCAAGTGGATCTGCCTCCCGGCGTTGCTGGCGCGGCTGGCGGCGATCTTCCTGCTGACCTGGCTGCTGCTGCTCATCTTCAAGGAGCGCGATCCGGACGAGTCGGAGGTCAAGACCGGTTTGCTCCCGGTGTGGGCGCTGTTGGACGAATCGGAGAGTATGGACCTGAAGGAGGGCGCCTCCACCCGGGCCAAGCTCGCCGAGGAGGCCCTGGCGGCCTTGCGGACCCAGGCGAAAAAGGCGCGGCCGGCGCGGGAAGTCAAGGTCCTGCGTTTTGCCCGGGACGCCCGCGATCCTGACGTGGGCGCCGTGGCCGCGGCGTCCGGGAGCCGCACCGAGACCCGCATCGGCCCGGTACTGGCGCGGTTGCTGGCCGAACCGCATGTCGGCGGCGTGCTGGTGGTTTCCGACGGCGCCTTCACCGATGGCCCGGCCCATGCCGCGGCGCTGCAGCGGCTCCGCAATCGCGGCATCCCGGTCATGGCCGAACTGCCCCTGGATCAGGAGGCCAAACGGTATGACGCCGCGGTGCGCGGCCTGGTGGTCAGCCCCGTGAACCCGCGTCAGGCGCTGGTGACGGTCTCCGTCGTGGGCGTGGATGACCAGAAGCTGCCGCTGAAGCTGACTCTGGACGGCAAGCCGCTGGCGGAACGCACCCTTCAGATCCGCGGCGAGGAAAAGGCCGTGTTCCCGCTCACCGACCTGGCCGAAGGCTGGCATGCCCTGGAGGCGACTCTTCCCGCCGCGCCCAACGACATCTGCCCGGCGAACAATGTCCGCCGCGCCATTTTCGAGGTGGTCCGGGGCGACAAGGTGCTCTTCGTCCACGGCCGTCCCAACCGCGAAGATGCGGAGTTTGCGCGGTTGCTCCGGGGGCGGTATGGCGAGCGGGTTCAGGCCTGGTCGGTGTTCGAACCACCGGCGGATCCGTTGGCGCCGGAGGAATTTGCCCTAGTGGTGCTTGGCGGCGCCCCGCCGGACCGGGTGTCGCCGGAGGTCGCGCTCCTACTGCGGGCCGCATCCGTGCGCCTGCTGGCCCTGGGCGGCTGGAACCTGGACCGCTGGCGCGGGCTCGGCCAGACGGCCATTCCCGATTACCCGGCCGTGCCGGATCCGGCGGCCGCCCCGGAAAAACCGCCGGCGCCGGGCAAGACGGAAGATCCGGAAAGCTGGACCCTGGACGAAGGCGGCGCGGGTGGTCCGGCAGGGTTGGTGCTGCCGCCGGCGGCCCGTCGTCTGCCGGCGCCGCCGACGAATCCGGCCGTGCTGGCGCCCGGCGCCGCGGCCGTGCTCATGGCCGAGGGCAGCAAGTCCCGCCGTCTTTTCCTGGTCGCGGACCGGGCCGAGTTTCCGCGCATCGCCGTCTGTCTTTCGCCGGCGACCTGGCGCTGGGCCGTGAACCCGGACCCGGCGGTCCGCGAGGGCTATCACACCTTCTGGGGCACGGTCCTGGAATGGTTGCTGCGCCGCCGGCAGGACGGCGCGGATCTGGACCTGACGGTGGAAGGGCCGCGGCGCGACACCGGCCGCGCCATCCTCCGGGCCCGCGTCCGTCCCGGCGCCGGCGTGCCGGAACGCTGCACGCTGCGGCTGGAAGGCACCGGCGTCGCCGCGCCGTCCCTGCCGCTGGTCTGGGACCGGGACAAGCGCGAGTTCCGTGGCGAATTTCAATGCCCGGGCGACGGTTCCATTGTCTGGATCCAGGCGAGCGGCGTGGTCGGCGGCCGCGAACTGGCCAGCCGCCGGCGGCCGTTGCTCTGGACCCGGGATGATTCCGAACTTCTCGACACCCGGCCGCGCCCGGACCTGCTCGCCGCGCTGGTGCGGGATCCCAAGAGCGACACCGGTTGGTCCAACGCCCGGGAAACCCTGGCCCAGCAGCTCATCGCCGCCGGCAAAAACCTGCCCATGCGCCGCCCGCCGGAACGGGACCACGCCCTGGAAGTCCTCCTGGCCTCGCTGCTTTTCCTGTTGATGGGGTTTGAATGGTGGGTGGAGCGGAAATTAAGAGATTGAGTTCGGATCTGACGGATCCGACTGATCTGACGGATCTGCCTGTAGGAGGAGGACGCATGATCATTGAGTCAACAAACGCTGGCAAGTCCTGCTGCGGTATTCCGGTTCGCGCGGCCGTTCAAGGGGTGGTCGCAGGCATCCTGGCCGTGATAACCACCGTGGTTGCGCTTTTGCTCGTAGGTGGTTTTGCCAAGTTGTGTGACCAACCCCAGTTCGGATGGTTTCATCGATTTGGTTTTCTTTTTTTCGTGGGGGGAGGGCTGTGTGTCTGTACCTGTTTGGGGTTTCTACTTGGGCGGGTTTCCCTGGCGATGCCGACTCGTCTATGGTGTTGGATCGCAGGATGTAATTTGTTCGTGCTGGCCATGCCCTTGGTGGAGGTTGCTTTCCGCGCGGAGAAGTTTCTGATTGTCTTGTTCTTGAGCCTGTTTGCGATGTCGTTTGCGATGTGGATGGTTTGGCTGCCGTGGTGGCGTCCGAAGTGGCTTAAAGTCGTAATGTCGCGCGGAACTTTAGCATCCGCCGCGGTGGCGGGCCGCCATGGGCAAACCGCCTGGGCC
>CAITSE010000052.1 GCA_903894975.1 uncultured Lentisphaerota bacterium
ACTTCCAATTCGACGTTGGACGTTCAATGTTCGATGTTCGACGTTCGCAATTAGTTGTTTTCTAGAAGATTATGGTTCTTAAGTTTACGCGCATGCCCGAAGGGGGCGGCATAGCCGACAACTGCGCTAATCCCAACCCCACTGTCGCCCCTCCGGGGCTTCAATTCTTTTTTCTTATCCATGTCCTGGGGCTCACGCCCCAGGCTACGCACTGCCGCCCCGCCGGGGCTCAAAAAGAAGCTCATCGCAAGCCCCGCCCCGGCTGGCGATTCCGGCCGGCGGCGATTAGGTTACACCGTGCGGCAGGGTTGAAGATTTCGAACTCTTTCGAAAAACCTAACAGCCCACAGCTTAAACACCTACAGCCTAATTAACGACAGGACGGCCGCAGCCCGGCCGCCGGGAGTGTGATCATGGGCGTCAGGCGGACAGCGGCGGAACGAATGAAGGCGGCCAATGCCGCCTTGCGCGCCGAAGTGCGCCGTCGCCGAAGCGCGGAAACCGAGCTGCGACGTTCAGCTCGGGAAATCCAGCGCTACGCCCGACGACTGCTGGCGGTGCGTGAAGAGGAAAAGCGGAATCTGGCCGCCGCCCTGCATCATGAACTGGGCAGTCTCTCGGTCGGGCTCGCGGCCGGACTGCACGCGGCCCGGCTCGCCCTGCCCCCCGGCGCGGCGGACGCCCGGCGGCGGCTTGAGGAAACCGAGGCGATCCTGCGCGGCACCGTGAGCCGGCTCCGCGACACCGCCGTAGACCTGCGCCCCGCCGACCTGGACGCCATGGGGCTGAAAGCCGCCCTGCGCGCCACCGTCGAACGACTCTCCCGCCTGGTGCCCGTCCGCATCCGGCTCGGTTGCCGCCTCGGCGACACCCCCCTTTCCCCATCCGCCTCCATCGCCGTCTATCGCATCGCCCAGGAGGCCCTGACCAACTGCCTGAAGCACGCCTCCCCGCACCGCATCAGCCTGGACGTGCGAGTCCTGAAAGACACGGTCCGGCTCTCGGTCACCGATGACGGCCGCGGCTTCGACCCCGCCCGAACCAACGGCCGCGGCACCGACCGGCACCTGGGACTGCAGGCGATGCGGGAAATGGTCCGCTCCCTGGGCGGCGAGTTCACCCTGCATTCCAAGCCTGGCCGCGGCACCCGGCTCCACGTACGCCTGCCGGTCGATGGCAATGGCGCGGGAGGCGGCGAATGAACATCCGTGTCCTCATCGCCGACGACCATCCCGTGGTCCGCGCCGGCCTGGTTTCCATCCTCACCGCCACGCCCGGGTCCGGCATCGAACTGGCCGGAGAAGCCGCCGGCGGCCGGGAACTGCTGGAACTGGCCGGCCGCGTCCACGCCGACGTCTACGTCCTGGACATTGCCATGCCCGGCCTCGATGGTCTGGAGGCGTGCGCCCTGCTGCGGCGACGCCATCCCGCCGCCCGCATCCTGTTCCTGAGCATGTACGACGGTTCGGCCTTTGTCCAGAAGGCCCTGGCCGCCGGGGCCCGCGGGTTCGTGTCCAAGGAATCCGCCGCGGCCGACCTGGTGCAGGCCGTGCGGGAAGTGCATGCCGGCGGAACCTTCCTAAGCGCGGGTTGCGCCGGCGGCTCCGCCGGGGTTCCCGCCTCCGCGCGCCGGCATGGCCTCACCCGCCGCGAAACCGAGGTATTACGGCTGCTGGTCGAAGGCTACGTCCTCAAAGAGATTGCCCAGCGGCTGAACACCTCGCTTCACACCGTGCAGAACCAGCGCTCGGCCCTGATGCGCAAGCTCAACGTCCACCGCCAGGCCGATCTGGTCAAGTTCGCCCTGCGCGAAGGCCTGGCCGCTCCATAATCGGGCGATGCCGCATCGCCCGATTATGGAATAGTTTGAATGCCTTTTCCTGGCTGCTTGCGGCGCTTATACCGATGCACCGCATCTTTGAAGTGCGGTGGCTTGACACCGCTTTCCCCGGCGGCGGAGCCGCTACCCCCGGGAACGCCGATCTCCTGATCGGCAAGTCTTGCTCCTTGCGCCGAACCGCGGAACGCCAGACTTTGAAGCCGGAGGCCGGTTCCACCGGCGGGAAAAAGCGGCGTCGAGCCGCCGGCACTCCAGGGAGGCGCGCGGCGCGCCTCGGTATCCGACCGGAAACCATTCGGGGCGATGCCGCATCGCCCCGAAGCGTGATACATTTCCCTCCATCATGTTCACCCTCCTCAAAACCGATTCCGCCAGCGCCGCCCGCCGCGGCCTCCTGCGCACCGCCCACGGTGAGATCCAGACCCCGATCTTCATGCCGGTCGGCACCCAGGCCACCGTCAAGGCCATGACCCCGCTTGAGCTCGAAGAGATCGGCGCCCAGATCATCCTCGGCAACACCTACCACCTGTTCGTCCGCCCCGGCATGGAAATCATCCGCGGCGCCGGCGGCCTGCACCGGTTCATGGGCTGGGACCGCCCCATCCTCACCGACAGCGGCGGCTACCAGGTCTTCAGCCTCAGCAAACTCCGCAAAATCACCCGCGACGGCGTCAAATTCCAGTCGCATGTGGACGGCTCCCACCTCTTCCTCGGACCCAAGGAGGCCATGGCCATCCAGCGCGACCTCGGCTCCGACATCGCCATGACCTTCGACGAATGCACGCCCTTTCCCGCCACCCGCCGCCAGGCGCAGGACTCGCTCCGGCTCACCCAGCGCTGGGCCGCGCTCTGCCGCGAACAACCCCGGGCGCCGGGGCAGCTCGTGTTCGGCATCGTCCAGGGCGGCATGCACGAAGAACTACGCGCCGAAGCCGCGGCAGACCTGGTGAAACTCGACTTCGACGGGTACGCCCTCGGCGGCCTGAGCGTCGGCGAGCCCGAAACGGAGATGTACCGGATCCTGGACGCCGCCGTGCCCTGTCTGCCGGCGGAGAAACCGCACTACCTCATGGGCGTCGGCACCCCGCCCCAGATCGTCGAGGCCGTGGCCCGCGGCATCGACATGTTCGACTGCGTCCTGCCCACCCGCGTCGGCCGCAACGGCTGCGCCTACACCGCCGCCGGCACCCTGCCCGTCAAGGCCGGCCGCTACAAGGCCGACTTCCGCCCCATCGAGGAGGGCTGCGCCTGCTACGCCTGCCGCCACTTCACCCGCGCCTACATTCGCCACCTGCTCAACGTCAACGAAATCCTCGGCAGCCGGCTCATGACCGTACACAACCTCCATTTCTACCTCGACCTCGCCCGCCGCATCCGCGACCACCTCGACGCCGGCACCTTCGCCGAGTTCCGCCGCGACTTCGCCGCCCGCTACGCCGCCGCCAAGGCGTGACCCTCTTCTGTTCCGCCAGAACCGCGCACGTCGTAATAGCTCAGTCATGGAGCGGGTTCTTCGTTTGGGAAATCGGGAACACCTGCTCATTCACATTCGCGGTTCCGGGACCTGCCGTCCAGGCTTATCCTTCAACTACTGACGACGCGTCTTCCCCCATTGAATTCCGAACCGACTCCGGTCATATTGCCTTTCTTTTCATCCACCTTGGCGGGCGGATGTCGAAATAACTCCGGACGGTATATCCCGCGGAAAGTAAATCCCCGATGAATCCTCATCCGCTGGAACAGGATCTCGACCACATCCTGAACCATACCCGCGGCCTCTGGGAGGAACTGCGCGGCGCCAGACTGTTCCTCACCGGCGGCACCGGCTTCTTCGGCTGCTGGCTCCTGGAAAGCTTCACCTGGGCCAACGACCGGCTCGGTCTCGGCGCCGAAGCCGTGGTCCTGACCCGCAACCCCGAAGCGTTCCACAAAAAAGCCCCGCACCTCGCCGCCCATCCCGCCGTCCGCCTGTACGCCGGCGATGTCCGCGACTTCGCTTTTCCTCCCGGAGCCTTCTCCCACGTCATCCACGCCGCCACCGACGTCGGCAACCGGCGGGGAGCTCCGGAACAACCGATGGAAACGCTCGACACGATCGTCACGGGAACGCGGCGCGTGCTGGATTTCGCGGCGGCGTGCGGCACCCCCAAACTCCTGCTGGCCAGCTCAGGGACGGTCTATGGGCGGCAGCAGCCGGAACTGACGCACCTGCCGGAAACGTATTCCAGCACCCCGAATCCGCTCGAGCCACTCTCGGCTTACGGCGAGGGCAAACGCCTGGCGGAAAATCTCTGCGCCCAGTATCTGGCACGTCACGGGATTCAGACCAAGATCGCCCGCGGCTTCGCCTTTGTCGGGCCCTATCTGCCGCTGGACGCACACTTCGCCGTCGGCAATTTCATTCGCGACGCGCTCCGCGGCGGCCCCGTGGCCGTGAACGGGGACGGCACCCCGTACCGGTCGTATCTATACGCTGCGGATCTGGCCGTCTGGCTGTGGACGATCCTGTTTCGCGCGCCGGCGGGCCGCCCCTACAATGTCGGCTCCGGCGAGGCCGTCACCATCCTCGAAACCGCCCGGATCGTGGCCGCCACCGCCACACCGCCGCGGGCCGTGACCGTGGCACAGTCGCCCGGACTCGGCCCCCCGCAACGGTATGTCCCGGATGTGGCCCGCGCCAAAGCCGAACTGGGACTGGAGCCGACCGTTCCCTTGGCGGAGGCGATCCGGCGCACCTTGCGGTATTACGGGAAAAAGTAGTTGGAATAATGGCGATGAGGATTCATTGCGGTGTCCGCACCGCTTTGGAGTGCCGGCGGCTTGACGCCGCTTTTTCCCGCCGGTGGAACCGGCCTCCAGCCTGATGCCTTTGCCTCCCGTCTGGGCGTGGGAGTCGATGCCAGACGCGGGAAAGGCGGCTCCGCCGCCGGGGGGAAAGCTGGGTCGAGCCCCAGTCACTCCAAAGATGCTCCGCATCGGTAGCCCGGCTCCGCCCTCGCGAGCCGATTCTCCACGAATTTGTGCCGCAGAGCTTGCGGCAGCCTCGAAACTCATCAATATTATAAACAACCTTGACTCTTGACAGAACGGCAAGAACCAAACGCCCCATTCACCATCCGGACCTGTGGAGGAAACAGAACCCATGGAAATCAAAATCGGCGACACCCTGGTCGGGGATGGGCACCCGTGTTACATCGTGGCGGAGATCGGCATCAACCACAACGGCGACATGAAGATCGCCAAACAGTTGATCGAGATGGCCGACGCCGCCGGCTGCAATGCCGTGAAGTTCCAGAAGCGCACGATTGACGTGGTCTACACCGCCGAAGAACTGGCCAAGCCGCGGGAAAATCCCTTCGGCCCCACCAACGGCGACCTCAAGCGCGGCCTTGAATTCGGGTTTGAACAGTACCAGGAAATCGACTGCTACTGCAAGGAACTCGGCATCGCCTGGTTCGCCTCCTGCTGGGACGAGGGCGCCGTGGATTTCATCGACCGGTTCAACCCGGCCTGCTACAAGATCGCCTCCGCCAGCCTGACCGACGACAACCTGCTGCGGCATCACCGCGCCAAGGGCCGCCCGATCATCCTTTCCACCGGCATGAGCACGCTCGAGGAAGTGGACCACGCCGTGGAAGTGCTCGGCAAGAAGGATCTGATCATCCTGCATGCCACCAGCACCTACCCCTCCAATTATGACGAACTGAACCTGCGGGCCATTGCCGAAATGCGCAAGCGTTACGGGGTGCTCATCGGCTATTCCGGCCATGAGACGGGGGTGCCCTCCTCCTCGGCCGCCGCGGCGCTGGGCGCCTGCATGATCGAACGGCACGTCACCCTGGAACGCTCCATGTGGGGCTCGGACCAGGCCGCCTCCCTTGGGCCCAGCGGCCTCACCCGCTTGGTGCGCGACATCCGCCTGGTGGAAATGGCCATGGGCGACGGCATCAAGCGCGTTTTTGAACGCGAAAAGCCGATCATCAAGAAACTCCGCCGCGTGGGAGCCCGTCCGTGACCCCGATCAAGGCTGTCGCTCTCGACGTGGACGGAGTGTTGACCGACGGGTTCTTCTTCTGGGGGCCGGAAGGAGAAGAGTTCAAACGCTTTTCCTTCCGTGACGTGATGGGGATTTCCTTGGCGAAAAAGGCCGGACTGGTCTTCGCTTTGATCTCCGGCGAGGCCACCCCGCAGGTTGACCGGTACGCGAAAAAAATGGGCATCACGGATGTCCACAAGGGGTGCAAAGACAAGGCCGCCGCGCTGCGCGAATTCGCCGGGAGCCGCGGCCTCCCCCTGGAACAGGTCTGCTTCATCGGGGACGACGTGAACGACCTTCCGGCACTGGCCCTCG
This sequence comes from uncultured Lentisphaerota bacterium, assembly GCA_903894975.1. Classification (GTDB taxonomy): domain Bacteria; phylum Verrucomicrobiota; class Lentisphaeria; order Oligosphaerales; family CAITYL01; genus CAITSE01. The sequence continues at coordinate 6,192 of CAITSE010000052.1, forward strand.
CCGGATTCGCCGCCGTTCCCGGAGATGCGCATCCGAAAGTGAAGGCCGCGGCCGATTATGTGGCCCAGGCCCGCGGCGGCAACGGCGCGGTGCGGGAAATCCTGGACTATCTCATGGACAACGGAGCGGTCGGCCCGAAACCCTCATGACCATCAAACTTTCCGATTACGTGATGCAGTTCCTCGTCGACCGCGGCGTGAAGCACGTCTTCATGCTGCCCGGCGGCGGGGCCATGCACCTGGATGATTCCCTGGGCCGCTGCGCGGCGCTGGAATACACCTGCTTCCTCCACGAACAAGCACTCGCCATCGCGGCGGAAGCCTATGGCCAGTACACCAATTTCCCGGGTGTCGGCCTGGTGACCTCCGGACCGGGCGGCACCAACACCGTCACCGGCGTGGCCGCCGCCTACCTGGATTCGACCCCCTGCTTCTTCCTCTCCGGCCAGGCCAAACGCCCGGACCTGAAGGGCCGTTCCGGCGTCCGCCAGATGGGGTCCCAGGAAATCGACATCGTCGCCATCGTCACCCCCATCACCAAATACGCCGTCTCCGTGATGGAGCCGAACGAGATCCGCTATCACCTGGAAAAGGGCTGGCATGAAGCCACCACCGGGCGGATGGGGCCGGTCTGGATCGACATCCCCCTCGACGTCCAGGCCGTCCAGGTCGATCCCGCGCAGCTGCCGGGATTCACGCCGCCCGCCAAGGCGGCGGACGCGCCCCGGCTGAACCAGGCCGCCGCCGAGCTTGTGGCGCGGCTCAACGCCGCCGAACGCCCCGCGATCCTGGCGGGCAACGGCGTCAAACTGGCCGGGGCCGAGGAACTTCTGTGCCGCTTCGCCGAAGCCAACCGGATCCCGATGCTGCTCTCCTGGAAGGCGGCCGACTTCCTGGACTACGAACACCCCCTGAACTTCGGCAGTCCCGGCGTCATGGGCTGCCGCACGGCGAACTTCATCGTCCAGAACTGCGACCTCCTGCTGGTCATCGGCTGCCGCCTCGAGACCAGCATCACCGCCTTCAACTCCGCCGGTTTCGGCCGGAACGCCAAAAAAGTCATGGTCGACATTGATCCGGCCGAGATCCGCAAGATCGCCGGCGTGGACGTGCCGGTGGCCGCGGACGCCGGCGACTTCCTGCGGGCCCTGACGGCGCGGCAGCCGGACATTCAGCCCCGGGTTCGCAATGCGCCCGAGCTCGCCGCCGGCCAAATCGAAAATCATGAACCGTGGCTCGCCTACTGCCGCCGCCTCAAGGAACGCTATCCCACGGTGCTGGAGGAATACCGCCAGTCGGACGACAACGTCAACCTCTACGTGTTCACCGAACAGCTCTTCCGCCAACTTGCCGCCGATGACGTCATCGTCCCGGAAAGCTCCGGCGCCGCGGGCGAGGTCCTCTACCAGGCCATGCGCGTCAAAAAAGGACAGAAGATCAAGAACGCCGCGGCCCTCGGTCCCATGGGCTGCGGCCTGCCGGACGCCATCGGCGCCTGCATCGCCATGGGCCGCCGCCGCACTATCCTGGTCAACGGTGACGGCGCCTTCCAGCTCAACATCCAGGAATTGGAAACCGTCAAGCGACTGAAACTGCCCATCAAAATCTTCATCCTCGACAACAACGGTTACGGCAGCATCATGGCCATGCAACGCAACCTCTTCGACGGCCGCTATGTCGGCTCGGAACCCGGCAGCGGCCTGACCATGCCCAATCTCTGCGCCGTGGCTGCCGCCTACGGCATCCGCCAGGAACAGGCCACCTCTCACCGGGAACTGGCGGACGTCATCGCCCGGACCCTGGCCGGAGACGACCCCGTCCTCTGCAACATCCGGGTCACCCGCGCCCACGTTACCTCCCCCAAGGTCCAGGCCATGAAAACCCCCGACGGCAGCATGGTCTCCAAGCCGATCGAAGACATGTGGCCCTATCTGCCGCCCGGGGAATTGACGGAAAACATGATCGCCGAACGCCACCCCGACGGCTCCCGGCAAGAAAGGCCCGCCCCATGAACACCCCCGCCACCACCGAGGCCGGCCTGCTGGAGCGGTTGGCCAAGCGCCGCAACTACCGCGAAGAGGTTCGCCGGCTGGTCGCCGAACGCCCGCTGGTCGTCTTCTACGGCTGCGGCGCCATCCTCAACAGCATCGTCGAAACCTGGAACGAGCAGGTCGCCCGCAAAATCGATTTCTGCTGCGACAGCGATCCCGCGAAGTGGGGCCGCTCCTTCGCCGGCGGCATCCCCTGCATCTCCCCTGACGAGCTGCGGACCATGAAAGACCGCTGCACCGTTTTTGTCACCATCGGCCAGTTCCGCCCCGTCTTCGACGCCCTCAGGCTGGCTGGCTTCCCCTCCGTCAATCTCATCTACAAGTACGACCTGGTGACCTCCGAATTCCTGGCCACTCACGACGACCGCGAGATCGCGGCCAAGCTGGCCGCTGCCCGGAACCTGATGGCAGACCCGCGCTCCCTCCAGGTCTTCGACGCCATCCTGAACCGGATACTCAGCGAACGCCACGACCCCGCCATCATGCCGGCCGTCTGCGAGCCGGACCAATACTTCCCCGCCGACATCATCAAGCTGACCGACCACGAATCCTTCGTGGACATCGGCGCCTTCAACGGCGACACGGTCCAAGACCTGGTGGCCCGGACCGGCGGCAAGTTCGACCGCATCACCTGCTTCGAGGTCGACCGGAACAACTATCTCGCCCTCCAGGAGAACGTCCGCAAACTGTCCTGCGCCAGCCGCATCCACATCCACAACCTCGGCATCTGGGACAGCGAGTGCGACATCACGTACAGCATCGGCCAGTCCCAAAGCACGGTCGGCCAGGGAGAGGCCATGGGGCATGTCGTCCCCTTGGACAGCATCCTCGGCGACGAGCCGGTCTCGTTCATCAAGATGGACATCGAAGGCGCGGAGCCCCAGGCCCTGAGCGGGGCGACGCGCATCATCCGGGCGCAAAAGCCGCGCCTCGCGGTTTGCGTCTACCACCACATCCGGCATCTCTGGGACATCCCCCTCGCCATCCACGAACTGGCCCCCGACTACAAGATCTACCTGCGGCATCACACGAACCTGGAATACGAGACCGTCTGCTACGCGGTCCGCTGAACCCTTGTCCACCCGGCCGGTTGACGGAGAGATCCTGCCATGAAAGAAAAAGAACTGGAAGTGTCGAAGCGCGAAAAGCTGCGGCGGGAAAAGCCCCTGGTCTACGACAAGGTCATCAAGATCGCCGACCGCTACCGGCAGGGCATCGCCACGCCCATCATCGACGTCGCCTACAGCTACGCCTGCAACCTGCAGTGCGAACACTGCACCGCGTCGCGGTTCAAAAAGAACAGCGGCCGCAAACTCACCCCGCAGGACCTGCGGCGCATCAGCGACGAGGCCGACGCCCTCGGCTACTGCCAGTTCTGCATCTCCGGCGGCGAACCCCTCATCTTCAAAGACCTGGACGAGGTCGTCAAAGCCCTGCAGCCCGACAAGTTCCACCTGGCCATGAGCACCAACGGCCATTTCATGACCAAAGAAATGGCCCGCCATCTCAAGGCCATCGGCGTGGACAAGGTCAAGATCAGCCTGGACGATTTCGACCCCAAGGCCCACGACGCCAACCGCCACGATCGCGGCGCCTACCAGAAGGCCATCGACGCCCTGCTTCACGCCAGGGAGGCCGGGCTGAGCGTGGTCATTCAGACCGTCGTCACCCACCAGAACTGCAAAAGCCCCAACCTTCTGGAAATGGCCAAGTTCGCCCAGGAAAACGGTTTCACCGTCGACGTCCTCGTCGCCCGCGCCACCGGCTCCTGGGAAGGCAAGCATGAAGTGCTGGTCGACGAGGCCGACGCCGAATACCTCCGCCAGGCCCACGAACAGTACCCCGTCCTGCACCGCGACACCTTCCCCTCCTACGGCATGAACAAGGGCTGCGGCTGTGTGGACTCCACCCTGCACATCACCCAGTACGGCGACGTCCTGCCCTGCGTCTACGTCCACATCGCCCTCGGCAACATCTTCGAAGAAGCCCTGGGCGACATCGTCAAGCGCGGTCAGTGCATCCGCTGCTTCAAGGAGCACAATCCCCTGTGCCTTTCGGGCGAGGACCGCAACTTCATCAACAAGTACATGAGCAAGTTCTACGGCAAGCCCCTGCCGGTCCACTGGTCCGAGGTGTTCACCCCCGATGATTTCGTGAAATGAAGAACCCCGCCCCAAGGGTGTTGGGTATCCAATAGCCAACCACCAAAGCACGAGAGTCTTCCGTTTTCAGCCCCAACGGGGCGCACCATAACAGCCTGGGGCAGAGCGTAGCGTCGCCCCAGGATTCCGTTACAACACCGGTTGAGCCCTGAAGGGGCGACCC
>CAITSE010000053.1 GCA_903894975.1 uncultured Lentisphaerota bacterium
ACTTCCAATTCGACGTTGGACGTTCAATGTTCGACGTTCGCAATTAGTTGTTTTCTAGAAGATTATGGTTCTTAAGTTGACGCGCATGCCCAGAGGGGCGCGGGGGTCTTGACCCCCACTAGGAATAAAAGACTCTTCTGCGACTGTAGGAAATCTAACTTCCATGCGGGGCAGGGGGCTTTTGTGATCATTGTCCCCTCCCCCTGCCCTGACTGAACAAAAAAACCGACAAAAGAAGACATCCGCGGCCTCCGGTAACATGGCAACCGGGGCGCGCCGGAGTATGGTAAAGCTTTCGCACGACCGGACGGTATTTCCCCCTCCCTGAACGCCGTTTGGCCGGCGGGATCATCCCCAGGAGCTGCGGCGCCTATGCGCGACTCATTTATTGTCGTCAATACGGTTTCCGACGATCCCTTCGCCATTGATGTTGCCCACCATTGCGGACAGGCCGACGAGATCTCCGATCAGATCAGCCTTAAGACCTTTGCCAACACCGAGTTCTGTCCGCGCTTCATCAGCCACGAGGAGGATGTCGAACACGTGGGCGACACCCTGCGCGGGCAAACCTCCGTCATCGTCAGCACCTGCTGCGTCGGCGACAGCCGTAACGCCCTGGCCATGCGCAATTTTCTGGTGGCCCGGGCCGCCAAGGATAATGGCGCGGCGCGGGTGATCCTGGTAGAGCCGGATCTGTTCTACAGCGCCCAGGACCGCGGCCCCCGGCCCGAACACGGCGAAACCGCTTTTGACCGGGATATCAAGGACCGGAAAAAATTTGACGGCCAACCTTTTTCCGCGCGCCTGTACGGCCAGCTCCTGAAGGCCAGCGGCGTGGACGTGGTAGTTACCGTCCACAACCATTCCGTTTCCGTGCAGCGACTTTTTGGCCGGGAATTCAATAATCAATTCTTCAATCTTTCGCCGGCCGAACTCTACTGCGACTATCTGGTCCGGCATGAAATCAGCCAGCAGTCATCGGACAGCCGCGGGTTTCTCATCTGCGCCCCCGACGCCGGCGCCACGCCGTTTGCCCGTGAAGTGTTTTCCAACCTGGAAAGATCTTTCAGTCACCTGTTGCTCAAGCCGGACATTCAGCTCCTGTTCATGGGCAAGGTTCGTTCCGGCGAGCGCCAGGTCGCCATCAGCCCGGCAGCCCATTCGCCGGTCCAGGCCGAGGGCATCCGCGACCGCGACATCATTGTTTTTGACGACATGGTCCGCACCGGTCATACCATCCGCCAGTGCTGCAAAGTGCTCAAGGATTCCGGCGCCCGCCGCGTCATTTATGTGGTCACCCATTTCCATTCCTCCGACGAGGTCAAGGAAAACCTCAACGACGCCGCCATCGACGAGATCGTCACCACCAACACCCTGCCCACCATCCTCAACCGCGACATGCAGGGGCGGCTGCGCAAGAAAATGCTGGTGCTGAAGATCGAGAAATGGATCGCCGCCTTCCTGCTGAACAAATTCGCCGCCCGCGCGCGTATTCCCGAAGAACCGCTCTATTCCATCGACATCTCCTCGAAGAATCCACGCTGGCGCCCCCATAATCACCTCCAGGATTAAGCTCGGCCGGTCACCCTTTCCCGCCCGCCGCACCCATGAGCGCCTCCCCTCCTCCATCCGCCCCCGCCCGTCCGGAGCCGGTCATTTCCCCGGCCCGGCTGCATCAGGCACTGCGCCTGAACATCCTTGCCGGTACCATGGGCGTTTCCTGGTACGTGGTCTGCGGGCCCGGCAACCTGATGAACGTCTTTTTCAAGACGCACCTGGGGGCCACACCGTTCCAGCTCGGCCTGCTGGTCGCCCTCATGCAGCTTGGCGCAGTCTTCAACCTGGTCGGTATCGTCGCCTTCCATCTGCTGAAAACACGCAAGCCGATCTGGATGGCCACCCACATCGTCATGCGTCTCCTGAGTCTGGTCATGGCCGTCGCTGCCCTGATCGTGGCACGCAACGGGGACAAGCAACTCGGCATCCTGCTCATTCTCTGGTCCTCCGGCCTGTGCTGGGCACTTACCCATACCACCAGCTCCGGCTGGTGGTCCTGGATGGCCGACCTCATCCCGGAAAACACCCGCGCCTCGTTCTTCGGCCGCCGTTCGTCCATCCTCAACTTCGCCGTCATGATCTGGAGCTTCATCGCCGCCGTGATCGTGGATCACAGCCACGGCAATGGCGTGTTCTATGCCTACGCCGGAATCTTCACCGTGGTTGCCATCCTGGGCACGGCCGACATCCTCTGCTTCATCCGCATGCCCGAGCCGAGACCCGCCACTGATGACGCGGCCCGCCGGTTGGACTGGCGACTGCTCACCGAACCGCTGCGCCAACGCAATTTTCTCGGATTCTGCCTGGCCGTGGGCACGTTCGGCCTTTCTGTCAGCGTCGCCGGACCGTTCTTTGCCCCTTATGTCGCCGAATCCCTCGGCATCGGCGCGCCCCAGACCTGGCTTTCCATCCTGCTCTTCATCACCCAGATGGCCTGTATTCTCACCGCGCCGTTCTGGGGCATGCTCATGGACCGGTTCGGGCGCAAGCCGGCGGTCATGCTCGGCGCCCTGTTCCCCTTCACTTGGGCGGCCTACTTGTTCATCACCCCGGGCAATTATATCTATATTCTTCCCATCCAGGCGCTGGCCGTGGGCATGATTATCTCCGGCTGGAA
>CAITSE010000054.1 GCA_903894975.1 uncultured Lentisphaerota bacterium
GAAGGCAAATTCTGTCATCCGTATCTCTGGTGGTCGCGCGACACGCTTTTTTTGAATTGGAACTTTGACCAGGACATGACCGATGGCCGTGTGGCCGACCGCCCCAACGGGCGGCTAAGCCGCGATGGGGGCCGTACCTGGCAACGGCAAACCGTGCTGGTGCCGGGCGGACTCAAGATCGTGACCAGCCCGAGTGAGATAACGTCCTATGATATTTATACTTTCGAAATTCCCGGCGCGACGGGCCGTTACCGCGTGCCGACCTGGCGGTCAATGGACAACGGGCAGTCCTGGGGCGACATGATCTGGACTGACCTGCAATATCCCGGCACGCGCGGCGTGGATATCTATGATCCGCCGGATGTCTATCGACGGCATGATACCTTGTACACCAAAGGCATGTACCCGGCCACGCCCCCGGCCTATCTGGAGTCGCTGTTTCAGAAGGCCGGAACGCGCAAGCGCGGGCGTGGATTCATCAGCATGACCGCCGATTCCAACGGCACGCTCTACGGGATTAGCGATTGCTCCCGTTATGTGCCCGGCGGAGAAAACATCAAGGACGAGCGCCTATTCTGGGAAAAGCTCGATTGGTTTCGGTATCCCATCCTCCTGCATACGTCAACCGACGGCGGCCGCACATGGACGTATGTCGGCGTGGTGGCGCACGATGAAAAACACCGGGTTGAACCAGGCGCTACCGATGTTTTTACCGAACCCTCGCTGGCCGTTTATCCGGACGGCGAGTGGGTCTGCGTCATGCGGACCGGTTCCTTCAAGCCGCTTTATCTGGTAAGGAGCCTTGACGCAGGCGCGACATGGAGCGAGCCGGTTAAGCTGCCCATCCGCGGCATTACCCCACACCTGGTGCCGTTGGCTGGCGACGTACTCGCGCTGGGCACTGGGCGACCCGATTGCACCGTGCATTTTTCCCTCGACCGCGGCAGAACATGGCCACTCAGTCAAACGCTTTTCAACTCGACGGGTTCCGTCCCTGACACGTACGCTAACAGCACGAGCAACATCCAATTAACTGTCATTGACGACCATACATTGCTCTATGTCCATGATGCCTCCCGGTATGACGCGAATGGCGAAAGTGATTGGCTCAAGAATTCCGGTTACGGTCGGATAATCGGGCGGCATATATCTGTGGAGAAAAGCCTGCGCGCCGCCTGCATCAGCCGACTGGCCGGAACTTGCAAGCCCTTGATAAAACTGGGACAACGGTTGATCCAAGACAGCACCGAAACCATCCCCGGTGCCGTGGCGCTTCAGCGCGACAGGAAGAAGCTCAAGCTGGACGGCAAACTGGATGACCCCTTTTGGGAAGGCTTGAAGACCTACACTTTGCGGCGCGGGGACACTGGCGGCTCTCCTGCCCCTGGCCTGGAAACGACCTTTCGGGTCGCCTGGGCCAACGACGCGCTCTATATCGGCATCGAGTGCCGGGAAAACGACATGCCGAACCTGAACATCGGGTCATCGGAGAATGGCGATCAGAAATTCTGGGACGGCGACAACATCGACCTCCTGATCCAGACACAGGCGCACACCTATTACCAAATCGCCATCGGCCCAACCGGGACCATGGTGGGCTTGGACCGGGAAAGCGGCATGAATATAAAGTGGTCACCGGGCGCCGAGGCGGCGGCGCACAGGGGAAAAGACTTCTGGAGCATCGAATTACGACTTCCGATTGTTGATCCCAAGTCCGCAACTTTCGACCCGCTCAGTGGCATCGCGGGACAAAAACCCACCGACACCGACCCCTGGCATTTCAATCTTTGCCGCCAGCGTGCAAGAGGACGGGAACGGACATTCTACTTCTTTTCCAAGGTTGGTTCCGCATTGTTCCACGAGGTGGAGATGTTCGGCAGATTGGTTGTACGGTAATAACGAGTCGTTATAACAAAAGGACATAACACATGAACACGAATGTATGGACAGAGTCAGGTGGAGAACTGCTCAAGGAAACCTTGCGCCAGGAGGCTCGCCTGTGGCATCAGTGGCATCAGCCGCCCACCCGGTTGGCGGATTGGAACCAACAACGCCAAACCCTGCGGCGGCGGCTCCTGGCCGCAGCCGGCGTGGCACTGGAATCGTCAGCATTGGACATCCGAGAGCATGGAACGATAGCGATGGACGGCTACCGGATCGTCAAACTTACGTACCAGAGTCGGGTGAATTTGCGCGTGACGGCTAATCTGTTTATTCCGGACGGCCTGGGACCGTTCCCGGCGGTGTTGAATGTTCACGGCCACTTCTCGCAGGGCAAAATCGCTGTCCAGGTCGCCGCCCGCGGGCATTTACTGGCGCAGGAGGGGTTTGTCGTCTTGAGCGTAGATGCGATCGGCGCGGGGGAACGGGGCACGGTCCCCGGCGCGTTCGATTCTCACGGGCACCCGGGCGTCCCGCTGTTCTCGGTCGGGGAAACGCTCCTTGGCGCCCAAGTATACGATAATATGCGCGCGATTGACTTGCTCGAGTCCCTCGACTACGTGGATGGCGCACGCATCGGTGTGACCGGCGCCAGCGGCGGCGGCAATCAGACGATGTGGATAGCCGCGCTGGACCCCCGGATCAAGGCCGCCGTCCCCGTGGTTTCCGTGGGCACGTTCGAATCGTATGTTACCAACATGAACTGCTGGTGTGAGACGCTCCCCGATGGCCTGAAAATCTCAGAGAGTTGGGGTGTTCTCGGCCTGATCGCGCCGAACCCCCTGCTGATCCTCACGGGGCAACGGGAACAACTGCCCGCATTCCTTCCCAAGGAAATGCTGCGCGCCTACGGCGATGCCCGGAAGATCTACGCCCTCTACGGCTCGGAAGAGAAGATCGCTTATCAAATCATTGACCTGCCGCACGGATACTTTCCCGAGATGCGGCGTCACATGCTGGGCTGGTTCAAGCTCTGGCTTCAGGACCGGGGAAACGGGTTGCCGTGCGCCATCGCGAAAGATCCAGAATTACCCGAAAAGGATTTGATGTGTTTCCCTGGAAAGACCCGGCCCCAGAACGTGAAATCATTGATCGCATACGTGTCGCTGCGGACGCAAGCACTTAAAAAGGAATGCCTGGCCCAGCCCAAGGTGGACAGGGAAAAGAAAATTCAGGAACTGCAACAGATGATTCGCTTGCCCGGGGGGCCCGATTACATCCGCTGCAGCGCGGTCGTGGCCGGCGAAGACGATGGCCGGCGAAACGCGAAGTTTACCGTCGAATCGGAGCCGGGAGTGCTCGTTCCTTGTGTACTCCTGTTTCCCGCCAAGGCCTATTCGTCTGTGGTCATCGCGGCGCATCCGGATGGAAAAGACGCGTGCCTCCGCCAGGCTGTGTCACAAAAGGTTTTAGCGGAAGGCAAGGCGCTGTGTCTTGTGGATCTGCGGGACATCGGCGAATCGCGCTGGTCGCATACGGACGATCAAATGTGTCTTTTCGCCGCCCGGGCCGCCCTTTGGCTGGGCAGAACCGTGATGGGCGACTGGGTCAAGGACGTGTCGGCGGTCCGCGCCGCGTTGCTTACTGTTGTCGGAACGAAACGCGTGGAACTGCTGGGTTTTGGCGACACGGGAATCCCAGGGCTCAGAGATGAGGATTCGCCCGCGCGGGCACGTGGTGCCGTGTTCGGAAACGGCGAGACCGCCCTCGTGGCCCTGGTTGCTGCCGCACTCGACAAGCGGTTTGGCGGAGTGACCGTTCACAACCTGTTGTCCACCTACGTCGTGAACGGAGCGCCGCCGGTTCAGCGGTACAATATCGTCGCGCCGGGCATGCTGCGATGGGGGGACGTGAGTCTTTTGGCGGCGTTGGTCCGATGCCCCCTGCACGTCGAATCGCTTGTTCATCCGTCGGGGAAATCGTTGTCGAAGCGTGGGGCGGCGGATTGGCAAAAGGAAGTCCGGCTCCAGTCTGCGATGCAGGGGCGCGGGCGGATGACTGCGAATTACTAGGGCTTACACAGCCGCGTCACAAAGGAATCAAAGGCATGTCAACCGTAACATTTCCAATGCAAACGATGCCGGCGTGCACACGCCGGCTGGGCGGCTTCAATGTTCGAATCGGCGAGCCGTTTATCATCGCCAGCCGTGGAGGTCAAAGGACAACGGACAGTCCTGGGGCGACATGACATGGACAGAATTGGAATACCCCGGCACTCGCGGCGTGGATATTTACGATCCGCCGGATGTCCTTAAGCGCCTTGATCACGGCTACACCAACGGCATGTACCTGGCCGCGCCCCCGGCCTATCTGGAGGCGATGTTTCAGAAGGCCGGCACGCGCAAGCGCGGGTGTGGATTCCTAAGCATGACCGCCGATTCCAACGGCACGCTCTACGGGCTTAGCGAAGGATCCCGTTATGTTCCCGGCGGGGAAAACATCATGGACGAGCGCCTCTTCTGGGAAAAGCTCGATTGGTTTCGGTTCCCCATCCTACTGCATACGTCAACCGACGGCGGTCGCACATGGACGTATGCCGGCGTGGTGGCGCACGACGAAAAACACCGGGTCGAACCCGGCGCGACCGATGTTTTCTCGGAACCTTCACTGGCGGTCTATCCGGACGGCGAGTGGGTCTGCGTCATGCGGACCGGTTCCAGCAAGCCGCTTTATCTGGTCAGGAGCCTTGACGCAGGCGCGATGTGGAGCGAGCCGGTTAAACTGCCCATCCGCGGCATCACCCCTCACCTGGTGCCGTTACCCGGCGGCGTACTCGCGCTGGGCACCGGGCGGCCCGATTGCACCGTGCATTTTTCCCTCGACCGCGGCAAAACCTGGCCGCTCAGTCAAACGCTTTTTAACACGACGGGTTCCTTCCCTGACAAGTATGCTAACAGCACGGCTAACATCCAATTAACGGCCATTGACGACCATACGCTGCTCTTTGTCCATGACGCCTTCCGGTGTGACGTGAATGGCGAAAGTGGCTGGCTCAAGTCCGCCGGTTACGGACGGATCATCGGGCGGCATATCTTCGTGGAGAAAAGCATGCGCGCCGCCTGCATCAGCCGGCTGGCCGATGTTTGCAAGCCCTTGATAAAATGGGGCCAACGTTTGACCCAGAACACCACCGACACCATCCCCGAAGCCGTGGCACTTCAGCGCGACAAAAAGGATCTCAAGCTGGACGGCAAACTGGATGACCCGTTTTGGGAAGGCTTGAAGACCTATACGTTGCGGCGTGGGGACACCGGCGGGCCTCCTGCCCCTGGCTTGGAGACGACCTTTCGGGTCGCCTGGGCCAATGACGCGCTCTACATCGGCATTGAGTGCCGGGAAAACGACATGCCAAACCTGAACATCGGTGCCTCGGCAAATGGCGATCAGAAAATCTGGGAGGGCGACAGCATCGACCTCTTGATCCAGACCCAGGCGCACAC
>CAITSE010000055.1 GCA_903894975.1 uncultured Lentisphaerota bacterium
GCCCATTTCGCAACTCCTGCTTTCCCAAATGGAAACGTGGCCGCTGCCACCCTCCAGGGCATGCGCGTAAACTTAAGAACCATAACTTTCTAGAAAGCAACTTAATGCGAACATTCAACATTCAACATTGAACGTCCAACGTCGAACAGGGATTCATGCTGCGGATTTAAGCTTTAACCGGCCAGTTTCACTTCAATGTTGAACGTTCGATGTTGAATGTTCGACGTTCGATTTTTCCTTAAGTTGACGCGCATGCCTCCAGGGGGTGTCGGGGGATGGGAGGATGCCATCCCCTGACTTTTTTGCTTAGCCCTTTGGGTCGGCGGTGGTTGCGAGCAGGGTGTGGCGGCGGTGTTTGGGGGTGGTGCCGGTGTGGCGGCGGAAGACCCGGCTGAAATAAGCGGGCTGACGGTAGCCGCAGGCCCAGGCGATGGCGGACAGGTTCAGTTCCGGCCGGAGCATGAGCCGTTCGGCCAGTTGCACCCGTTCGCGGTTGATGAATTCGGCGAGACGCATGCCGGTTTCAGTAGCGAACAGGTGCGACAGGTACGCCGGTGAACACGCTAACGCCGCTGCCAGGCTTCCTGCCGACAACGTTGGATCGTGCAACCGTGCCGTCACCAGCCGCCGGCAGAGGCTGACCTTGCCGGAAAGCGCGGCCTCCGGGCCGGGCGCCTGTTCAAACATGCGCAGCAGCAAATGCAAGATCGCGGCCAGGAGCGGGCCTTCTCCGGTTTTGCCGGCGGCGCCGTCCGGTTCCGCCGCCAGCCGGTCGGTGAGGAAAACCAGGCCGCGGGTGAGCTCCGGCCGGTGATAAATCAGAGTCCGGTTGTGCGTCTGGATGCGGCCGGCCGCGTCGGCCCCGCCCACATGCACTATCATGGCCGCTTCATGAAAACAGAACACAATGAAGCAGAACGGATTGCCCTTGGTTCCTGGCCAGCCGCGCTCCGCATGTGGAACCCGGGGCTGGATCAGGGTCAAGTCGCCGGGCGCCGCCAGGAACGGCGCGCCGCCGCAGCGGAATTCTTCGGTACTGGAAAGCTGCAGAAACAGTTCCGGGCTTTCATGATACATGACCTCCGGGCCGGGCACAATCGCGGCCGGCCGCGGCGGGACGTGCAGGTGGAACCGGCCCTGCTTCACACGATCCAGCGCTTCCGCCACGACCGCTCTCACCCCCGGCAGCAGGTCGCGCCCCGCGCCGGCCAGAAGCCGGACGGCCTGGAGGAACGGTGCGGGAGGCTCAGAAGCGGAACGCCGCCGCGGCATGGGTGTATGCTTTCGCGTTTTCACGGTTTCACGCTCCGTCGTCTTTTCATGGCCAGCGGAATCTTTCCTCGCTAAATCTAGCTTTTGTGCAATAAATAAAAAATCGTTGAAAGTTTTTAATCTTGCCATGACCGTAAACAAATAATAAAATAATGCAAGATAAGATCTGTAGCTAGGCTCCGGGCGGTTCGACTTCAATCGACTTCTTTCGACGTCCACCGACTCCCACCGTCACACGGCCACACGGCCACACCGTCCCACCGTTTCCCAACCATCCCCAAGGAATCCCCACCCATGCCCGGCCATGACGACATCCGCATCGGCACGCTGGTAAAACCGGACGCCGCTTATATCAAGCAGGTGATCCCCCACGGATTCGAAACGGTTTCCATCACCTTTTGGAAGACCATTGGGACCACCGACTTGAACCGGCTTGCCGCGGAGGTGGCGGAGGTGCTGGAGGAAACGGGCGTGACAGTCAGCAGCGTCGGTGTGTTTGGCAATCCGCTGATGGACGATGCCGACGCCGCGGAGGCGCGCCGGAGTTGGGCCGCCCTGATCGACGCCGCGCCGCGCTTCGGCTGCGACATCGTTTGCGGTTTCACCGGCCGGCTGGTGGACCGGCCGATCGACGAGTCCATGAAGCGATTCGGCGAAGTGTTTCGGCCGCTGGCGGAGCAGGCCGCCGGCAACGGCGTGCGGCTGGCCTTCGAAAACTGCGACATGGGCGGCACCTGGCAGAAGGGTGACTGGAACGTGGCCCACGGCCCGGCGGCCTGGGAGATGATGTTCAACGAACTGCCGCTGCCGAACGTCGGCCTGGAATGGGAGCCGTGCCACCAGCTCGTCAAGCTCGCCGACCCCATGCCGCAACTCCGCAAATGGTGCGGAAAAATCTTCCATGTCCACGGCAAGGACGCCACCATCCATTGGGATGTGCTCCGCGAAAACGGCATGTTCGGGCCGAAGCAGTGGGCCTTCCACCGCACGCCCGGGTTCGGCGACAGCAACTGGACAGAAATCATCTCCGAACTGCGCCGCCACGGCTTCAAGGGCAGCATCGACATCGAAGGCTGGCACGACCCGGTCTACAAGGGTGAGATGGAAATGACCGGCCAGGTGCACGGCATGCAGTACCTGAAAAAATGCCGCGGCGGCGGTTTTGCGGCGAACCCGGTGTGAGCCATAGAACTTTTTTTGCCACAAAAGAACACAAAGAACACATAGGGTAGCGTTCCATTTTTGCGATAGGAAAAAAAATGCGCCAATCTGCGTAATCTGCGGATAAACGGATTTTCAATCAATTTGTTTCCAAGGAGTTGTCATCATGAGCGGATCTTCTTTCTCCTGCGTGGTCGTCGGGGCCGGCGGGATTTCCGGGGCGTGGTTTCCGCCGTTGCGGGCCGAGGGCGTCCGGGTTGCAGCGCTGGTGGACCTGCGGCCGGAAGTCGCGGCGGCGCAGGTGGGGAAGTTCAATCTTGAGGGCTGCGAAGTGACCACGGACCTGGCGGCCGCGCTGAAGAAGCACCACCCGGATTTTGTCGTGGACCTGACCGTGCCCGAGGCCCACGGCGCCGTCACCTGCGCCGCGCTCAAAGCCGGCTTCCACGTCATCGGAGAAAAACCGATGGCGGCGGACATGGCGACGGCCCGGCGCATGGTCCGCGCCGCGGAAAAGAACGGGCGGATGTACATGGTCAGCCAGTCCCGGCGCTGGGAAGCGCGGCACATGCTGCTGCGTCAGGCCGTCGCGGCGGGGCGGATCGGCAAGCTTACCGCCTTAAACTGTGATTTTTACATCGGCGCGCACTTTGGCGGGTTCCGCGACGCGATGCCGAGTCCGCTGCTCCTGGACATGGCGATCCACCACTTCGACCTGGCCCGGCTGTTCTCCGGCGCTGCTCCTGCCGCGGTGTACGCCCATGAATTCAATCCGCACGGTTCGTGGTACAAAGGCGCGCCCGCCGCTTCCTGCATCTTTGAGATGAACGACGGTTCGGTCTTTACCTACCGCGGTTCCTGGTGCGCCGAGGGCTGCCACACCAGTTGGAACGGCGACTGGCGCGTTATCGGCGACCGCGGCACGCTGCTCTGCGAGAAAGATCAACTCCCGCGCGGACAGGAACTTGTGCCCGGCGACAATACTCCTTCCTTCCACCGGAAAATGCAGGATCTGGAACTGACGCCGCCGCCGGAGATGAAGACCGGCATGCACGGCGCGCTCCTCGAAATGCTCGAGTTCCTGCGCACCGGCAAAACGCCCCAGACCGAGTGCCACGACAACCTGCACTCCCTGGCCATGGTCTTTGCCGCCATCGCGAGCGCAAAGAAACGCCGCCGCCTGGTCGTCAACGCGTAAGCGCCGGAAGCCTCGTCGCCACCATGAACCGCCCGGCCATATTCCACACACGACGAGTGTGAACCGCGTTGATTTCCGACACCTTGTCCGTTATGTTTTCCCCCACAAGCCTTTTTCCTGTTGTTTTGCATTTGGCCACAACACCATGCAATATAACAGGTTAAAGGCATTTTTTCTTGTCGCAAAACCTAAACCGGCGGCATAGCACAACAAACGTGGTTCCGGCTTGGCCGGGCGAGGGCACGGCATGTCTTTTCAGGCAGGACAATATGATGTGGTTGTGATCGGCGCCGGACACGCCGGGTGCGAGGCGGCGCTGGCCGCGGCGCGACTCGGCGCGCGCACCCTGCTGCTCACGGTCAATCTCGACCACATCGCTCAGATGTCCTGCAACCCCTGCATCGGCGGTGTGGCCAAGGGACACGTGGTCCGCGAGATCGATGCGCTCGGCGGCGAGATGGCCCGCAATACCGACGCCACCGCCATCCAGACGCGCATGCTCAACCGTTCCCGCGGCCCGGCCGTGTTCTCGCCCCGTGCCCAATGCGACAAGTTTTTGTATTCCAAACGGATGAAGCTCGTTCTGGAACGCACGCCCAACCTGTTCACGCACCAGGCGCAGGCGGTGCAAATTTTGACCAACACCGGCCGGATCCGCGGCGTTCGCACCGAGTTCGGAGACGAATTCGGGTGCGGCGCTCTGGTCATCGCCACCGGCACCTTTCTCAACGGCAAGCTGCACTACGGCTTGGACAGCCAGCCCGGCGGCCGCGCCGGCGACCCCGCCGCCGTCGCCTTGGCGGAATCGCTCCGCGCCGACCTGCAACTAGAAATCGGCCGGCTCAAGACCGGCACACCGCCACGCCTGCTCGGACGCACCCTGGATTTTTCGCGCATGGAGCGTCAGGACTCCGATCCGGAGCCGGTCCCGTTTTCGTTCCGCGGGCTGCCGGAGGATCTGCCGCGTCTGGTGAACGAGCGCCCGCCGCCGCTCCCCTGCTGGCTGACCCAGACCACGCCTGAGGCCGCGGCGATCATCCGCCGTAACCTCGACCGCTCGCCCATGTATTCCGGGCGCATCACCGGCACCGGCACGCGCTACTGCCCGTCGTTCGAGGACAAGATCGTGCGTTTCCCGCACCATGAGACGCACCACCTCTTTCTGGAGCCTGAAGGCATTGTGACGGACGAGTATTACCTCAACGGCCTCTCCACCAGCCTGCCGGTGGACGTGCAACGGGAACTGGTCCGCTCCGTGCCCGGGCTGGAGAACGCCGCGATCACTCGCTACGCCTATGCCATCGAGTATGACTTCGTCTTCCCGCACCAGCTCGGCCGTGACCTGGCGGTCAGGCGCTGGCCGAACCTGTTCCTGGCCGGCCAGATCAATGGCACCAGCGGCTACGAAGAGGCGGCGGGCCAGGGACTCATCGCCGGTATCAATGCTGCTCGCTTGGCGGCGGGACTGGGCGCGCCGTTCATTCCGGAGCGCGCGGAAAGTTACATTGGCGTCATGATCGACGATTTGGTGTCCAAGGAGATCGTCGAGCCGTACCGCCTGTTCACCAGCCGTTCGGAGTACCGGCTCAGCCTGCGCCAGGACAATGCCGACCGCCGGCTGACGCCCGCCGGCCACCGCCTCGGCCTGATCGGCGCCGCGGACTTCGCCCGACTGGAACTCTTTGAAGCCGAGATCGCCGCATGGAAGGCCAAACTCCAGCAAGGCCTGCATCAGGGTCACAGCCTGTGGGACAGCCTGCGCCGGCCGGAGGCGACCCTGATGAATCTGCTGCCGCAACTGGGCGCGGACGCCGCCGCGGCTGCGCCGCCGCCGGAACGAGTCCGGGAACAGCTTGAGCTCGAGGCAAAATACGAAGGCTACGTTGAACGGGAACGCCGCCTGGCCGCCGGCCTGCGCGAACTCGACGGCGTACTCATTCCCGATGGCTTCGACTTCGCCGCTATCGCCGCGCTCGGCCCGGAGGCCCGCGCCAAGCTCACGAAGCTTCGCCCCCAGACCCTGGGCGCCGCCGCCCGCCTGGACGGCATCACCCCCGCCGACCTCGCCCTCCTCCAGGTCCACCTGCGCCGGCCGCAGCGAACATGCGCGTAAACGTAAGAACCATAATCTTCTAGAAAACAACTAATTGCGAACGTCGAACATCGAACGTCCAACGTCGAAGTGGAAGTCATGCGATAAATCTAAGCTCAAACCGACCGGGTTTTCCTTCGACGTTCGATTTTTTCCTTAAGTTGACGCGCATGCCCAGCGGGGCAGCGGAGGAAAGCCCAGGGCAACGGACACCGGCTCACTCCGGCGACCATTCTTTGCGGGGGGCGGGATGAACGCGGTGCGGGCGGTTGGCCTGGAGGGCGGCAATTTCGGCTTCGATGCCTTGAACGCCGGCGGCGGTGTCATGGATTTCCAGGGTGACGGTCGCGGTGTGCTCCTGGCCGGGTTCGAGCCGGATGACCCGGCCCTGGGCACGCTCGAAGGTCCGCGGGTTCGGGTAATTCGTGCCCGGTTCGAGACCGGTCACATAGCCGTCGCTCATGGCGCCGCAGTTTTTCCACTGGGTGAAGCAGGGCAGTTCCCGGGTGTTGAAGCGCAGCGCAGCGCCCTGGGTGCCGGCGGCATTCCGGAGCATGGCGACGGACTGGCCCGCGGCATCGCCAAGGGGTTCGTGCCAATAGCATTTCTCGATGTATCCGGCGGTGGGGCCGGCGTATGTGGCCCAGCGGTCCAAGTCCGCCAGCGCCTCGGCGTCCCGCGCCGCGGTTTGCGCGGCGGCGAGGACGAGTCTGGCTCCGGGCTCCAGGAAGGGATTGCCGAAGTTGCAGTGGTAGAGCAATTCCAGCTCCTGCGGTGTGGCGGCGAGATTGGTGATACGGTCGGAAAGGGTCACGGCATTGGAGCCGAGCCGGGTGGAGATGCGCGTGGTCAGGCGGAATTGTGGACAGAACAGCATGGCCTCGTCCACCACACCGGTCACCACCAGTTCCGGTTGCGGGCCCGGCACGATCTCCATCGCGACGTAATGCGCCGGGATATTGGCGATGCGGCCGTGCAAGGTGAGCCGGACCGTGGTCGGGGCGCCGGTGTTGCTTGGGATCACATCATCGCACGGCGCGCCATTGGATTCCAGGCCGCAGCGGACGATGCATTCGTCAAAGCCCGCCAGCCAGCCCAGGCCGCCGCGTTCGGCGGGGTGGACAAACTTCGGATGCACCGGGCCACGCACCGGCGGTTGCCAGCCGACGTGCAGGCCGCGGTAGTTGCCGCGCCAGAGCCCCATGCCGCGGGTGGGCAGCACCGTGAACGAGAACGCGCCGTTGTGGACCTCCACCACGTCCACGCCGTCAGTCAGGCCGCCGTGGCGCGTGCGTTTGCGGATGAACGCGCCCTCCGGCAGTCCCGCGGTGCGGTGGTCCAGTTCCAGCGTGTCCAACCAGACACCTTGATCCACATCCGTCAGCACCCAGGTGTTTGCGGTGTTCATGGCAGAAGTCCTTCCGGTGAAACTGGAAAGTTGAAACTGGCGGAAGAAATTGAGAAATCGGAAATGGAGGGGGTGCGGATGCTTGCGAACCTGTACGATGTAATTGCCTTAACATAAGGCACGAAGACGCAGAGGAATTCGGTCTTTCCCGCGCCGCCGTCCTTTGGGTCCCATGCGTCTCATCGGTCCCATAAGTCTCATTCTTCCAATCCGGCGGCGCGCTCCCGCACAAAAGTTTGTCTTCTCCCCCCCCGCCGGATATACTTCCCGGCAAGGACGAGAACCCGGCAACTAACAAGGGGGCAATGGGATGACATTGGGAACGGGAAAACGATTGGCCGGAATTCTCGGCATGGGGCTTTTCACGTTCTGCCCGGCTGGAGTCGTGCATTACTTCATGGGAGCAGTGGTCGCGTGGTTCGGCTTCCCATGGGTTGGTATCTGCCTCGAGGAACCCTTGTTCTCAGGATACAGCCAGGTCCGATGGACGGTAGTGCTGAACGCCGTTCTCGGGTACCTGGCGTTTTCACTTGTATTCCTATTCCTGGCAATGAGTTGGCGATGGTGGAAGACGGGGAACCCCGGTCCCTTCGCGTTGCCGCGCCGGCGGGCCGTCGTCCTCTTCGTTTGTCTCGCTGCCCTGGTCGTCTCCGT
This sequence comes from uncultured Lentisphaerota bacterium, assembly GCA_903894975.1. Lineage (GTDB taxonomy): Bacteria > Verrucomicrobiota > Lentisphaeria > Oligosphaerales > CAITYL01 > CAITSE01. The sequence continues at coordinate 7,786 of CAITSE010000055.1, forward strand.
GGCGAGCGGGCTCGTCGGCTATGGCCGTGCACAGATTCATCAGGGATACTCGCGGAACGGAGTGCAACTGGCCGGGCTTCCCAGAATCGAGGACGCGTTTCTCTGGGATCATTCGACGGCGAAGAACAGAGACTACAATGTCATGGTCGGTTCAGGTCTGCGCGCGAACCTCAACCGTTACCTCGTCCTCGTGTACGCCGTGGAGTACACCAGGTCTGACGGTACGCGAGTTTACGAGCGCCCCGAGTGGTCTCTTGTCCCGCGGTTCGAGTGGGCCTCCGAGATGTCAAGGGTCACATATCCGCACGGCGTGGACTCCGCGAACTTGGACCGGGCGCGGCCCAGTCAAGGCGCCGCGCCTGACCGGGAATCCACTGGCGCGGCTTCCGGCAGATAAGCATATCGTTGCGGCATGGAACAAAAATGAAAAAGAGATGCGAATGGTGCGGCCATGATCCGCTCTACGTTGCGTACCACGACGACGAGTGGGGCGTGCCGGTTCATGAGGACTGGCGGCTTTTTGAATTCCTCGTCCTGGAAGGCGCCCAGGCCGGCCTGAGCTGGCTGACGATCCTGAAGAAGCGGGAGAACTACCGTAAGGCATTTGACGCCTTTGACTTCGAGCGCGTCGCCAAGTACGGGGAACAGGACATTGCCCGTCTGCTCCAGGATGCCGGCATCGTGCGGAATCGCCTCAAAATCGAGGCGGCGGTCCGGAATGCGCGAGGCGTTCTGGCCATCCGCGAGGAATACGGAACGCTTGACGCCTTTCTCTGGCGCTATGTCGACGGCGCCCCCGTTCAGAACCGCTGGAAACGCCTGGCGGAGCTTCCGGCGAAGACGGCGGCATCCGACCAGATGAGCCGGGATTTAAAGAAACGCGGGTTCAATTTCGTCGGCTCCACCATCTGCCACGCCTTCATGCAGGCGGTCGGCATGGTGAACGACCACACCACGGATTGCTTCCGCCATACGGAAATCGTCGGGAAATCGGGTCGGGTAAAATAGTCGGCTTACTCGGTCATCTGTCCCTCAGAGAGACACCTGGGAACGCTGAGCCCCAGCTCGGCGCAAAAGTTGTCTTCTCCCCCGCCGCCGCCCCATGCGTCCCATAAGTCTCATAGGTCCCCTACGTCCTATTCTTTCGATCCGGCGGCGCTCGATTGAGGTATGATGGGACGTATGGGACATATAGGACGAATGGGATCTATGGGATTGCGCGCCGCCGGGAAACAAGGGACCAAGGGATGGGCGGCCATCTGATGCGAAAAGAGTTTCTCTGATTCCGCGATTTTTCGCGTCTCCGCGCGGGAGGAGGGCAGGCAGGATTGCCTGCCGCACGCTGGACACAGGCAGGATTCCGGCAGGCCGGTCTAGACGACGGTCTGGACGGGCTGTTCGGCGCCGGCGAAAAGCCAGGCGGCTGACTTCAGCTTGGCGACACGCCCGTTGATGCGGACTTTCTTGAAGGCGCCGTAGATCACGAAGGACGGTTCGCACTCGCCGAAGCCGCGGACCCGGTGTTCCAGGGTGATCTCCAAGACGCCGCGCACGACCTTGGCGGCGACGCGGACCTTGGAGCGTTTGCCGCGCTGGTAGTCGAAGCTTTCGCCGTCGTCGAAGACATGGTCCATGGCGGTTTCACCCTTGAACTCCGGGGTCAGGAAAAGGTGGAACTCGACCTTGCGTCCGTCGTAGCGGTTGTCGTCCTTCATTTCACCGGCGGCCATGGGCAGGATGGCGCCTTCGCGGACGTAGAGCGGGGTTTTGAGGAACTCGGCCTTGACCGTTTCCCGGCACCCGCCGTCGACCCAGGCGGCCTGGTGCGCGGCGTACCAGCGGCCGGCGGGCAGGACGACGGCGCGGTCCTTGGCGTTTTCTGTCATGAACGGGGCCTGCATGATCCAGGGGCCGGCCATAAACTGGTCGTCCACATGGGCGAGCGGCAGTTCGGGCGTGTCCGGGAAATCATAGAACAGGGGACGCAGGATCGCCTCGCCGGTTTCTTCCTGGGCCGCGAACAGGTCATAGAGATAGGGGCGCAGCTTGTAGCGGAGGCGGATGTAGTGCCGGAGCTGTTCCATGGTTTCCAGGCCGAACACCCAGGGTTCCTGATGGATCCCGTTGAGATCGCAGTGGTTGCGGCAGAAGGGAAAGAGAAAACAGGCCTTCATCCAGTCGGCGAGGAGTTGACGGTTGGTGCTGCCGCCGAAGCCGCCGATGTCCGGGCCGTTGAACGGAATGCCGGAAAGGGCCAGGTTCAGGGTGCAGGAGATGCTGGTTTTGAGATGGTGGTAATTGCTGTAATTGTCACCGGTCCAGATAGCAGTGTATTTGGAGGAGCCGATGAACCCGGAACGGCAGAGGAGGAAGGGACGCTGGTCGGGGCGGGCGGCCAGGAAGCCGTCGCGGCTGGCCTGGGCCATGCCGAGGGCGTATTGGCTGTGATAGGACTCGTGCGGCTCGCGGCCATGGTCGAAGAGCATGTGCATGACTTCGGAACTGCCGGTGGAAGGATCATTCATGTCCAGCCAGGCACCCTGGAACCCGTTCTGGGCAAAGGCATTGACTTGTTTCGCCCACCAGGCGCGTCCCGTGGTCGTGGAATAGTCGGGGAAAACCGTCTCGCCGGGCCAGACCAGGCCGATGAATTCGCGGCCCTGCGGGTTCTTGCAGAAGACGTCCGCCTTATGGCCGTCATCATAGACCTTGTAGCCTTTTTCCGCCTTGACGCCGGGATCGAGGATGGGCACCACCTTGCGGCCGCGGGCTTCCAGGCCTTTCAGGGTCTTCCGGAGTTCGGGGAAATGCGTGTCGCTGACGGTGAAGACGCGGTAGCCGTTCATGTAATCAATATCGAGCCAGAGCCCGTCACAGGGGATTTCGTGGCGGCGGAAATTGGCGTCCAGCCGTTCCAAGTCGTCTGCGGACTTGTAGCCCCAGCGGCACTGGTGGTAGCCCAGGGCCCAGGCCGGGGGCATGGGCGTGGTGCCGACAAGTTTCTGGAGCTTGCGGGTCAATTCCGGCAGGCTTGGTCCGGTCAGGATGTAGAGTTCCGGCCGGCCGTCCTCGGCGCCGATCCAGAAGAGATTTTTCTGGTCATCCGCGAGCTGGAGTTGGTTGGCGATAGCGGGGGAGCCGGCGGTGGAGACAAAGGTCGCGTACGGATTGTTCAGCAGCAGGCCGAGATACTGGTTTCCGCGCTTGATGATGACATAGGGGATGGACACATAAAGGGGGTCCGGCCGGCCGTTCCGGCACACGTCCCCGGGAAAGTCGCCCCACACGTCCGTATTCCAGAACTTGGTGCGCTGGCCGGAGAGTTCGAGGCCGAGCCATTTTTCGCCCATGCCGTAGAACTGGCAGTCCAGATCCCGCGAGAACATGAAAAGCGAAGCCCGTCCGCACAGCCCGAAGGCGCCGCCGGCGGGCGAGGCCAAAAGCAGATCCCCGGCGGCGTCCCGTAGTTCCAGGCCCCAATCGGGTCGGATCTTCAGCGCGGTTGTCCCGGCCCCCCGCCGCCGCGCCGGCGGCGGCGTCAAGCCGGCCTGGCTCTTGTTCACGGTCCACAGGGCGCTGGCAACGGTGACGCGGTAAACGTCATCCGCCAATTCCTCCACCCGCAGATTCATGGAGCTTTCGCCCAGACGGACGGCCGTGCCGGGGCGGGCCTTGCCGACAAATTCGAAATTGGACGGATAGGGTTGTTTGTGAAAATGCATGGCGGCCGGCTTTCGGTTGATCTGGGACAAAACGGGTTTTGCGAAGAATCGGCTATAACGTACCCGCTGGTCCGCCCTGAAAACAGCGGAAAAAAGCCGGATTGATGCGATTTTTCCGAGATTCTACACAAAAAACCCCGGAGCGGCTTCTTCGCGGTCAACCCGTGACACGCAGAAACCGAACCGGGGGATTTTATCCCTAGTGGGGGTCAATACCCCGACCCTCTAGGTCGCTTACGTTTTCGGTAGATCGGAGCGCTGAAAGCGCGGCTTCATAATAGCCTGGGGCAACGCCCCAGGCAGGGACGAAAATGAGACAGAAGCCCTGTAGGGGCGATCCATTTTGAGCTGCGCGAGCATGTCGCCGAATTCCTATGGATCGCCCCTTCAGGGCTCAACCGGTGTTGTCTCGGAATCCTAGGGCGACGCTACGCTCTGCCCTAGGCTGTTATGGTGCGCCCCGTTGGGGCTGAAAACGAAATACTCTCGTGCGTTGTTGGCTGTTAGATACCCCATACCCTTGGGTCGGGGTTCTTCATTTCACACGGCGGTTTCTTCCACTTCCATCTCGTGGAGTTTTTCTTTGTCCACGCGGAGGCGGGAATCCAGGATTTTGTCGTTATGCTTGTGGAGTTGCGTCTCGAGCTTGTCGACGGCCTCGTCCAGGGCGATGAAGATGCTTTCTTCGGAGTGGGCCTTGGCGACGAGGTTGACGTGCTTGCCTGTGAGAGTGACTTCGGCCATGTGCCGCTCGCGTTCCTGATCCAAGATGACATGCGCGTTGGTGAGCTTGTGGTATTTCGAGCAGGCTTTGGTCAGTTTTTCCTCGGCGTAGACCTTCAGGCTTTCCGTCGCTGGCTGACGACGTCCACTTACGGTGATTTCCATGGGTCTTGCTCCTCATTGTTCCGGTGGGGCGGTCCGGCGTCCCGGAGATCCGGGATCCCTTTTTTCCGCCCCTCTCTATTTTGAATTTACTCCGGCAGGCCAATCTTGGCCAGTGTTTCCATGCGTCCCCTCGGAAATATTTTGCCAGTCAGAACCGGCCTTTCCAGCCCACCGCCGGCAAGACCCGGCCAAAGCCGGACAATCCGGCGGGAAAAGCCGGGGATGAAAGCCGCTCCAAGAAGGCGCAAAGCTCGAGAATTTTGGATTTTGGATTTGTGATTTTGGATTGGGGAGCCGGGAATCTAAAATCCGCAATCCAAAATTCCCCCGGGCCGCGACGCCTTCAGGACCGGGCTACCGTTTCACGGTTCTGGCGGCGATGGTTTTCGGGTCGAGGCCGCACATTTTCATGGTGGCGGCCAGGTCAGTCTCGCTGCCGGTGAGCCCTTGCTGCCACTTGCCATCCAGGCGCGCGGCCAGTTCAATGGCCATACTGAGGCCGTTGACGCAATTGCGGATGAAGGCCTTGCGGCTTTCCTCGGCATGGTCCGGGTCGCCTTCGGCGCGGAGCATGTGGCAGTCGAACTCAACGAGTCCTTTCCAGCCGACCTGGCTCAGTGCCCAAAACATCTGCACGGTCTCCTTCAAACCCTCGGGGCCGACCAGCGGCGGGAAGTCGTTGTCAAACTGCGCCTTGATCTGGCTGCCGAAGTGCAGGAACTTGAGCTTGCCCAGGCTGCACAGGTAGCCGACGCAGTGGACGGCGTTGAGCAATGCCATGCTCTCGTGCTGCAGGAGTTCGGGGTTCACGCCCCAGAAGTCCGGGTGCTTGAGCTTGCCGCAGATGAAGCCGACGGCATGGCCGGAGGTCGGCAGGTACATCTGGCCGCGCGGCTCGTTGGGCTTGGGCTCGATGGTGGCGCCAACGTAATTCGTGAGCTTCTTGGCCTTGATGTAGTCGTAGACATGATCCAGCCCGTCGGCGAGCCAGGTAAAGGTGTTCTTCCAGTCCACGGCCACCGGCACTTCAAAGCCGTCGCGCGCCACCCAGTAGGTGTAGTGCTTCGCGCCGAACATGGCGCCGATGCGCAGGGTGCGTTCGACCTTTTTGCGGGCGAGTTCGCGGATCTTCGGGTCGGGATTAGTCAGGCCGCCGTTGCGGAAAACGGTCATGCCGTGCAGACTGCACGTGGCGGTATTGACCTGAAGCCCGGCGGCGGACAGAATCTTCTTGATCTCGGCCAGGGTCTTGTAGGTCTGGCTCTTCTGGTCGAGGTCGTCCTCGGGATGGGCCGGATCAAAGGGAACCAGGTCGTCGTCGTGGAAGCTGGTCGCCTCGATCAGGTTTTCCCCGGCCGCCCAGGCGAGCATCTTGGCAACCTCAACCGAACTGATACCTGGCAGCACCTTGCCGCCAAAAGGATCGCCCAACGGATTGCCCACGCACCAGAACGGCATAGACCGCAGCGTGACCGGACCGACATTGAAGGCTTGCAGCGTCATGGAAGTCATCCTTTTCGTTTGAATCACTGGACAGTCGCGGCCAATATGAATCGGAATTCCCAATTTTCCGCCGCCGCGCCCCCGGCCGCAAAGTTGGGGCGATGGCGTTCTCCCATCTCCTGACATTCAGGGTGAGGCGGGGGGCGCGGCCGCCGGCATCAGGCGCCAGTCACTGCCGCGGAAAAAACCGCGGGAGATGAATTCCAGGCGGTAGCACTGGACGCGGGTCGGGCCTGGGCCCGGAACCGGCGCGGTCTCCACCCGGACCCGGCCGTCGCCGAGCACGGTCAGCGCGGTGACGCGGATGCCATCGCCGAGAAATTTATCGGCCTGGTACCGGAACGTGCCGTCCGCGGCGCCGGTCACAGCCACGAGATTGACGAACGTTGCGCCCGCCCCCGGCTCGGCCACCAGCAGCACCGCGGCATCCGGCCGGCCGTCGCGGTCGAGATCGCCCACGACCATTCGTTCATCCAGACGGAACGTGACAATCCGCCGGTCGGCGAGCATGCCGCGGGCGACGCCGTCGCGCAGGGGGATACGGCCTTCTGGCAGCACCCCCGTCCGGTACTCCAGGTTCGCCAATTGCGCCGGCGTCGGCGGCAGCGCCGGCCGGCCTGGCCCGAACAGCGTGGCGCACCCCGCCGTAGCAAGTCCCACAACCGCCGCCGCAAACAGTCCGGAAAGAATGGAGAACCGTCGCATGCCGCCCAACCTAACCGCGCCCCCAGCGAAAACAAGGGAGTGAAGAGTCAGGTGGATGGCTTCCTCCCATCCACTGACTCCCCTGAAGGGTGGCATGGCCACTTTTCCCTTTTCACCACTATTCGCGTTCATTGGCGTTCATTCGCGGTTCAAAAATCCGGAAACTCGTTTTACGACACAATTATATAAATTTTTCTTGTTTAACCGCTAATGAACGCGAATAAAGCATTGAAATAAAAATGCCGCTTTGTGAATCGTATACGATCAATTTGATCTGTAATTGGAATTAACATGTGATGGATGCCTCCCCGGCCACTGGCACCCGCAAATTCCGCCATCGTTGAGTTAAAGTAATTCGCAACCATTCGGAGATTCTTTCCATGAAAAGCGGCATGCCGGAAATGAGCCAGGGTGTGATTTTGGCGATGATTGACATTCAGGAGCGTCTGGTCGCGGCCATGCCGGAGTTCGAGCCGGCGGCGAAGTGCGCCGTGATGACACTGCTGAAGTGCGCCGGCATATTAAAGTTGGAGACCCTGGTCACCGAGCAATACCCCCAGGGCCTTGGCCTGACCATTCCCGATGTCGCGGCCGCCCTGCC
>CAITSE010000056.1 GCA_903894975.1 uncultured Lentisphaerota bacterium
CCCCGGCCCGCGCCTTGCGCATCCCCTTCTGCAACGGAGTCGATACAGAGAAAGGTCGTTTTTTACTTGCAAAGAGACGTTTGCCGGCTAAATTCCATCTGCTTTGCGTTTTCCGCAGTTTTCGATTCGTGGCGCGAGTGGTGAAATTGGCAGACACGCATGTTTGAGGGGCATGTGCCGCAAGGCGTGGGGGTTCGAGTCCCCCCTCGCGCACCATCTTTTAACAGATTTAACAGTCTGAAAACCAAGAACTTGGGGCAGGATTCGGAATGGCCAGCGTTACCAGTGGAGTTCACCCGTGGCCATCTACCGACAGACTGGGCGCACAATCTGGACGATCCGGCTTTGGGTTGCCGGGAAGGGTCTGAAATCCTTTTCGTCCAAGACCACCGACAAGCTCAAAGCCCAACAGATTGAACTTCAACTCCGGCTGGGTCAGGCCCGGCGGATCGAGCATGACCGGGTGGTGGCCTTCGTCGAGTCGATCACGATGGAGGGACTCGACAAGATCGACCGCGGCCTGCCGTTATCCCTGGCCTGGGATGAGTACAGGGCGCTCCCGGAGTTCCGCCTGTCCCTGGAGCAGACCCGGAAGAAGCATGACGCCTGGCGCCGGTTCCTGCGCTGGCTAGAGGAACACCACGCCCACGTCAAGCACATGCCGGAAGTCACGCGCGACCACGCCTACGAGTTCATGCGCTCCCTGATGGACGGGTCGCTCAAGGGCAAGAGCGTGAATCTTCTTCGCGGCAACGTGAGCAGCATCTTCCAAGCGCTGCTCTACAAGGCGAAACTGAAAGAAAACCCGTTCTCGGTCGTCCGCCTGGCACCGACCGACGACAGCGACCGCGGCCGGGCGTTGACCGTTGAAGAGTGCGGCCGGCTTCTGAAGGTGGCGAAAGATCCTTGGTATGGCGCCTCCCTGGTCGCGATGTACACCGGGCTCCGGTTCACGGACGTTGCCCACCTGCGTTGGGATGAAATCACCGACGACAGCATAGCCAAGACGCCCAGCAAGACCCGCCGGCGCGGGGTGAAGGTGTGGATTCCCCTCCACCCGAAGCTGGCTGAATACCTGCGTTCCCGGGATCGGGAAGGTGAATGGGTGTTCCCATACCTCGAAACCTGGTATGACGAAGTTCAGCGCGACGGAACCTTCGGGAAGCTCCTGGAGAAAGCCAAGATCCACGCCGGCGCCGGGGAGTATGTCGGGTTCCACTCCCTGCGCCATACCTTCGTGACGCGCCTGGCCGCGGCCGGCGTCCCGCAGGACATCCGCATGAAGCTGGCCGGGCACACTCTTTCGGTCACGCATGGCCGCTACGATCACGACATGAAGCAAGCGGCCGACGCAATCTCCAGGCTGGAGTAGCGGGCAATAAAAAACCCGGCGGCGGGCCGGGTGATGGTCAGGAATGAAGGCGGGGTCTTAGGATCCCGCTTTTTTTTTGCACTCCGCACACCGGTTTACCGTGCGTTCGCACTTCGGGCAGCGGGGAAGCGCGGGACGACCGCCCTTGGCACCGTTCGCGCGAACCGCGGCAGCTTTGCGCGGGGATCTCGCGTTGCCGCCGAATCCTCCTAGGAGCATGGCCGCGGGGATCTTCTCCAGCCACACGGAGTATTCCAGGCCGGCCGCGGCATAGGTCGTATGGCTCAAGCGCCCGATCTCTTCGCCGTTGACCGTGACCGCGGCAAAGGAACGGCAGCGTCTATTCAACTTTCCCCACTCGCCGACGACAGCGCCGGCCGCGGCCAGGTTTTTCGACAGCGCTTCCATGTCCGCGCGGGAGAACCCGCCCGGGCGCATGCCGGCGGCGGATTCGAGGATGGATCTTGCGGGGTGGGTGCTCATGTGGTTGTTCCAGTCGCCTTCCGTATGGCAGATCGAGCTTCGGATTCTGCCACCATGATTATTACTTCTCCGTCCAAAATGCAAGAGGGATTTGATCTCACCTTTTCCAATAAAAACAAACAATCTTTGAGGGACTCCAGCAATTCCGGGGCGGCAGACATCAGACGCGCATTTGCCGTATCTACTTCCGGAAAGTCTCCGTAATAGACGTCCGCTATTCCAACCATTCCCAATCCGACCTTGTTTGCACAAATCGTTAGGGGTGGACGCCCCTCCCCGCCGGATAAATGCCACGGGCCGGGGGTGTGTGATTCTGTTTTTGATTTTTTTGTGCTCATGGGGCTCTCCGGGAATGTTGGATACTCTACTTCGTCTTGACTGCTTGGGTTATTCAGTGGGCGGGGATGATTTCGCTCTTCGCGACAATCTCCACGGGGCGGATGGTGTCGTCGCTGATCAGTTCGATCTTGACGCGGTCGCCGTTGTCTTCGATCAGGGTGAACCGCATGTGATGTTCTGCGGTGTCGATGGGGCGCGCGTACCGAACCTTGTCGCCGACGACGATGGGGCTCCGGGCGGCTGCGGTCTTGGTTGTCATGGTCATGATCTCCTGGAGAGGGCGGGTTGTTGGGGATCCCCCTGTTCACCCCACCGACCGAAGCCGATGGGATGAGCAGGAAGGGCCGGCCTGGGCCGGCCGGTCGGTCAGGTCGGGACGTCGTAGGCTTCGAGTTCCTTCAGCACCCAGTCCAGCGCCTGCTGCTTGGTGCGGCCGGTGAAACCCCAGCGCTTCGCGACCTGGATCAGGGAGACGCGGCCGGTCATGCCACGGAGTTCTAAGCCCAGGCGGGCTTTCAACTGGAGCAGCACGAACCGCCGGCGGAATCCGGGGATCTCCGCGGGAACGATCACGGTTGCGGGGCGGGTGGCGGCGACTGCGGCGAGTTCTTTGCTGATGGGGGCGATCATGGTCATTCTCCCTTGGTGGCTTTGTTGATGGCGCGGAAGCTGGCGTTGATGGCGGCAAACGAGCGCGTCCGGTTCGGTGCCTCTTCGGGATCTTCGGATGCCATCCGCGCGTAATCCTCTTCGTCCGTGCCTTCCATGAACGAGGAAAGAGCATCGTGAAGTTTTTTGCAGGCGTCCAGCAGTTCCGGGGCGGCGGCGATCAGGCGGGCATTCGCCTCGATTCGTTCGGGAGGAACGACGGCCATAGTACAGACCACGAAGCCTTCCGAGGGCGCAATGGCCTTGCTTCCGTCTTCGTACCGTTCGATTCTCCACGGGCCGGGCGTGTGGGGTTCGGGGTTTTGATTCTTGGTGCTCATGGCAGTCTCCTGTAGCCCGCCGGGAGTTGCCGGCGGGCCGGGTTTAAGGTTAGTGAAACGAGATGTGCGTAAATTTTGGAATCACCATCCAGCGTCCACCGCCCAGCAAGAGAGCCTCGGCCTGACCTTTGCGGATGCGAACGCGGGTGACGCGAAGGCAACCGGCGCCGCTGACGAAGATGTAGGCGCTCTCACACTTGTTGTGCCCGAAAGCCCCGAGATGAATCCTGGAGTTGATTTCCTTAACGGTCTGCAACCGCTCCGGAAGTCCTTCGGTTTTGGTGATGATCTTGGTGTTCATGTTCGCGTTCTCCTGGGGTTGGGTCACTCGACGTAATCGGGGTTCACGCAGCAGTTGCCGCAGTCGGCTCCGCAGTCTCCGTGAAAGACGCAGACCAAGCTGCCGTTGTCGAACCACTTCATGCCGCAGGCGCCGCGACCCATCTTGGCGTAGGCTTCTTCCCTGGTCGGATGGAGGGCGGCAACCCACTCGCGTTCACAGGTGACGATTCGGACGGTGGTATCGGATTCCATTGTGGTCTTCATGGGCGGCTCCTTGGTGGGGTTAAGATCCAGTTGGCGTTGAGGTTGGGGTCGATGCCGTGACTCTTGACGTAGGATCCCGACAGCACGCGGGAGATGGGGCGCTGGGCGACAGGCAGGTTGTCGAACTTCTGATCCAGCGCATCCGCCCGGTACTCCCATCCGGACTCGATCTTCAACGCCTTGCCCGGGCCGGCGTCGAGAATGACGTACCAGTTGTACTCGGGATCGTTGATGATGGTCGTTTGAGTCGCCATGCTGATCTCCTGCCTGGTTTGGGGTTGCCGGGGCTCCCGCCCCTCTCGAAACTGACTTGTACCTACACCCTATTATATCCTAACTGCTTAGGTTGTCAAGATGAATCAAGCACAATTACACACGGGTCGGCGATTACACACACCCTTACACACGGGGGGCGGGATTCTTCAGAACTCGTTACAATCCATCCAAATACTGAATACTACAACACTACAACACCCTCTATAAAGAAAAATGATAGACAGAATAAGAAGGGTAAATATTATAGGGAGGGACAGCACCCCGATCGCGCGCGTACGCGAGAGGAGGTTTTGTTGGTCAAATGCCCGTTGTACCCGTGTGTACTCTGTAAACATATAGAAATGATATTGTTGTGTGCATGACCTTACCCGTTGTATGCCCGTTGTAGCCCCGTTGTAGACCCTCATGCGAGAAATAATTCTCTATTCGTCTCGAAAATGGGACACGTTGGAGGTTTCGGCGGTTGACGCCCAGGGCACCGGCATGAACCCTCGACACCAGCAGTTCGCCAGGGAATATTTCTTGACCGGCAACGCCAGCGAGGCTTATCGGAGGGTCTACCCGGCAAGTCTGAAGTGGAAGCCGGAGACGGTGTGGAACAAGGCGTCTGTGCTCATGAAGGATGGTGAGGTTTTGGCGAGGGTGGCGGAGCTGTCGAAAGCGGCTGATGATGCGGCCACCCTGACTCGGAGCGAGGGGCTGAAGATCCTCACCAGGATGGCGCGGGGGCGGATTCAGGACTACATGGACGAGCACGGGGATCTTGACCCGGTAAAGATTGCCAAGGGCGGCGTGGACATCCAGGAGTTCTCCAAGGACATCACGAAGTTTGGGGAGAACCTGAAGATCAAGATGGATCAGAAGGGGGCGATCGCGCTGATCGGGAAGTTCTGCGGGTGGGAGGCGCCGGCGAAGGTTGACCACACCACCGGGGGCGCGCCGCTGCCGGCCGCGGTGACCGTGAATATCGTCTTCGTGCATCAGGGATCTGCCACACAGGAGCCCGTCACGGGTGGCGGATGAAGACGACAATCCGTTCCTGCAACTCTTGGCTGACGACGCCCAGGCGGAGCCCGTCGGGCGTGTTCGCAGGTCGAAGAAGGCTCGTCGCCGGCTGAAGAGGTCGGCCGCTGCCGTCGAACCCTCCCGGGATCCCGTGGGCCAGCCGCCGCCGCCCGGGCCAGAGCAGCTTGCGGCCATTCCCCCGGTCAGGATGAACCAGGCGTATGCCGACCTGGTGAGCTGGTCATGGTCGGAGCGCTACCTGTTCCTGACCGGCGGGCGCGGTTCCGGGAAGTCGTTTGCCCTGGCGCTGGCGCTGGCGCTGCTGCTGCGGCAACCCGGGTACCGGATCCTCTACACCCGGTTTACCCTGGTCAGCGCCGAAGACAGCATCATCCCGGAGTTCCTTCAGAAGACGGCGCTTCTCGGGTTCGGCCATGAGTTCGAGCAGGTCGGCAGCAACATCGTCCACAAGGTTTCGGGCTCGGAGATCCTGTTCCGCGGCATCAAGACGTCGAGCGGCAACCAAACCGGAAAGCTCAAGAGCTTGACCGGGGTCAACGTGTGGGTGCTGGAGGAAGCCGACGAGCTGGCCGACGAGGACACGTTCGACACGATCGACCTGTCCATCCGTGACGGGCGGCACCCCTGCAAGGTCGTGCTGCTGATGAACCCGTCCCACGTCTCGCACTGGATCTACCAGCGCTTTTGGTTGCCGTATCGGCTCCCGGAAGAGTTCACAGGGGTAAGCCCGGCCGGCGTCCGGCACATCCACACCGACTACGGGCACAACCGCGACAACCTGCCCAAGGACATCATCGACGGGGCGCTGCGGATGAAAGAGGCGAACCCGGCGCGCTACCGGCGGATCTTCCTGGGGCACTGGGGGCAGACCATTGAGGGGGCGCTGTGGGACTGGAACATGATCGACAAGAACCGGCGCACGGAGATCCCGGAGCTGGTGCGGGTGGTTGTGGCGGTCGATCCAAGCGCGAAATCGGTTGCGGGATCTGACTCGGCGGGGCTCATAGCCGCCGGCCTGGGCGTGGACGGGCACTACTATGTCTTCGAGGACGCGACCATGAGGGGGACGCCGCTGGCCTGGGCGACCGCCGCCCTGGGCCTGGCCGACAAGTGGAGCGCCGATCGGGTGGTAGCGGAGATCAACAACGGCGGGGAGATGGTGGAGCTTACCCTGCGCAGCATCGACCCGAACGTTTCATACCGCGCCGTGACCGCAACCAGGGGGAAGCTGATCCGAGCGGAGCCCGTCTCCCAGCTCTACGAGCGGGGCATGGTGCATCACGTCGGCATGTTCCGGGAGTTGGAAGCGGAGCAGACCACCTTCACCGGAGCACCGTCGGACAAGTCGCCCAATCGACTCGACGCCCTGGTGTGGGCGATCACCGACCTGATGGGATCCGCCGGCCAGCGGAGCCTGGCTGTTGCCGACCGCATGACGCGCTGACCGGTTGACGGCCGGCGCAGGGGTATGGATGCTCCCCCGTCTCCCAACCTGGTGCCGCCCGTCGCCCTGATCATCCCGCCGCCGGGCATGCGCCATGTCGATTATCTGCGGCTCGCCTTCCCGCCGTCCCACCAGGAAGCGCTCGACGGCGACTATCAGACGCATGGCGCCATCTGCTTTCCCGTTGCCGACATGCGCAAGGACGGAGCGATCGACCGGGTTCGCGGCTACTGGCTCATTGCCGGCCGGGAGCGGAGGACGGGCGAGATCCGCGTCTTCGAGTCCGGGGAATTCCTGGTGGTCGGCGACCTGATCAGCGACTTCGGCGCGGTGCAGGCGATGGGCTCCTGGCGCGTGTTCACCAGGATCTTCGGCCAGTACGGCACGTCCGCATGGTGGTTCATTGGCGATGAAGAGACGACCCGCCCGTACCGGATGGATCTGTACCGGCATGAGGGAGTCCGTCCGAAGCCTGCCTTCGTGCAGCTCATCAGCGCCAGCCCGGTCGAAGGCGCCGCCCGCGTGTTCGCCATGGGCGAAGCCGGCATGATCCGGGTTCCCGCCGGCGGGGATCTCGCCAAAGCCATCCGCGCCGCGCAGCCCGACACCCCCGAAATGCTGGCGCTGTCCGCGCTCGCCATCGGCTTTTCAGAGAAGAGGAAGTAGCCCATGGACGGAAACACCCAGGCCGGTCAGCAGTTCACCCCCGGCACAGACCTGGCGCGCGAGGTCATCGACACGCATGCGCACTTCGCGACCTGCCGCGGCGAACTGGAAGCAAAGTGGGAAAGCAACCTGGCCGCGTTCCAGCGCGTCAACGCCGGGAAGCAATGGAAGATCGAGGAAGCCGAAGAGTGGCGCTCCAAGACCTTCCTTGGCATCACCAGGCAAAAGGTTCTCGCCGCTTACTCGCTGGTCGCCGATGGGTTGTCGAGCAACGGGAAGTTCCCTTTCGACCTGGTGCCCGGGTTCGACGCCGCGACCGACAGCGCCGACGAGCCGGCCGTGAACGCTCTCAAGTCCACGATCAACCAGCAGCTCTACGATTCCCAGTCCGTCGAAGCACTGAAGGCGCTGGCCTTGGCCTGTGCCATCTACGGGGAAGGCTTCTGCCGGCGCGTGATGGTTCCATCCGTGGTTCGCCGCTACCGGAAGGTCATGGTCGCGAATCCGGAGAAGGAGCTGGCGTTCCAACAGGCCGCAGCCGAAGCCGCCGCCGCGGGATCCCCGGAGCCCGAAGCGCCAGAACCCGACACCCAATGGGCGTTCGATGTCGAGAACCAGGACGTCCCGGGCTGGCGCTACGTCTCGACCTGGGACGTGTTCCGCGACCTGGAGACGAGTGACATCCAGGCCGGCAAGGCAATCGTGCAAGTCGCCATGATGTCGCCCGGCGAGATCCGCTCCATGCGCGGGCCCGGCGTTCTCACCAAGGAATTGAAGGAAGCCTGTACCGGCTCCGCCAACGCTTCCGCTGCCAACGGCTCCAGCGCGCCGCCCGATCGCCGGAAGACGAAGTGGAAGTTCAAGAGCATCAAGACGCTGTGGTACTGGGGGCGCGTCTCCCGCAAGGCCGTCGAGGCTTTCGAGCTGGAGAAGGGAATCCCCGCGGTCGTGATCGGCATCCATGGCGACAACGAAGTGCCGCCGGCCGTAATCGCGACGAGTCCGGATGATGCTCCCACCGAATCCGAAGACAGCGAGGACGTTGAAGTCTTCGCCGTTGTCGCCGGCGACCGCGTGATCCGCTTTTCCCGCGTCGAACCGAACGAGCGCCCCTGGGACTGGGTTCCCTGGGAATCCATGGTGGACGGCACGGCATCCGGCCAGGGTGTCGCCGATGCTGCCAGTGAGATGCAGAAGGTGATCAACGGAGCCGTCCGCACCTTTGAGGACAACAAGAAGCTCACCAGCAACCTGACGCTCGCCACCCGGGAAGAGTACCTGGAGACGGGTGCCATGGACAAGTGGTATCCCGGCAAGATCATCAAGATGTCGGAGTCCTGCCGAAACGTGTCCGAAGCGATCATGCCCGTGATCATGCCGGACGTGGGCGACTCGATCCTTTCCTTGTTGAACTATGCCGAACGCTGGGTGGAAGACGAAACCCTGATCCCGAAGATCAGTTCCGGCCTGTCCGTCAACGGCGAATCCGGGAAGGTCACTGCCTACGAGATGTCCACGCGCATCGACCGGTCGGGCAAGTACATCGGCGCGGTCTTCAAGAACTTCGACCATGCGATTCAGTCGTTCGTCCAGTGGGTGTTCGACGTCAACATGGCGGGCGGCGAACTCGACGAGGCATGCAAGGGCGATTTCCGCGTCCAGGCCAAGGGCTTCGACGCCTTCAACGACCGCGCCAGCCGCATCGACGGCATTCAGAAGTTCCTGTCCATCGTCGGCAACATCCCGGCCATGGAACAGAAGGTGGACTACGACGAGCCCATGCGCGAGATCTGCCGGCTCCACAACCTGAACGAGAAGTCTTTCATCAAGTCCGACGAGCGCATGGCGCAAGACGCCGCCGCCCGGCAGAACGATCCGGAGTACCAGCTTCAGCTCAAGGGCAAGCAGCTCGAACTGGCCAAGCTCGAAGCCGACATCATGGAGAGGCGCGCCGCGGCCGTCGAACGCGAAGCCCGGGCCCGCGCTCTCCTGGCCGGCATCGACCAGGGCGCGGAGAAGGTTCGGATGGAGAAAGCCGACCTGGTTCACACCATCGAGACGGGCTCCAAGCACACCGTCACCGCGGCGACACCCGGCAAGCCGTCCCATGCCGACACCCCGCCAGCACCTGGCGCCGCCCGCCTTCCGGAATCCGGGTTGCCGTCGAACAATGCCGACGCCGGAGCGCAGGGCATGACCGCTCTCGGGGATCCCGCCAGCATTGGCGCCCCGGTTGACGGTTCCGGCAGTGGTATGGAGAACGCGCCCGCATGAGTCCCGCAGTCCTACCCGCCGTCTACCGCGCCGACCCTCGCCGGGTGATGATCCTGGCCGGCGCCCGCCGCACGGAAGCCGGAGCGGCCTTGCTCGACGCGGCCGAAACGCTGCGCGACCAAGCCCGGGCAGAGCTGGAGAACAACCCGAACGTGTCCGACCGCGGCCGGGAAGACTTCCGCTTCTACCTGGGCGTTGTGGAAGGGCTAACCCGTCTCCTGAATCTCGAAGCGAAGTCCCTGTCCCTGTTACCGAAAACCTAACCAAAGGTGGGAACCCCATGGCCGACGAAGTCCAAGCCGCCGCAGCCGCCGCATCAGCCGCCGCCGCACCCGCAGCCGACGCGGGCGTGATGTCCGACGATCAGATGCGCGACCTCTTTGATTCCCCGGAGTCCGACGCTGTGAAGCCCGCCCCGGCCGCGGGGGATCCCGCCAAACCCGCACCTCCCGCCCTGGGCGCAGACGGCAAGCCGGTTCCCGCCGAAGCGGCCAAGCCCGTTGTCGTCGCCACCCCGGAAGAAGAGATGGAGCGCCGCGGGAAAGCGCTGCTGGCCGGAGAAGATCCGGACGCGGAACCCGTCGCCCCCGAATTGGACGCGGATGGCAACCCGGTCAAGCCCGCCGCCGCCGCCGAACCCGCCCCGCTCGACATCGACAAGGCTCTCGAAGGAGCGCTGGTCGAGCTGAAGAAGGATCCGGAGTTCGCGCAGTTCCATGAAGACTTCCCGGAAGCCGCCAAGTTCTCGACGAAGCTGGTCGCCGCCGCCCTGAAGATGCTGGGCAAGGTGCCCGACATGGGCAAGGCCGTCGAAGACCGCATCGGCGCGATTCAGAAGCAGGCCGACGACTTCATTGCCGGAGCCAAGGCCGAGTTCACCCAGCGCGCCTTCCTCATGGAGCTGTCCAACGCCCGCCCGGAATGGCGGCAGACCATTGCCACCCCGGAGTACAAGACGTGGCTGGGCAAGCAGTCCGAAGCGGTCAAGCGCCTGGGATGCGTCCCGGATGTGAAGTCCGCGACAATGCTGCTCGACGCCTTCGACCGCGCCGCCGGCAAGGGAGCAAAACCGGCCAAGTCCGGATCGTACACGCGGCTCGCCGCGGCGGCGCCCAACGGCGGAATCGTCAAGCCCGCGGCCGGCGCCGGCGAAGAACTGAGCGACGAAGAGCGCCGCGACCTGTTCAATCAACCCGACAAACCATGACTTCCTCCACTGCCCCAGGTTGACGCTTGGGGCAGTGGTAAGAAAAAACTCACGGTGAGGCTGGTGGGGCCAGTAGACACCGGGGGCGCAGAGAACAAGGGCGCTGCCACACAGGCAGAACGCTCGCAACGAGGAGATCCCCACCATGTCCAATCCGCAAACCACCGCTTACGGTGACATCGGCACCCGCTCGGGCGTCGCCCTGGAGAAAGCGTTCCTGAAACGGGCGCAGAACTTCCTGATCCTGGAGCGCTTCGGCCAGGTCAGCGTCCAGGAACGCAACAAGGGCACGACCCGCAAGTTCCGCGAGATCAAGTCCCTGTCCATCACCAACGCCCTGACCCCCGTGGTCGAAGGCGTGACGCCCGACGGGCAGAAGATCGTGACCCGCGACGTGCCGGTCAGCCTCGACCAGTACGCCGACCTCGTCCGCACCACGGACAAGATCGACGACGTCCACGAGGACGGCAAGGCGATCCTGGCCGAACTCAACGATCTGTGCGCCGAGCAGGCCGCGCTGATCGTCGAAACCCTGCGCTACAACGTGCTCAAGGCCGGGACGAACGTGTTCTTCGCCGGCGCCGTTGAAGCCCGTGCGGACGTGGACGCGGTCATCACCCTGGGCGACATCCGCCGCGTGGAACGCATGTTCATGCGCGTCGGAGCCTCGACGATCAGCAAGATCGTGAGCCCGACCGCCAACTACGGCACCGAGCCCGTGGCGCCGGCGTTCTTCGCCATCGGTCACACCGACCTTGCCTCGGACATCCGCGGCATCGAAGGCTTCGTGAGCGTGGAGAAGTACGCGCAGCCGGGCAAGGAAATGCCGGGCGAGATCGGCAAGGTCGAGACGACCCGGTTCATCCTGAGCCGGAACTTCTCGCCCTGGATCAAGGCCGGCAAGACCGGGACGACCCTCCTGGCCGACGGCGTGATCCCCGACGAGACGACCAAGTGCGACGTCTACCCGATCCTGTTCTTCGCGCAGAACGCCTTCGGCATGGTGCCCCTCCAGGGCTTCCAGTCGATCGACCTGAAGGTGCGCAAGGTCGGCTCGGTTGACAGCTCCGACCCGCTCGGTCAGACCGGCTCCGTGGGCTGGAAGACCTGGCAGGCGTGCGTGATCCTCAACGACCTGTTCATGGCCCGGCTCGAAGTCGGCGCGACGGCCGTTCCGGAATAAACCCCGGATTGGTCTGCGAGTTCCCCACCCGTCCCGCCGGAACCCTGGAAACAGGATACTCCGGCGGGGCGATCTATATCCCGAACCCCACAACAAAAGCGAGGACAAGACCATGCCGCCGCCCAAAGCCGCCGCCAAACTCGACGCCAATCCCTTCGGCGCCCCTCCGCCGGAGACGCCTGACCCGAATCAGGAAGGCAACGTTGCCACCCCGCCCGCCGCCACCCCGCCCGCCGCCGCCCCGCCCGTCGTCGAACCCGCCAAGCCGGCGACGACTCCCGCCAAGATCAAGGTTTTCAAGCGCGTCATCTTCAGCGAGCGCGCCGGTGATGCCGACCCCGTGGACGTGATCCTCGGGCTGAACGGCAAGCTGTTCGGCTGCAAGCGCGGCGTCGAAGTCATCGCCCCGGAGTGGGTGCTGCGTCACGCCGACAACTCCATCATCGAGCGCTTCACCGTGGAACCCGGCAAAGGCCGCAAGTCCATCGGCAAGATCAAGCGCTTCAACTACATCGTCCTGGGTGATGCCACCGAAGCGCAATACGACCGGCAGATCAAGGCCGGCAACTCCGAATGGCTCGCCGCCCAAACCTGACCGCCCAAGGATCCGCTACCATGTCCGTCTCGGCGCAATCCATCTTGACGCGAGTGCAGGAAAAGGTTCAGGACGACGAATGGGCTTCATTGTCCCGCGTCCTGGATCTTCTGAATCGCGGCATCATGGAGTGCGCCGACCGTCTCTTCCTCCCGGACTTGTTCGTCATGGACACGATCACCGTGGCGAACAACTCCTGGGCGACCGCGGCCGACGCAACGCCGGCGCCGCTTCCCGGGAACTGGAACAAGGGACTGTTCAGCCTCCGCAACACGTCCACCGGGCTGGCCGTCAAGACCTGGCAGAACCCGGTCATCTTCGAAGAGAACTTTCCCGCCCCGGTTTTCGGTCACATCTCCGACGTGTGCCTGATCGGCAAAGCCGTCGCGTTCGCTTCCGTGCCCGCCCAGGGCGCCGCCGAACGTCTCCGCTTCTACTACTTCCGCAACCCCGCGACGATCACGACGACCGCCGACCTGATCGAGGGGATCCCCGACTACCTGGCCGTCGGCGTCCTGATGAACTTCATTTGCGCCAACCTCTACGAGGGCGTCGAGGAAGGCAAGGACATGCCGAACCGCAACTTCCACTTCAGCGAGTGGCAGCGGTATTCCACCATGCTCACCGACTGGTGCCGGCTCCGGGCGCCGCAGACCATCCGCAACGACAGGATGCGCGCATGAGCCGAGATGATTCAGTCCGGGTTGGCGTGGCGGGCATGAGCAACCTGCGCGGGCTCGATGAAGCCATGAAGACGCCCGTAACCGTGCTCAACGCGGATGTGATAGGCGGAGTTGCCCACCGGCGCGACGGGTTCACGCGGCACCTGGCTCTACCCGGACCGCATTCGATGTTCGGCGGGACGTCGGCGCTTCTGTGCGCCAGCTCCATCCATTGCGCGGTGATCGACATCACCAGCCGCGCCGCCCGAGAGATCCACGTCTACGCCGGCAACCCGGAGATCCCCGTCAGTTATGCGGAGATCGGCCAGTTCATCTATTTTGGCAACCGCCAGTTCACGGCCCGGTACGCGCCGGCCGCGGGCGGATCCGCCGAAGTCGTCGGCCTGGCCGTGCCGACCGCGCCCGTTCTTATCCCGGTAAGCGCCCAGGGCGCCGCCCTTTCTCCGGGCACCTACCTGATTGCACTGGCGAAGGTGGGAACCGACGGGAGACTGGGCGGCGCGTCTGAACCGCAGGAAATCAGCATTCAGACCGGAGAATCCATCCGCATCATCGGCCGCAAGTCCGACGAGATCGTGTGGATGAGTGAGGCGAACGGCGACGTCCTGTTCCGCGTCGGCGCCGGCGACACCATCACCGCTCCCCCACCGACCAGCGAGCCGCTTCCGACCCGGTTCTGCCATCCGCCGGCCGGCTATGACTTCATCCTCTATGCCTTCGGCCGCGTGTGGGGCGTCCAGGGATCCCGCCTGTTCTACTCCGAATCGTTCCGGCCCGACCTTTGGCGCGACTCCCTCAACTTCTTCGAGTTCGATCAGCCGATTGTGCTGCTGGCGCTGGCCGGAGACGGGCTCTTCGTGGGCTGCGAGCATGAAACCTATTCATTGGTCGGCACGTCGCCGGCAGAGATGCGGCAAGTCAAGTGCGGCCCGGGCAGCGTGTCCGGATCCCTGTGCTACCTCGACACCATGAGCGACCTGTCCTCGACCATCATGACCGCGGAGAACGTGCAGAACTCCGTCCCGTGCTGGTTGACGGCCGACGGATTGGTGACAGGTCGCCCAGGTGGACAACTCTTCAACCTGACCGCCGGCAAGGTCGATCTAGGACAAGACATGAAGCGAGCCGCAAGCCTATTCCGACGTGTGCAAGGAGTCGCGCAGGTGCTGGTTTCCTACCAGTCCCTGCCGAACGCCAGCCGCGAAGGGCAGGCAGTGAAGGCGGGGGAGCTGTTCCGGCGCCCCAGTCCTGACAGCGGCCAGCCTTCGGTCATCGGCTCGGTCAGCGTCGAAGCAATCGCCACTTTCAACCAATGAAGGAGCACCCATGAAGACGAACACCCTCGGCACCAAAGGCGGCACCCGCTACATCGTTGAAGCCCGCGACCACACCGGCAAGCTGATCGGCTTTGCCGAGGGGCACAACATCATGCCCACCGAAGGGCTGAACCATGCAGCCGCCAATGGCATGAAGAGCACCCAGCTCTACATCGGCCTGTTCAAGGGCAACGTGACCCCGGTCGCCGGTGACACTGCCGCCGCCAAGCTGGGCGCCGCGGGCACCTATCAGATGCTCCAGGACGTCACCGACTACTCCGGCTCCACCGAAGGCGGCGTGGCGGTCACGGCCGGCAATTACCCGAAGTCGGGCTTCGGCTCCGTCGCCGGCGGCGTCTGCGACAACTACTCCACCCTGGCGGAGTTCACCATCGTCGGCGCGCTGACCATCTACGGCGCCACACTGCAAACCGCCGTGCTGGCCAGCGCCAACACCGGTTCCCTGGTTGCGGCCATGCGGTTCTCCGCGGCCATGACCTTCCCGGCCGGCGGCGGCACCCTGGCCGTCAAGATGCGGTACACGCAGACCAGCGCCTGATGAAGGCGTTCACAGATTCGCGTTGACTCAACGGGCGGCACTGGCAAAACAAGCCGTGCCGCCCGTTCTATTAAGAAAAGGACTGGATCCCCATGGCCGACCAAACCGCCGAACTCGATCTCGCCGGAGTCTCCGAAACCGCGGAATCCCTGATCTCGTCGGTGTGGCTGGCGCTGGCGGAGCTGGCGGCGGTCGGCGCCGCGGCCGGATCGCAGTCCGTCCGGGTGGACGTGTCGGCCGGTTCCATGTCGGCAATCTTCGACGCTTCATTCCCGCGGCTCACGGGCACGGTGATGGTGAACTCCGGCGGATCCGCCGTCCCGGCGCCGGCCTGGGTTGCCGCTCTCGATGTCGCGTGCGCCGGCAATGCGGAGATGCGCGGCGTGTTTCTTGTCTCCGGGCTGGTAGCGGCCCGGGCGGCAATGGACGCCATCCCATACCGGATCGGATCCGTTACCGTGGACGCCGGAGCTTCCGGTAGCGTCACGCTGGCGCAGTCCCTTGTGGCGCTGGTTGCCGCGGGATCCGCCGGCGCCGTCGAAGTTGTCTCCGGCCTGATGCGGTTCTACGTCTACACCTATGCGGCCGCGGTTGCGCAGTTGGGCGCCGATGGCGTCGTGAAGATGATTGCGGAACTGAACAACATCGCGTCCGTTTCCGGGATTGTCCACGAGCTTCAGGTGACTCTCCGGGCCATGGCCGAAGTCGCCAGCTCCGGCGGCGTTCAGTTGGAGCTGGGCGGTGAAGTGTGGCAGTGCTGGGCGCTGACCGGGCGACGGTTCGACGCCAGCGTGTATTCTGGGTTCGCCTTCAATTCCTTCTGCCGCTTCAACGGCCAGGTGTTCGCCGCCAAGGAGGACGGCGTTTACCTGATCGACGGTGACACGGACGCCGGCGGCGCCATCACCGCGGGAGTTGCCTGGGGCGCCACCCACCTTGGAACCCTGTGCCGGAAGCGGCTGCGGTCGGCGAGCTTCGGCCTGGTCGGCGTGGCGCCGGCGCTGCGCGTCATCACCGACAACGGCGAGAGGATCTATGCGATTGACCCGGCCGACCATGGCGACTCGGACATCACGCGCATGCTGATCGGGCGGGAATGGTCGATCGAGGTTCAGGGGTTCGACAAGCTGGAGTTCGTTGACCTGGTTCCGGTCATCCTCGCTTCGTAGTCATCATCCTACCTTGGTCATGAGGTAGGCGAAGCCGAGCCCTCCGCAACCGGAGAAGAACGAAAGTGCCCATGGTGCCTTCGGGAACATCATGGATACAGAGCCCGCGCAGAATGCGAAGATCGCGCACACTAAGAGAACGCCAAAAACGGTGCCAACGTATTTCATGGGATTCCCCTCTCCATGGCGGGGAAGGGGAATGTAGCGCGACGGCGGGGAGCCGTCAATCATGCGCCGGGGTCAGGGATCATCGGCGGGATCCACCGACCGAACTGCATGTCCTGAAGTTCGCGGATAATCTTGGACGCTTCGGCGGTATTGCTCTTCAACTCTTGGCAGACCTTCATAACCGCTTCCGACTTTTGCTTCTTCAAAACCTCTACCTTGGTCTGAATCTGCGCCAGGCGCATGGCGTGTCTGGCCTGGGTCTGTTGAAGAACGACTTGGAACTCTTCAGGCGTCAGCTTGCTGGGATCATAGAAAGACGGGGTCGATGTGGCGGATTCGTCCATGACTGGATCCTTTGGTTTTGCGTTCACGACGAATGGTTTCACGAACAGATTCACCGCGAAGTAGGCTATCGAGTTTGGCGCGGGCTTCGTGCATCAACCGGTCGGTGGCCGAGCTTCCCGTGGATGAGAAGCCGGTGCGGAATAGCGCGGCCAAGCTCCGGCCTTCCGTCGTTGACTCGATGGCGCGAAGATGCTTGTCCATCCCCTGCTTCGACATGGCGAGCGTGGAGCCGGCCTCTGCGTAGGTCAGGCCGGCCATGCGCAGGAGGATCAGGGAAAGACGGTTCGGGTTCCCGCCGGCAACGTAGACCAGCCGGCAACAGGCGGCTTGGAGAATGGCGGCGGCGTTCGGGCAACCCGGGCCGCAGGCGCTGCGGTCTTCGGGTTCTTCGGCCAGGTCGGCGGGAGTCGGGCCGGGATCCGGAACGGTTCCGGAAGCAAAGTCATAGGAGGCGCCGGTTTCGGCGTCAAGCCGGGGAAAGTCAGCGTCGGAAACGGGTTTCTGCACGCGCGGTTTTCCTGTTCCAGTATCTTACTATGCGCGTTGTAAGTTTTCAACCTAGTAAATGTATAAAACGTTAAGAATCTTGGTTGTTCGGCTTGCGCGCGGCCGGAATAGTTGACAGCGCGGGCATGGATATGAGCAATGTTTCCACGATTATCCTTCCCCCGCCCCCCTCCGGAACGGCGCAAGCGTCCGCGGAGTGGGGTCGCCAAAAATCCGACGTGATGCGCGGCGCCGGCGCGGCCATGGCCAAGATTCGAGACGCCGCAGGATCGCGCGGGTTCCTTTCCGTCCCAGGCGTCTTCATCGAGGGCATGCTTGACGCTGAAACCGACCTGAAATTGAAGCTGGCAGAGGCAAACTTGTCTCTCACCAAGGCGGAACTTCAACGGCAGCTCCGTTGGAATGAGTCGGCCGTCAAGGATACCGTCGCGCAGCAGCGGCGCCTGTGGGACGTGGAGCGGGCGCGCGTCTTGAATGAGTTCCAGGCATGGGCTTCCGAAGTGAAGCGCGCCTACACGATGGATTCGGAGACGGTTGCGCAGGAGTCGATCACCATCGACGCCAACCGCCTTATCCTGCTGAATCTGAAGACGGGAATCGAGATGGAGCGGGAAACCCTACGCCAGCAGGTAGTCGCGGCCGGCGGCGACACGTTCGCCCTGGAGCGCCAGCTACAGGACGCCAGGCTCGTCACGATGGACAAGCGCCTGGAGCTGATTCCCGTGATCTACGAGATCATCGGCGTGGAACAGACCATTCTCGCAGAGCGTTCCGGCTCACTTCTCAGCCTGGAACGGCAAAAGGCCGCGGCGCTGGGCGCCCTGTTGCAGCGCAAGACCGACGAGCTGGTTCCCCTGCGGCGGCAGATGGCGGAGATGGAAACGCGGTATGCCAACGCGGTCAGGGATGCGTCCGGAACCGAACTGGAGATGATCGGGGAAGGACTGAAGCAGGCGCAGGCCCGGCTGGCCGCGGCTATTTGGGAACGGGCGTTCACCGCGAAGACGCTGGAACTGGCGAACCTGAAACTGGAGATTCAGCGGGTTGAGGATGCCGCGCGCCGGCAGGGAATCACGAACGAACTTGACCTGTCGAACTATCAGGACTTGGCGCAGGTCAACGCCACCCGTGAAGGGATCCGGCTCGAAGTCGGGAATGTTGCGGAGATTGGCGGCGCCCAAGACGTTGCCACCTTCGCCGCCGGCGCGCCGCCGACCATTCAGGATCTGCGCCGCCGGGTCGCCCTGGCCGAAGCGGACTGGAACAACAGCGTTCGGATTTCCGCGAAACAGAACATGATCAGTATGCGGGAGTGGGAAATCCTCTGTGGCGAAAAAGAGGGGGCAAGCGGAACGCTCAATGTGAGAACGGAAACCGTCGGCGGCGCGACCGCCACCTGGTCGGGCAAGGGCATCAAGAATATCCGCACTGCCATCGACGGGGCGTTGTCGAATATCCAAGGGACGCTGGCCAATCGGGCGAAGTTGTGGGAAAGTGCCTACACCCTTCTCGCACAGGACGACATCTGATGATCACCCCCATCCGCATATCCGAAGAACTTCCCGCCTCCGTGGACGCCGCCATCGACCGGGCGCGTTTCCGGGATCGGACAATTTGGCCGGCGTTCCAGTATGGCGGCGCCGGTGGAGACGTGTCCGTGCGCTGGTTCCTCGTCTTCATGAACCGCGGCGAAGGCGGCTGGGCTCAACTCCGGGAGTATGCCGTCGAAGAACTGTCGTTGATCGTCTTTGAAGCGAACCGCACCCTTGCCGACGTAGACTCCGACGCGGCCATGCTGGCGGCAGAGATCGTTTTGAAGCGTTACCTCGCCACCGTGGACGACGCCATGGAGCGGGCCGGCCTGGACACGCGGCGGATCCGCAACGCCAGCGAATTGGACTACTTCAGGGCGCAGATCCTTGCCGTTGAAACCGACCGGGTGGGGTTGGAGACGGCGCAAATGGAAACCTCCCTGCAACTCAGCCGTATCCGCCTAGAATGCGACAAGCTCCGCGCGGAGATCCGAGGCGAGGGGTTGCACCTGTCCGAAGCGGAACGGGAAGTTGCGGAGTCGGAACTGCGCAAGGCCGAAGCGGATCTTCGCCTTCAGTCCGTGCGCCTGGAAGTGATCGGCGCCCAGCGCCAACTCGCGGAAACCGCGCTGGAGTCGCTGGGCATCGACCTGGAGAAGGCGAGCGCGACGGCCCGGGTGGCGGAAATCGAGGGGCGCATGGCCCGTCTCGCCGGCGAACCGATCCGCCTTCAGATCGAACAGGCGCAGACGTTGGCGACCCAGGAAGGAATCTCCGGGGATCAGGAGCGCCGGACAGCGCTGACCGCCATCGAAAAAGACGCCGCCATACTCGATCAGGCGCTCACCTCCTGGCGCAGCAGCATGCAGGACGATCAACTCGCGTCCCGGAAGTCGAGCATGTGGAAGGGCTTCTACTGCGGGTTGCTCCGGCAGACATCTGAACTCGAACGGATGAATCAGAACTACGACCTGTCGGCCGAACTCGCCGGCAAGGCATCTTCCCTTCAGTATTCTCTCGATCTCATCGAAACGCAAACGATGGACGAAACTCGTAAAGCCAGATTCACCTACCCGCTGGAATCCATGAAGGCCGAGGCCGAAGAGAAAGCCAATGCTATCGGAAAACTCGCTGACGCGCAGGTGTTCAACGGCGCGTGGAATAACATCATGGGCGGCTGAACATGAAGATCGTCCAATACAGCTCGTTCGACGTGCTCCCAACGATCACCGCGTCGAACACCCAGGATTTCAAAGTCTTTCCGGGCAAGGTCATCGTCATCACCCAGGACGGGCTGATCCGGGAAGTGGCGGTTCCGCTGACCGGGCTTTCTCTGGCCGACATCGGAGACGCGGTTCATTGCAACGTCACGGTTCCGGCCGGCGCCGGCGCCATCACGGCCGCAGTCGTCAAGGTCGCGGGGGATCCCGCCGGCAAGAGGAGCGCGTCCGGTGGGGTTTACTCCGTTCCGCTGGCCCGGCTCACGCACACCGGAATAATCCAGCGCCACTCCGGAGACATAGTTCTGTACTTGGCGTCTCCGGAGCATTCATGGAAAACGACAGTTCGCAAGAACGGTACGGCATGGGAATATATGGTCGCCGCCGGCGGCGTGATCAACCCCAACGGAACCCTCACCACCGTAACGGAAAAGGCATGGTCGGCAATCGCCACTGGAACGATGAGTCTGAAACTTTCCTATGGCAGCGCCACCCCGACACCCACCTTCGGGTTTTCCGTTGGCAGTAGCGCCCTGGGCGATAACCCGGCAATCGTGGTAATACCGCTGGCCAAGATCGAGGGGAACAGCACAACCGGGTACTCCGTGACCCAGTACCAGCACTCCGACATTGTCCTGGCCGGAGCGGAGATCCCGCCAGCGATTACTGGGTACGCTGCGGGGAGCAAGCAGCTTCTCGTTCACGAAGAGAATGCCGGCATGTCGCTGGTCACGTTTGGTGAAGAGTTCGCATGCCCATGAACAAGTCATCTTACATCCCGGCGTGGGACAAGTTCCTGGTGTGGCAGGGCGGAAAGCCAGTTCTCGCCACCCGCCAGGAGTTGGAGGATTGCTGCTGCGCCACTGATTGCCATCACTATACATTACTATGCGTTACGTATAGCATTGCTGGAGTTTGGGCCAGGGTAAGCATTTTTCCTGGTGAGGGCACTCCATGTATCCTAGGCGGCCTATCATGTACTGGCGCGGTCGTATCTCTTGCGTTTGTCGATGGCGGATGGGTGCTGACTATCGACGGGGTTTCCAGCAACGCGAACGCCGGATGGTCGGCACTGCGGACATACGATTTTACGCTTGGCGGGATAACCGGGGCCGTAGTGCATAGCGGATGCTGCAAGGGTTTTCCGGGATTCGCGGATGGCCGAAACCGCTATCAAGAACTGACGCTTAGGGATTGGGATTGCTGCATTCTACCGGGGGGCGGGGAGGGAATACTAGACGGACAGCCGGACGCTTGGCGGGTAGATGGTCATATCACATGGCGCGCCAATAATGACTGCAAAACCGCCACCATTACGGAGGCCACGGGATCATACGCGGGGATCATTGGTCAGGTGTGGGATTTGTGTTCGGTCTGGAATCAATGCGGAGGCGCAATCGTCAATGACACAAAGCGCAATTCAACGATTGTTAATGGTGGCGACCCTCCGGACGGCTGCTGTAATCCAACCGGCGATAAAATCTACTGCATTTTAACGGGGCTGATAGGGGCATTATGACGATTTACTACATGGAGCCAGAGGGCCTAATCCGCGGGCTAAAACCCACCACCCAGGCCGATTTGCCCGCCAGGCCCACCGCACCCGTCCCCGTCTGCCCGCTATGCGAAGGCACGGGCAAAGAGCCGGACGAGCATGGCAATCCGACCGCCGCGCCCTGCGGCGACTGCAAAGGATCCGGGATCAAGCCGGCCAGGTGCAAATCGTGCGGGGGTTGACACTCCGGGCATAGTCAAGAATACCAACGAAGGAGATCAGATCATGGGAACACCTTTTTCCTACGGCATGTCCGGGGGCAATAGCTGGGGCCGCGGGCCGATTGCGCAGGGGCTGATCGGGCTCATGGGCAAGAAGCTGGAGAACCAGCGCGCCGGCCGCGCCGCCATGACCGCGGCGGAGATTGAGAAAGAGCGTCTCCGTCTCCAGGGAGTTCAGGACACGAACAAGGCGTCCGTCACCTCGGCCGACAAGCTGGGCAACTATGGGTTGCAGGGCAAACAGGTCGAGGCCGGTGCGGCCGACAATAGGACGAAGGGCGATTTTGAGCTGGGCAAACTGAAGATCGACGCGGAAACGAAGCAGTCGGACAAGTTCATCGAGGCTCAGAAGTCAATCGCCGGAACCAATGCCGGAGTCGCCGGCCAGGCCGCGGTCGCCAAAGCGCAGATTGATCAGAAGGCAATTTCCCAGGCCGCGGGTCTGAAGCAGTTCGACGACTCGCAGAAGTCGGCCGAAGCATTGGGAGACAAACCCGGATACATCCGCTCCCGTCTCCCCTTCACGAAAACCCAAGAGGAATGGAATCTCAAGCGGCAGGGAATCGACGCGAAGCGCAAGCATGCGCTGGGGCTCATGGGTGTGACGCAGGACACGGGCAGATAACCCGCCGGCGCCCGGTTGACTCCCGCCCCACTGGTAACGAGTATTCACCTCTCACCAGTGGGGTTCTTCATGGCGACCTTTCGTGATCCGAACACCGAACTTGACGGACTTGGAATGATGGGCGCCCCGCGGCGCTCCCTGTTCGGCTCCGGCCGGAAGTCGCTGGCCGATTCCGTTGCGCCGGCCAAGGTTGATCTTCCCGACGACGGAGACATCGAGAGCCAGTCCGACCTGAAAACCCGGATGCGGGTTGCGTTTGCCACCGGCGATACGGGACTTGGCCCGCTCCCGGACGCCCGCGAAGAGTTCATGCGCACGGGAAAGGGATCCGCCGCACCCGGAGAGAACGACGAGCTGGTGAACGCCGGGCTTTCCCGTCTCCACCAGGCCGGCTACCTCTCCACCCTGGACGATGCCAAGAAGCGGCAGGCGATTGAAGCCCTGCGCAGCGGCATCACCGCTGACGAGATCGCCGGCCCGAAGCTGGCCGAGGTCGAAGCGGCGAAGAACGTCACCCCCATTCAGAAGGATCCGGAAGCCGAGAAGATGCGCGGAGTTGTCTCCGGCGCCATCTCCCGCCGGAACTGGGCATGGGACAAGATTTCCGAAGACGCGGCGCTGTCCACCCTGGCCGAACAGGCCGGGCGCGACTACAGCGGCATGGAACAGTCGGAGCGCGACACCGTCCGAACCACCTTCACCGCGCTGGATGATGCCGCCAAGGCGAAACTCCGCAAAGAAGGCATGGACAAGTGGGCGGCTCTCCCGAGCGCCGAGAAGCGCAACTACGTCGCGTCCCTGATGGGGCGTGACTATGAGAACGTCGCGGCGCTGCTGGGCCCGCAAGCCGCCGCCAGCCTGATTCCCGGCAAGAGTGACCTGTCCGAAGTGTGGGATCAAACCACCGTGGACGACGTGGGGCAGAAGATCCCGATCTTCGGCGGCATGGCGAAGTCGGCCCAGCGGGTCGGCGACATCTACGGCACCCGAGGCATGTTCACGCGCCTTGCCAATGGCGAACCCGCCCTGGCGCCCGGCGGTCTTGACCGGGCAAACCGCATTGCGGCAGGAACCGCAACAGCCGAAGATTTCTATCTTGCCGCGAATGAAGCCATGCGCAACGACAAGGACACGCAGGGACAGCACTGGGCGACCAGCGCCGCCACCCTCACGGCAAACAGCGCCCCGTTTATGGCCGAGTTCATGCTG
Organism: uncultured Lentisphaerota bacterium; assembly: GCA_903894975.1. Taxonomy (GTDB): domain Bacteria; phylum Verrucomicrobiota; class Lentisphaeria; order Oligosphaerales; family CAITYL01; genus CAITSE01. The sequence goes on from CAITSE010000056.1 coordinate 23,510, forward strand.
GGCGGGTTTGGCCTGTTCAATAACCTTGCCACCGCCAGCGGAAAAACTCTTGCCGTTGGGGAAGCCCTCGAAGCCGGCACCAAGGCGGCGGTAGACAAGATGGCGGCACAGTCCCTGCTGGGAGCCGCCGGCACCGCGGCCAAGAGTGCCGCGGGCACCGCCGGACGGTCGTTGATCGCCGGAGCCCAGCGCGCGGCGACTGCCGGCGGCGGGCGCGTTGCCGCAGACTTTGCCGATCGCCGCATGGGCACCTGGAGCGGGGAAGGCGATTCCGGACTGGAGAACACGGGTTCCGGGAACAGCGTGGTCAACGACTTGGCTTCGGCGTATGCCAGCGAACTTACTGACCAGGCCACCGAGTTCATGGGCGCGGGTTTTGGCCTGGCCAAGCCGGCCGTGAGTAAGTTGGTTCCCGCGTTCATGAAGAACCTGGCCGTGGCGACGGCAGAACGAATCGGCACCGTCCGCGCCGGGAAGGCCGTGCAGAATTTTATGCGGGCTGGAACGCAGCAGGCGCGCCGCAGCGGCATCCAAGACATCTTCTCCGAAATGGGCGAGGAAGAACTGGCGCAGGTGATGAACTGGTCGTTGCAGAAAGCCGGGCTCGACATGGGAACCGATACCCCGTTCCTGCCCATGGATCAGGTCGGGCCGATGGCGCTGTCGTTCGCCGCAACCATCCCGGCCATGGGTGCGGTTGGCGGGGCGCAGCGCAAAGCAGCCTATGACCATGCGAAGGAGCGTAAGAAGACGACAGGGAACCAGCGCCGGATGATGGACGCAGCCAACGCCGCCATCTCCGACCCGGTTGTCCAGGCCGACGCGGCCACCCAGCAGCGTGTCGCACCCATCTTTGAAGAGATGCGCATTCTCACCGCGGCGGCGCAGGAGGCGCAGACCATCCGCGCAAAGCAGGCCCGCTACACCAACACCAGTAAGGAACAGGCCGCGAAGTGGAACCAGCGCCTGCAAGAGCTGGGCATGGCCGATCCCAAGCAGGCCGCGGAGTTTGGCCAGCGCTTCACGCAGTTGCAGAAGGAAGCGGCGGAGATCGTGATCGAAGCCAAGAACCGGCTCGCGCCGGAGCCGGCCGCCCCGGCAAAGCCCGGAGCGCCCGACCTGGCCATGGTCGCCGATGAGCGCTATCGCAAGGAACACCCGACCGAAACCGGCCCGGACGGAAAACCTGCCTTGGTCACGCCCGACCGCATTCCGGACGCTTCTGGAGCCCCGGACGGGACAGCCTCCTCGGTCAAGGTCTCCGTCACCGAAGATCAACTTGGACAGAAGCCGCTCCCGGAAAACTTGCGGACGCCGCAGGGCGTCAAAGACTACATCGTCTCCGGGGTGAAGGATTCCGGGATTGACCAAGACCCGGAGTTCCAGAAGCAGAACGCCGGGAACTTCTCGGCGCTTGATGCCGCGGTTAAGGGCAACGACCATGCCGGAGCCATGGCGGCCGCCCGCGCCATCTCCGCCAGCTTCGCCGAGCGCGCCCCGGCCTTTGTGTCCGCGTCAGCGGTCAAGACGCCAGCGGCCAGGATCGACGAGCTTTCGCAGGAACGCGACGGGATTGCGCAGCAGGCCAAGGCGAACCCGGAAGCCGGCCGTGATCAACGGGCCGCATGGGCGAACCGCCAGTCCGAGATCGAGATGGAGCTTCACGACCTTCAGCGCCCGCCCGCCGCGGCTCCGACCGCCGCCGCCCCTGCGCCGACCATCGTCAATCCCGTCACCCGCATGGCGCCGGCGACGTCCACCATCGAAGCGCTGGACGAAGACCGCAACGACCAGGTGATCGACAACATCCTGGAGTCGCCGAACAACCCGGCGCCCGCCGCCGTCGTTCCGGGAACGGCCGCACTCGCCCCGGCGCCCCAGGCCGCGCCGCCGGCTCCCCTGGAAGGCGTCCCGGCTCCGGCCGCGGCCGCAAGTGCCCCTGTCGCCAAGGCGGCCGTAGTTTCCCCAGGAAAGATGGACATTTCATACTCAAACGGGAGGGCGGTTGGGTCGGCTGTTTCCAAACTTGAATATCTTGGATCAGGATCAGAGAGCGATGTTTTTCGTGACGGGAATGAGGTCGTTAAGGTTTCAGAGCCCTACAGCGACAAGTCGGATGCAACCTACCAGAGTCGGGTAAGGAACGCCGTCAACATCTCTCAACAACTTGGAGATGGATCGCTTAGAGAGATTGGGTACTACGAAAGTCCAAACGGAACAAAAAATCCAGTTTTCAAACAAAACCATGTAGATGGGAGACAGGCCACCCAAGAAGAACTAGACCGGCACATGGAGGATAGGGGATTTAAGATCAAAGAGCGTGGTCGCACCAGCAATACTTATGTGAAAATTGATGGTGCAGTCGAGTATACCGCATCGGATCTTGGACCTGACAACGCGAAAGTTGATCAAAACGGGAAAGTTCATGTGATTGATGGAGATATTCAGGAAAAGCCAAATAATAATCCAGCTCCGGTTACGGTCGCTCCGGCACCTACTCCCGTCTCCGTTGTTCCCCCGCCCAAGCCGCTGTCCAAGGCCGAGTATGATGCCCTTGTGAGAATGACCTATGCCGGACGCGATTCCCGCCAAAAACTGAACGATCTGCCGCCTCGCCTCCGTGATGACGTGGAAGGCTTTTTCGAGTCCGGACTTCCGAGAACCGCACAGGCCGTAGAGAAGTGGCTTGCCGAGAAGCGGGGAACCTCCGGATACGTTGGTCCGTACGTCAAGGACATTCTCGCCAACCTGAAACACGCCGACGCGCAGAAGGCGGAAGGTTTGGCGTCCGATGAACTGAATCGCCGCAGGGCGGAAGAGCCGGCGGCGTCTTCGTTCGCGCCCGCCCCCGTTCCGGCTGCCGTGGTTCCCCCTCCCAAACCGCTATCCAAGGCGGCGCAGGAACGCGCCAGGCTCTTAAAGAGCAATGCCAGCGGCCCGGTGGTGGTCGAGCCCACCGCGGCGGGAAAGACCATCAGCACGCCCATTGCCGAGGCCAAGGCCGCAGCCATGGGGGGGATGGACAAGAAGACACAAAAACTCAACCTTCTCGCCAAGATCGACAAAGCCGCATCACTTCTCCCGGCCGACGGCCTGGGGAACGGGACGATTCGCCTGGAGGTTCCGGGAGACGGCGTCTTTACCGTTGGGAACAACAAGGCCGCGCTGGACCTGTTCCGCAAAAACATCTCCTCCCGGTTCAATACCGGCCGGCCGGCCGGAGAGATTGCCGATCATACCGTTCGCAAGCAGCCCGAGACCAGCGCTTCCGCCGACGCGGCGATTGAGGTCTACGGCGAGGCGGGCAAGGCCGCGGCCATCCTGGAACGCCAGATCCAGAACCCGGACATGATCGAAGAGCTTGGGCCGAAGGGTTTGGCGCGCCATAATGACACAGTGGCGGAGCTGAAGGCCCGCGCCGAACTGACTTCCGACCCGGCGCAGCAGACCACGGAGAACATCGCTCCGCTATTGAAGCGCGCGGAATCCGCCCGGGCACTGGCGGAAGAGAATGCGCGTGACGCGCAGGCCCAGACCCGGACCGCCGCGGCCATCAAGGCGTTGCAGGCGCATCCGAAGTATGCTGAACTCCTGGACGGGATCAAGCGCACGGCCGAGAACAAACTTGGGTACGGGGAAGGGACGCCGGACCCGTCCGGGGATCTTCTCAATCAGCGTGTTTCCGGCAAGGGCGCGCTCTTGGTTCGCAAGCTCCAGGGTGAGATTGCCGTGGACCTTGGCCTGCGCCGGGAGAAGGTCATGAATCGCCAGACCGGCCGGAAAGAGGCCGCCGGGTTCAACCTTGGTGCCTACTTCAAAGACTTCGCAGAGGGGCATGAGCCGGCACCGGAATCCGTTGCCCAGGCAGAACCCGCCCCGACGGCGGAGACCACCCCCAAACCTTCCGCCGCGATACAGGAACGCGAACGGATGAAGAAGGTGGAGCCCGCGGCCCCCGCCGGCCTGTCTGTGACCTATGAAAGCCCGTCCGGGGATCAGGTGACGGTCTCCGCCGATAAGGTCATGTACTCCAAGCTCTCGGAGAAGGCCAAATCGGACGTGAACGCCAACTACGAAGCAGCGGTAAGGAGTGACAACCCGGAATACCTGGAATGGCGCAAGGTTCAGTCGGGGACGCGCGCCGTTGCCGTCCTGACCCGCGAGACCGAGGCCGGAGAGAAATCGGAACAGGTGTCGCTGGAGAACGTCAAGGACGTGTTCGGCCCGTGGGCGCGGCGTAACGATCTTTACAACGCCAAGTTGAGCCCCGTCGCCGCGTCCATGAAAGCGGACTTCGCGCGGGAACAGGCCGCGGCGGACAAAGCGGAAGCGGAGAAGACGGCCGCCGCGCAGAGTACCGCCGATGGAACCGCCGCCGAACTCGCAGCCTACCGGGAAACCGTGAAGACGGTCAAGCTGCCCACCGGGGATAAGAGGGTCATTCACGTTCCAGGCGAGAACGGAAGAGGCGTTACCATTGACGGCACGAAGTACGGAGAGTTCTTCATTGACAAGCGCGACGACAAGCGCAACCCGTTCGCCGTCACCCACGTCAATTCCGGGCGCGGTATCGGCCGGTTCTCCACACTGGAAGAGGCCAAGAATTACATCCGGGCGATGATGCACGCCAAGGTCCGGACGGACTGGAAAGTAGTCGCGGACCTGACCAAGCCCGAGCTGACCGCCATTCAGGAAGTAGGGACGGCGTTCGGGAAGATGGCCGACGCCAAGGGCGTGCAGCGGCCCCCCGTGGTTCCGTCCTATTTCAAGACCCCGGACGGAAAGGCTCTGGCGGCAGAATCCGCCCCGGCAGCGCAAGCCCCGGAGAAGCCCGCGGTGGAACTCGTCCAAACGCCGCCAGCTCCCGCCGCGCCGGCGCCGAACGCGACCCCAGCCGAGCACATGGCGCACGCACTCAAGACAGCCGCCGAGGCCCTTGTCGCAGGCGCGCAGGCCGTGGCCGAGAGCGGGAAGGCGAAAGAAGAAGCCTCGCCCGCCGTTCCCAAGGCCGTTGAGGTTGCCCTCGCTAACCAAGAAAAACTTGCCGAGATTTGGTCAGATCAGGCGCACAAAGATGAGGGAGGACGGGGAATTGCGGCCGGGGCAGAGAACATCAATTATCGGTGGAAGGCCGACGCTATCCGTTCGATGGTGCGAAGAATCAGAAGCGGAGAAGATTCAAAGGCCGCCGCGATTGAAGTAAAAAAGGAAGTTCGCCAGTGGATCAATACCCACAACTCACGGCGCGCAAAAGAGGTAAGTTGGCAGAGATGGGAAGGCTCGGTAGACGGAGACATTGATGGGGTTGTCCGTGCAATATATCAAGCAGAAAACGCGACCGTCCCGGAAGCATCTTCCGCCCCGTCACGCGCAAATCCAGAAGTCATTTCTCTCTCGGGTAATGAGATCAAACCGATCAGAGAAACGGTGTCATGGCGTGATGTCTATGCCTGGGCTGCCGGGAAAGCCGGTTTCTATGGAACGTACAAGATTAAGTCCAACGGCTGGGAGGTGGTGTTCAACCGTGACGGTCTTCACGAGACGCTTCACGGGAAGGCTCCGCAATTCAAATTCCGTTCGGTTCCGGCCATCCCCAGGATGATCGAGGAAAGCCGTTTTGTCGAATCCAAGCCGGACGCGAAAAACCGTCCAGAAATCAAGGAGTTCGAGTATCTGACGTCTTCCCTTGAGATCAACGGAGAAGAATTCAACGTGACCATCGTTCTGGCGAAGAACAGTGCAGACGCCAGGAAGTTCTATTTTCACCACGTCGAGATGAAACAAAAAACCCGGAGCATCAAACCAGCCTCATCGGCGGTCACTCCGGGTTCTGCGAAGGAGCCCGTTAAGGCGTCCTCCACCAAAGACAATACCGCGAACGCGGAAAATGTCAAGAGCGACATCGAGGCCGGTGAAGAGCTGAAGTACAATCGCCGGGGGCGTGTCTCCAATCTTACCTGGGAGCAGGTGGACAAGATGGACCCGGCGCTGAAAGCGCGCATGGTCACGAAGGATCGTGTATGGGAGAAACCGGACTATCAGGGCATGATCGATGGCGGGATGCAGCCGATGATTGCCCACATCGTCAAGCAGGCTTATGACTCCATCTCTTCCAAGCCGGTCACGCGCGGAACCCCGACCGATGCCGACTTCAAACGCTACATGGACGCGGTGAGCCGGGCCAGAGACGGAGTCATGGCATGGGCGAACGACAAAGCCGCCATTGCCGGCTGGGTCAAGAAACAGGCGAAATACGCCGGCATGGCCGCGGGCGTTCCGACCAGCATCACCGAACTGATGGACGGGAACGAGAAGAAGATGTTGGACTTCGTGTACCCGGACGGCTACAAGAACCACATCGACGAACTCCGCATCATCGGCGGGAACAAGGCAATGCGCGGGATGCAACCAGGCGCCGAAGATGCGCAACGCGCGTTCAATGCCGTCAAGGTTGGTTGGCCGGCGGGGCGCGAGTCCTGGCAGATTCAGGGATTCCAGGTTGAGGAAACCGCCAAGGTCGAAGTTGAGCCGTCACCGTACCAGACGGGACGGTTCTGTGTTGACCTAAACGGGGATGGCGCGAAGATGTTTGACTCCGAGGCGGAAGCCAAGGTGTTTGCGGCTTCCGTCAAGCCGTTCATCCTGCGTAAAAAGGGCCGGTTTGTGGATTCCTATGCCACCCGCGAAGATGCTGTGGCCGGGGCCAAAGAGGCCGCGACCAAGGACAAAGCCGAGGAAACGGTATCCGAGAAGGGAACCAGCGTCGTCAATGCCGAGCGCACGGGCAAGGACTGGCGCGAGGGCAAGGACGTTTCGGCACAGGACATCATCAGCGAGTTCGGATTCAAGGGGATCAACTTCGGCAACTGGATGAAGACTCCGGCCGCCAAAGCCGAGGCGCAGCTTCACTTGAACCACGCCTATGACGCCTTTGCCGACCTGGCGGAAATGCTGAACGTCCCCCGCATGGCGCTGTCCCTGGACGGAATGCTGGGTTTGGCCATCGGCGCACAGGGAAGCGGCGGGAAGAAGTCCGCCCACTTCGTTCCGGGGTTGAACGAGATCAACCTTCAGCGCGAAACCGGAGCCGGCGCCCTGGCCCATGAGTTCGCCCATGCCCTGGATCACTACTTTGCCCGGCAGGCAGGGTTGTCCACGGCCAAGGTTCCGTATGTGACTGAAAACGTGGATAATTCCGGCGGCGAACTGCGCCCGGAGATCCGTGACGCCTTCAAGACCATCGTCGAAACCATGCGGAAGCGCCCAATCACGCCGGAAGAGCTGGCAAAGATCAAAGAAGAGTCCGCCGCCAAGTCCATAAAGTATCTGGAAAGCTGGCTGGGTTCCATCCGCAAGGACTTCGAGGAGCAAGGGATGGGAACAGAGTTCGACGTCCTGGCCAATCGCATCAGGAACATGGACCTGGGCGGGGATCGCGTCTATCCCAATGCCCCCGCCGGCCGCATGAGCATGTTCGCCATGGGAATCTCCCCGGTGGTGAACGAAATGCGCAGGCTCTACGAAGGCAAGACCGGGCGGATTTATTCCCTCGACCAATCCAAGGGCTTGCAGCGCAATATTGACGCCATCGTTTTTGCCAAGAAGAAACAGGCGGAAGGGAAGGAAAACGATCACCTCCCGCAGAAGACCACTACGGACTTCACCAGGAACGCCAACGCACTGGACAAGGACAAGGGCGGGAAGCCGTATTGGGGAACCGACGTGGAGATGTTCGCCCGCGCCTTCGACGCCTACATCAGTGATAAGGTGGCGGAGAACGCCGGGAAGAACACCTACTTGTCGTATTCCGGCCTTGACCCCCGTACCGTCCCAATGGGCGGGGAACGAGCCGCCGTGAACCAGGCGTTCGATACCCTGGTCAAGGGAATCAAGACCAAGGACGGAGAGAACGGGAACGTCCGGATGTACTCTCCGGCCGCTTCCGTCGCAGTTCGGGAACCGGCACAGATCGTTGACGCTCTCCGACAGGCACTGCCGGCGGCGAACGTCCAGGTAGACCCGTCCGGGCGCATGGCGTCCGTCACCATGCCCGGAGGACAGAAGTTCAATCTTGAACTCGCGAACAACATCGAGATCGAAGACAAGGCAGCGTTCGAGGCCGAGCACGGCCGGGCGCCGATTCCTGGCGAGAAGGCGGCGGCGGTGTGGTTCGGGAGCAGCTCGCTGTTGCGCTTGGCCGGATATGCCACGAACGGGGAGATCGCGCATGACGCATTCCACGTCGCCGAGATACTGGCCAACCTGGACAAGGTGGAGCGGAATGCGTTGGTCATGAAGTTCGGCACCGGGCCGCGGTCGGCCGGATCCAAGGCCAACGCCTACGCGGAGTTCATCCGCCAGCGGTCGTCGGCGGCGACGTCCTGGGAACGCGCGTTCGCAAAGATCCGCGATTTCTTCCGCCGGATTGCCGAGGCGTTCGGATACACGTCTGCGAATACGGTGTTCTCTCGGGTGCAGAGCGGCGAGGCGTTCAGCCCTGCCCGGGCGGAGCGGGAGCGGATGAGTGCTTCTGGAAGTCCAGAGTATTCCACATCTGACCGAGCGGCACGTCTGTCATTTGGGAAAGAGGCGATTAACACCGAATCCGGAACGACCACCATCGACGCATTTATTCGCAAGATTGAACGCGCGACGCCCAACATGAGAGACAGCATTTTTCTGTCAGCCTCACCAAGCGACCGCGCCAAAGTTGTACAGGAGATGATTCTGCGGTTGCCGAACCAAACCTCCACCGTGAAGAACATCCAAGAGTCCCTCATCGAGAAGTACGGAGTACACGCAGGGGTTTCAGCCGACCAGAAAGTGTTGTTGGGTTTGAGATCCATCGCTGACACCAAGATCAGCACGTCGTTCACTCACGGGCTCGACGAGGTGACTCTTCGCAACCATCCTAACCCTCAAGGACCGCAGTATTCTCCGGCATCGGCACCGGACGCCGCGAAGTTCACCGTCAAGCAGTTGAACCAGGTGGTCGAGTTCCGGAAGTCGGCGAACAACTACGCCCCCCTGGAGCGCCGGCGCGTGTTCGACAACGCCGTGCTCTCCGAACTGGGTGACGCCGCCCGGCCGTACCTGGCGCGCATGTGGCAGTTCGCGACCATGAACGGGGAGAAGAAGATCGACTACGCCCAGGCCGGCCGGTTCAACCAGCAGGTGGCGGAAGCCGGCAAGCAAGTCCAAGCGTCCAAGGAAGAGGGCTTCGAGCGCGGCAAGATGGCGGGCATGATGAAGGGGCATGAGCGCGGGATCTCCGAAGGGCTCAAGGCCGGCGTGAAGGAAGAGCGCAAGAAGGGCCGGATCCTTGGCACCCAGTACGGGGTGGACAAGGCAATGGAGGAAATCGCGCGGAGCAAGGGCGTTGACGAACTCGACTGGTGGCTGGATGTCGGCCGGTTCATCCGCGGTCAGATCGACTTCCTGAACGCCGAGTCGAGTCAGAAGACGAAGCGGCTGGTGATGGAAGCCACCCTGCGTCAGGTCTTGGGCGAGCACTACGAGCCGGTCGAGCGCCAGTCCCGGCATGCTCTTGACGAGGCGTGGAACTACGTCCTTCAGGAAACCCACCGTCGCACCCGGGCGGCAACCGAGAAGCGCATTGGCGCCGCCATCGACCGCTACTCCCGCACCGGCATCACAGAGAACAAGAACGTCGCCATGATGACCGACGAGCCGAAACAGCGCATGCTCGACTGGCTGGCGTCCCTGCCCATCGTCAACGGGAAGTTCTCTCCCCGGACGTTGAGCCCGGATCAGATCGTCAAGCTCCATGACGAGCTGGCGGGGATCCTGGCCGAAGACCGTTTGAACAAGACGGCGCTGATCCGCGGCCGGCAGATCGACGCGAGCCGCGGCGCCGAACTCCTGGCCAATGAGATTGTCGAGTCGAACAAGAAGCTGGACAATTCTCCGAATGGGCAGCAGGCGGAAGCCCGGGCGAACCGCGGCCTGTTCACGAATGCCCTGGTGGACGGGCTGGCCGGGCAGAAGGAGCTGGCCATGGTCGGCTTCGGCTCCAACGGCGACGGGTTCGACGTCACCTATGAGCAGCTCCGGCAGGGAGAGACGGACGCCAAGGGCATGACGGCCGAATCCCGCCGGGAACTCGAAGCGGAAATCAAGCGGCTGGGGATTGGCGAGCTTAACCGGTTGTCCTGGCAGTCGGCGCCCAAGCAGATCATGGTCGGCGGGCATAAACAAACGTGGTCGCCGGCGGAGATGATGACGCTGTTCGCCCTGTGGCAGCGCCCGGAAGCGCAGTTGAAGATCATGCGCAACGGGTTCATCCGTGAAGCGCTGTCCGGAACACAGTCGGTCGTGATCGGTGCCAACGCCGAAGAGACGACGAACCTGGTCGAGGACGTGATTGCCGCCATGACGGAACAGCAGAAGACGGTCGCCAACAAGATGGTGGACGTGCTTTCGGGCATGGCCGGCGCCGCCAACGTGGTAAGCAAGGCGCTCTACGGGATCTCCCGGTTCCAGGACGGCCGCTACTTCCCGATGCGCGTGGAAGGGCTGGCACAGCAGATCAGCGACGACCCGCTGGCCGGGCCGAACAGCTTCACCCGTAGCCTGGAGGGTGTCGGGTTTGCGAAGATCACGCAGGATCACCGGCACCCGATCAAGGTCGGCAACGCCTTCGAAGTCTTCGAGGATCACATCGAGATGATGGGCAAGTACGCTCACCTTACCCTGCCGATCCGGAACGTGATCAACATCCTCAACGCCGACGGCCAGGTAGTGACGAAGGCAATGAACGAACGGCTTGGCACCAAGTACGTCACGCGCCTGAAGGATACCATGCTAGAGCTTTCCGGCTTGGGAGAACGCCGGCCGATGGGCACCGTGTCGCGCTTCCTGAACACCCTGACCGGCAACGTCGCCAAGTCGATCCTATCCTGGAATCCCGGATCCTACATCAACAATCGGCATGGCGGCGCGCTGATGTACGCTTCGGAACTGTGGCACGAAGACCGGGCGCTGGCCGCAAAGTTTTCGGCGCTGGTCGGGATCCCCGTGAACCTGGGGAACTGGATCGGTGGAACGGAGAACCGGCAGAAGCTCGAATACCTGATGGAGAACGGCTACCTGGCCGAACGCTGGGGCTATGACGTCACCCAAGTCTACATCCCTGTCCGCGGCGATCGGGTAGACTCCGGGCTTGGGTTCACTCACAAGTTGCGCGTCGGGATTCGCTGGATCCAGCAGAAGGGGCTCCAGCCGATGAAGCATGCCGAGCAGCGGAACGCCATCATACTGTACAACGTCCTGACGTCGGCCGGCCGGTCGCCGGCGGAAGCCCGTGATGTCGTCGAGAGCATGACCCGTTCGACGCAGAACAGTAGCAGCGCCCTGGAAGACAGCGCTTTCATCCGCGGCCTGCGCCGGTCGGGCTTCGGCGGCATCTTCCCCTTCATGACACAGGCCGTCGTCGCCCGCAACCTGATCGTCCGCGACTACCTGGCCATGACCCGGGACGGCAAGGTAAGCGCCGCCGGCATCGAGAAGCTGGCGGTATCGGTTGCCGCGGTTGTCGTTTCCGGAATTGCTCTTCAGTTCCTTCTGAACGCGGCGCGGTCGGCAATCACCGGCGGCGGCGGGAAAGGCGGGGATGATCCGGAGAAGGAGATGAAGCAGCTTGGCGGGGAGTTTAGCTTACAGGTCATCGAAAACCTGTTCCTGCCGGCGCGGCCAATTATAGAGGTCATCAACGGTTCAATGGAAGGCATGCGGAGCACGGGGGGCATGCTGCTCTTCGACCGCCCGATCGCGAACCTGTTCGGAACCCTGGGCAAATATTTAGGGGAAGCGGCGGGCACGGGGGCAAAGGAGCCTTCCCACCGCGAACTCTATAGCGCCGCTGTCGCTCTGCTCCAGGTGGCAGGACTGCCCACCGGCGGGCCCGGGCTGGCCGCGCGGGCGGCGGGGCTGGACAAGGCGGATACGGCCGACGCCGGCGCCGAGCATAAGAAGAAGTCAGGCAAGGGATCGGCCAGCTACTTCTGACCTGGCGCGGTTGACGTCGGCGGCATGGGTAAATCCACATAGGGGGTGCCCCATGCCGCTCGTCACACACACGCAGAAGATTCTCGACGCCATTGCCAACGGGCAGATGGACACGATCAAGAAGGTTCTTGGGGGAATCACCTTCATTGCGCTGGCCGAGCCGAACGTCATTGCCGACGAAGCGCGCTGGCAGATCGCCATGATGAAGGAAGTTTCGACCGACAGTGAATCGCGATACGTCGGCGGCACCAACGCCTTCTGCCACCGGGCGACACTGCTCCCGTGCCTGCGCTGGTACGAGTCAGCCAACGACCTTGAAGTGACGACCGCCGAAAACGGGTTCATCGTCTCCGACCTGGCCGGCGTCCGGAAGCGCATCAGCGTCACCAATGGCGGGCTGATCGTGGTTGATCCCGTCACCGCCGGCGCGATCGACGTGAACGACATCGAGGTTCCGGCCAAGGGTTACGGGCTGGTCTGCAAGGACGCCAACGGCGTTTACTGGCGGCACGTCCCGCAGATCGGCCAGCACGTCGGGTACTGGGACAAGAAGAGCCCGACACCTTCCGACCTGATCGTAACGACCGTCGGCAAGGGCTTCGTCATGAAGTCGGCGAACGGCACCCGCTGGCGCATCACCCCGTCCATCACCGGCTTTACCATCCCCACCAACATTGATCTCCCGGCCTAACCCCAAGCAGAAGAAGGAACCCGCACCATGAAGTACATCGGCTACAACTCCGTCGTCTCCGTCCTCTCCCTCCTGGTCATGGTCTTCATGCTGGCGCTGGGCGTCCATCCGTCCCAGGCGGCTCCCGGCCCGGAAGCGGCCTGGGGCGTGTCGCAGGGCGGCGTCGAGACGCTCACGAACAAGACCATCACCTCCGGCACCTTGGGCGGGATCACGGTCATTACGGGCACCCTGGAAGTGAATGCGGACATCACCGGCACTTCGATCATGACGCAGTCCGGAGCCGCCGCGGCCATTCTCGTCGCGAAGCAGGAAGCGATTGCCAGCGGCACGGCCGCGATTGCGGTCGCCAAAGCTTCGGCGATTATCACTTCCGGAACCAGCGCCGCCGCGGGTATTGCGGTTGCCAAGGCCGAAGCCATTGCCAGCGGCACGGCGTCCATTGCCGTCGCGAAAGCCGAAGCGATTGCTTCCGGAACCGCCGCGATTGCCGTCGCGAAAGCCGAAGCGATTGCTTCCGGAACCGCCGCGATTGCCGCCGCACCGTTCTACCCGCTGCCCAGCGGAACCGCGTTAGCCGCCACGGTGAGCACGGCAACGGAGACGCTTGCCGCGGTTCCCACCATCTACGCTCCGCTTACCCGCATCAATGCGGTGGCTCCGGCGTTCAGCGGAACGGTTGCGATCAACGGCGCCGCCGGCGGGACGTTCGACATCACGGCAACCGGCGACTTCGTCATTACCAGCCCCACCGGGACGCTGGTGAACGGTATGGACGCCATGATCCGGGTGCATTCCACCGGAACCGCGGCTTCGGTCTGTACGCTGGACGGGACGTTCCTGCCGACGAACACACTCGTCACCACCGGAACGATCAGTACCGCGTCCGGAACATGGTCAATCATTCGCGCCCGGTACAACTCCACGAACACCGCATGGCAGGTCTACGACGTCCAGACCGGGTTCTGATACGGGTCGCAGCCTGCGGCCGCTTCTGACTACGTCCACACCTCCCGCCTTTGAGGCTCCATTCTATGCTCACCCTAATCGACATCATCAAGAACGGGCTCCTTACCAAGGAAGACATTGGATCCTTGGTAGCGGCGTCGGGATCCGTTCCGCGAGCCGTCCGGGTTTCCACCAACGCCGCACGGTTTGCCCTAACCAAGGCGCAGGTGAAAAATCTCGATTGGGTGCTGGTCGCAGAGTGGGTGAACAACGAGCATCCTGTTTACGGCGTGGTGGACGAAAACAACCTCGATTCCGAAGTCGGCTACGTCCACCTCGGTTCGTTCATCTCGGTGCCGGTCAATCTCACGGCCCCGACAATTTCCGGTCTTGCGGCCAAGAACGCCACGTTGACCTGCGCCCACGGGTCGTGGTCGGACTCTCCCACCAGTTACACCTACCAATGGCAGTCGTCTCCCACGCCGTTCACCACTTGGACGAATATCTTGCTGGCAACCTCCGCGACCTACCGCGCCTCGGCGGAAGACGTTGACAGCAAGCTCCGGTGCTTGGTGTGTGCGGTGAACGTTCTTGGAACCAGCACGGCGACCGCTTCTGCGGCTACCGCAGTTGTGGCCGAAACTGCGATTCCCGCCGCCCCCGATGTCACAGGGTGTACGGCTTACTTCTACGCTGACCCCTCGCTGATGACCTTGGACGAAAACGGTCTGATTCAGAATCTGACCACAGTTGACACGCTCAAAGCGGTTCAGCCCTCGGCGGCTGTGAACGCCCCCGCTTTCGATGCGGTGAACGGGGAAATCGTCTTCGTCAAAGCGGACGGGACGAATCTGCAAAACGCCACGTTTGACACGTTCCCTGACGACTACACGGTTGTACTGATCGGGAAGAACGGGGCCGCAGTTGATTACTCCTCGGTAATTCAAGTCGGGCAAAGGTCTCTGTGGCTGGAACGGTTGGAAGGACACGTTGACCTTGGGTATCCCGACTATGACAATTTCCTTGATCAGATCGACTGCCGGTATTTGGAGGCTGACTTGTCGCTGGTCATTGGCGGTTTCGATTGCACCAATGGCAAAGCCAAGGTCGTACGGGATTTGGAATCGCAGGAACTCACAGGTATCTCTTGGCCCGCATCCTCGGTCAATCCCGATTCCCTCCTCTTGGGAGCGTACTATGTGGCCTACAACGCCAACTACCGCATGAAGGCGTGTCTGATCTTCGATCATTACCTGTCCCCGACCGAGATTGCCGAAGTCCGGTCGTGGGCCAATTCGGTGTTCGCCATTGACTGCATCCCGGAGGCATAATCCATGAAGCCTTACGCCGTCTTCAACTCCAAGTCCTCCGCAGAAGCCGCGCAGGAATTCATCCTTCGACAGGAGAAGGCCACTGGGAACCTTCCCGAAGTGTGTGTGCGGTGGGACTTCCCCCGCGAACTGGAAGACGACAACTGGTATGTGCAGTTGCCGTACATCAACTACCAAGTGACCCCCGGCGAGATTCGCCGGGATCAAAAGCAGTCATTCCCCCCTGCCCATGTGGTAGAGTTGAGGAAGGCATACCGGAATGCCACGCGCACCCTCTGCGCCCTCGCCGGGGTTCCCCCCGTGAACAAGCTCGCCGATGCAGACTATATCGCCACCGTGGGTGCGGCGTATGCCGCCAATCCGCCCGCCGCCGCCATCTGCGCCGACACGATTCTGTACACGCTGCAAACCCTGCGGCTCGACGACGGCCGCGACGCATGGGACAGAATCTAGCCAATGTTCTTCCCCTTCCCATCCGATCTCCAGGGCGCGCGGCGCTGGCTACAGGCGCCGGGCTATGATCGCCTTGGCGAGCAGCGCTGGCGCCTTCAGCGGGATTCATTCGAGTGGAACGGGCAGGTTCTCTTGCGTTACCGCGGCGGGTTCCAGTTCGACGGAGCTTCGGCGCCCTGGCCGATCAGCTACTTCTGCCGGCCGGGCGACTATCTCGACCAGGCGCTGCCGCATGATCAGTCCTACGGGTTTCACTGGGTTGAACTGTGGAACCCGATCCTGGCCAGGTGGGAGCGGGTACCGTCCGGGAAGGTGTGGACGGACATGGAGTTCGACCGCAACCTCGATCTCGCGAAGAAGAACAAACTCCGGACTGCGCTGATGGTCGGCGCCGTCGGCGGCTTCGGCTGGCCGGCCTGGTGGTCGGACACCTGCAACGTAGACCATGACCTGTGCCCGGACAACGCCGGCGACTATTGCCCGTACCGGAACAATTACCCGCCGGAGAGCACGGCCAAGTCGATCAGCCAATTCGTGAAACTCTACATGCCGAAGAACCTGGGAGTAGCAGCATGATCCGCAGAAACACACGCATCCTCTTCCTCGGAGTCTCAATGGCCGGGCTCCTGTGCGGGTGCTCGTCCCTGTTCAAGTCCACGGAGGACAAGGCGCTGGTTCTCAACCAGTCCGGCTACACCTTCAACATGTCGAGCGGGGCGTCCACGTCGAGCCTGACGCCCGGGATCCTGATCGGCAAGCTGAACAGCACCTACGTTTCCACGCCGAGCGGGACGTCGGTCGCCTACGTCATTGAGTCGAAGGATACGGCGTGGTTCTCCGGGACGGTTTCCGGCGGTACCCGGCTGATCCTCCTGACGGGATCCGGTTGCGCGCAGATGGAAAACATCCCGGCCTACGAGCTGGGCACGGCTGACCCGGTGGCCAAATCTGCCAACGCGGCGGAAGGCGGGGCGACAGATCGACAATGATGCCCCCCAGCCGTTCCCTTCGGGGGGCGTGCCGGGGCGCACAGGGGTAACGGTGATCTCAGACTGATCACCAACGTTGCGCTTGTGGCTCCGGCACGATTCCCGAACGCTAAGACCGACGATGCAGATTGCAGGAGCGCCCCATGCCCCCCGTTGATCCCAAAGAGTTCGCCAAGCTCGTCGCCGCGGAGCTTGAGAAAACACGTTGCGCCGACAACCCGCAGAACGCCTGCCAGGTGTTCGACCCGGAGACGATCCTGGGCATCAAGGCCGCGGTGAAGACGTTCAACAGCATCCGGTCATTCGCCTGGTGGGCCGGCGCCATCGTCGGCGGTACCATCCTGACGGCGTTCGCGTCCGGAGTTGCCTGGGTTCTGTGGGAAGGGTTCAAGGTTGCGGTGAAGACAAAGGCCGGCTGATCTCCCGCCGGCGCCGGCCGC
>CAITSE010000057.1 GCA_903894975.1 uncultured Lentisphaerota bacterium
ACAGGTGGCATTATGCCGGCTCAAAACCCGTCAGGGAGTCCCTACGCCCAGCTCCGGCTTCGCTTCGGCGAGTTCGTACTGGGGTACTCCCTCGCGAAGCCGGAGAGGCAACCCAAGAAAATCACACAGCGAGGAGAAGCTCGCTTGAATCATTCAGCGGAAGGTAAAGGGGTTCGGGGAGCGCCGCAAAGCGGCACGGGCTGCCGCTTTGGGCAGCAGCGACCACAGGGAGCGGCAAATGGGAGAACGCCATCTCCCCGATTCTGCGAGCCCTCAGCGGCCGGCGGCCGGGCGCTGGATTTCCATGCCGATGTCGATGGCGCGGACGGAGTGGGTCAGGGCGCCGATGGAGATGAAATCCACGCCCGTGGCGGCGGCGGCGGGGACGCGGGCCAGGGTGATGCCGCCGCTGGCTTCGAGCTTGGCGCGACCGGCCGTCAGGCGGACAGCCTCGGCCATCTGCGCGTCGGTCATGTTGTCCAGCAGGATGTAGTCCGCGCCGGCTTCCAGCGCTTCGGCCACATCATCCAGGGTGTCGGCTTCGACTTCGATTTCGAGTTTGGGGAAATCCCGACGGCAGGCGACGACGGCGCGGCGGATGCCGCCGGGGCCGTCCAGACTGGCCAGTTCGCGGTGATTGTCCTTGATCATGATCCGGTCATACAGTCCGAAGCGGTGATTCTGCGCGCCGCCGGCGGCAACGGCGTATTTTTCCAGGAATCGCAGTCCGGGAGTGGTCTTACGCGTGTCCAGAATTCTGGCCTTGTGCGGGGCGCAAGCGTCCTGATAACGGCGGGCCATGGTGGCGATGCCACAAAGACGCTGGAGAAAATTCAACGCGGCGCGTTCGCCGGTGAGCAGAGCCCGGGCCCGGCCGGTGACACGGGCCAGGACCTGGTTGGCCGGACACGCCTGCCCTTCGGCGGCCAGCGGTTCAAAAACCGCCAGCGGATCAAGCTCGCGGAAGACCGCTTCGGCCACAGGCAGGCCGGCGGCGACACAGGCTTCGCGGGTCTGGATCAGGGCCGTCACTTCCAAAGTTTCCGGCACGACCGCAAGCGTCGTGGCGTCACCGGCCCCCACGTCCTCGGCCAGGGCGGCGCGGATGCAGTTTTGGAGCCGGATGGAATGAAGGCCCGTCATGAGCGATGCTTTCCCGCACTACTGGTAAAGAGGGACGAACTCCGCCCGTAAAACTGGATGATGGAGACCACCGCAAGCAGAGCGAACATCTGGGCAAAAATCAGGGCCGCCCCCATCCGGTCGAGCCATATCAGGGTCAACGCCCCGGAACCGCTGGCAAAGACCAGCAACAGCACCAGCAGGACGGAAACCGGCCGACCCATTCCCATCTTCTCGAAGCGGTGGGAAATGTGCCGGTTGTCCCCCACATAGAACGGCCGGCCCAAACGGGTGCGGATAAACACCACGGTGGCCAGGTCGAAAATCGGGATGGCCAGAATCAGCAACGGGATCAGGACGGGCGCCGTAGTGGGCGTCTTGTCCGGCACATAATAAGTGGTCATGGCCCCGAGCAGGCCCAACATCAGACCGAGGAACTGGCTCCCGGAATCACCCATGAAAATCGTCGCCGGCGGCCGGTTGAAGATCAGAAAACCGCAGGAAGCCCCGCATACCACCGTGCTCAGCAGGGTGACAAAGTACTGGTCACGCACCGAGCCGACAATGGCAAAAAACAAGGAGGCGATGACGGCAATCCCGGCGGCGAGGCCGTCCATGTTGTCGAGAAAATTGATGGCGTTCAGGATCAACAGGAGCCAGAACGTGGTCAGCATCCAGTTGACAAAGGGGTTTTCAATAAACAAAATGACCCGGATCGTCGGGTTTATGGCCAAAAGGCCGCAGACCAAGGCTTGAACGGTGAATTTCACCAGGGCGGGCAGAGACACCCGGTCATCCACCATGCCCATGACCACCAGTGTAAGAGCAGCGGCGCCGATCCAGATAAGATCCCGCAACCGGCTTTGGATTCCGTCAATAATACCGGAGTTAATGATCCCCGGCAATCCCGACGTATCGCCGGCGCCGGCCACAAAAAGACCGATACCAATGGTCACCGCCACGGTCAGAAACAACGCGGGGCCGCCCAACACCGGCATGGGCCGGTGATGACGTTTATGCCGTTCCACATGAGGGTGATCGACGAACCCGACCCGGCGCGCAATTTTCCGGCAGAACAACGTCAGCAGTGCCCCGAAAAGAACCGCGATCCCCCCGACGGCCAGGTCGATGTGCCACCAACTGAGAGACTCAAAGGTCCAGTTCAAACTGAATTGATTCATGATACGGCTAACCTCCCCAGTTCGGGAATCATGCGCACCGGACGCCGACTTTTCAAGTCAAGACAAGCGTGAACGGTGTAACCGGAAGCCAACAGGACCTCGTGGCGGAACACCTCGCAGAGAAGCTGAATCCGGGCGCCCCGGCACCAGCCAACCCGGGCGCAAAGCTGCAAGAGATCATCATACTCCGCCGGAGCATGATAATCAACCTTGGCTTCAAGAACCGGCAGACCGATCCCGCGCGCTTCGATTTCGCGATAGGGAAGGCCCAGCTCACGCAGGAGCTGCGTCCGCGCCCGCTCAAAATAAACCAGATAATTGGCGTAATAGACCACACCCATGGCATCGGTATCGGCATAGGACACCCGGTATTCCAGCCGGGAGGTGAAGGCCTCCGGCGCCGGGTTGGAGTGGATGGTGTCCATGATTTTCGTCCACAAAAAAAGGAAGGCAGAAAACCTGCCTTCCTTGGATTAGACGCTCGGCGTCACCGGGCCGGACGTGCCGGCCCCGTGATCACGGCATCAGGCCTTGGCTTCGGCAGGAGAACCCTCTTCCGCCGGCTTGGCTTCGGCCGCAGTCCCTTCCGGGATCAGTTCCAGCAGGCTCATCTGGGCGGCATCCCCCACGCGCTGGCCAAGGTGCACCATGCGGGTGAAACCACCGGGGCGCGCGGCATACCGCGGCCCGATTTCGGCAAAGAGCTTGTGGACGACGCCGACCTGACGGATCTCGGCGATGGCCCGGCGGCGCGCCGTGAGCGAACCATCCTTGGCCAAGGTGATCATCTTTTCGGCCAGACGGCGGGCCTCTTTGGCGCGCACCGTCGTGGTGGTGATGTGACCGTGTTCGAACAGGCTGCACGCCATGTTCGCCAGCAGGGATTTACGGTGCTCGCTGGTCCGGTTGATCTTGAAGGTGTATTTACGATGCCGCATGAACGGATTCCTTGGCTTGCGCCGCCAGCCGACTCTTCATCACGGCGCGAATTTCCTCTTTCAGGCTCATGCCCAGGGAGAGCCCCATCTGCTCGAGGCTGCTCTTGATCTCATCCAGCGACTTCTTGCCGAAGTTGCGGAATTTGAGCAGTTCACCCTCGTTCTTCTCAACCAGCTCGCCGACCACATGGATCTCGGCGTTGCTCAGGCAGTTCTTGGCACGGACGCTGAGTTCAAGGTCGTTGACCGAAATCAGCATCTTCTCCAGCATGGCCTGATCTTCCGAATTGGTGATCGTCTCGACCGGCAGGCCGGCTTCGCCGCCAGCCTCGCCACCGGTGATCAGGAAGACCCGGGTCAGGTCACGGAGAATGCGGGCGGACTGAACCAGGGCGTCCTGGGGATCAATGCGCCCGTCAGTCCACACTTCCAATTCCAGGCGGTCATAGTCGGTCTTCTGGCCGACGCGGCAGGCCTGGACATCGTAACGGACGCGTTCGACGGGGGAAAACAGGGAGTCCACCGGAATCACGCCGATAGCTTGATCTTCATGCTTGTTCTCATCGCCCGGGCGGTAGCCGCGGCCGTAGTCAATCTCGATCTCCATCCGCAGCGGCCGATCCTTGTCCAGCTGGCAGATGACCAGGTCGGGATTGAGGATCTTGGTGACGCCGTCTTCCTTGATGTTGGCGGCGGTGACTACGCCGGCCTTATCGGCGTAAAGCTCCAACTTGCGGGGAAGCTCGCCATCACAGGTGACGTGAAGATGCTTGAGATTGAGAACGACTTCGGTGACGTCTTCGACCACATCCGGGATGGTGGTGAATTCATGGGCCACACCGTCGATGCGCAACGAGGTGATCGCCACACCTTCCATGGACGAGAGCAGAATGCGGCGCAGGGCGTTTCCAACCGTGTTGCCGTACCCTTTTTCCCAGGGTTCGGCGACAAACCTGGCGTACTTGTCGGTCGCAGTTGCCTTGTCCACAACCAAGGTGTTCGGCATCGCAATTCCAGTATTTCCGGCCATCGTATCCTCCACAGGGTGAGGGTCTCACATTCCAGTTGCCGTCCCGGCCGCGGGGCTACCGCTGGCGGGGGACGAGCCGATTGGGAAGGCGACGGGGGAGGCCCCGCGCGCCGGGTCTCTCAGATACGGCGACGCTTCGGGGGCCGGCAGCCGTTATGCGGCACCGGGGTGACATCTTCAATGGCCGTGACTTCCACGCCAGCGGAAGCGATGCCGCGCACGGCGGATTCGCGTCCCGCGCCCGGACCGTGGATCCGGACCTGAACTTCCTTCATTCCGACCAACGCGGCGCGCTTGGCGGCATCGGTGCCCACCAATTGCCCGACATAGGCCGTGCTTTTCTTAGAGCCCTTAAAGCCAAGACGTCCGGCGGAGCACCAGGTCACCACGTTGCCGCGGTTGTCCGTGATGTACACCTTGGTGTTGTTGAAGCTCGCCTCGACATGGGCCACGCCACTACTGGCGTGGGCCTGTCCCTTCAGCTTGGGGGCGCGCTTCTTCTTGGCGTCTTCGCCCTCGGCGGCGGCGACCGTCGGGGCCGCACCGGCCAGGGCCGCGTCATCCATCGGCATGACCACATCATCCGGCATTTCGGTTCAAGCTCCTTGCACTGCGTTTCGGTATGTGAAAAAAATTAGGCCTTGCCGCCTTCATCAGAACCCGCGATCTTACGGGCCGTCTTGTCGCGGATGGCACCGACCGTCTTGCGCACGCCCTTACGGGTACGAGCATTGGTCTTGGTGCGCTGGCCGCGAACCGGAAGGCCGCGCTTATGGCGGTTGCCCCGGTAGGAGCCAATGGCCACCAGACGGCGGATGTTCTGCGCCACCTGACGGCGCAGATCGCCTTCGACCATATAGCTCTCTTGGAGACATTTGGTGATGGCGGAAATATTGGCGTCACTCAGGTCTTTGGCCAGCAGGGACGGATCGATCTGCGTCTGTTTGCAGATCTCCATGGCCGTGGTCGGCCCGATCCCATACAGGTACCGCAACGCCACGTCCAGCCGCTTATTGGCCGGAATGTCGACACCCATGATTCTCGGCATGATCTCGCTTCCCGTTCCCTGCGCGCCTCAACCTTGGCGCTGTTTGTGACGCACGTTCTTGCACACGATGCGCAGCACGCCGTTGCGGCGGACCACACGGCAGTTGTTGCACATCCGCTTGATTGACGCTCTAACTTTCATGGCCCGTCCCGTGATTCTACGTTCCAGACACCCGAGAGGCTTGTGCCCCGGCATCCGGTCCCGGTTCGACGACAAAAACAAAGGGATACTATAATCCGGCCCGGCGGGGATTCAATCCCCGTCACGGCCCTTTCTTTTATTTCTTACGATAGGTGATCCGGCCCTTGCCAAGATCATAGGGGGACATCTCCACAATAACCGTGTCTCCCGGCAGGATGCGGATGAAGTTCAGGCGCATCTTGCCGCTGATGTGGGCCAGGATCTCATGGCCGTTCTGGAGTTGGACCCGGAACATCGTGTTCGGGAGCAGTTCCTTGACCACACCCTCAATTCTTACCGTGTCTTTGGGCACGTCAGGATCTCCGTTTCGGTTTCTTGGATCAACACCATGTGTTCGGCGTGGGCCGAAAGATTGCCGTCGGCGGTCCGGACGGTCCAGCCGTCTTCGCGGTCCACCGCCACGCGCCAGGTTCCGGCATTGACCATCGGTTCGATAGCCAGCACCATGCCCGGCCGCAGCTTGACGCCCCGCGGCGGCGTCCGGAAGTTCGGGATCTCCGGCGGTTCGTGCAAAGCGGTACCGCAACCGTGGCCCACGAAATCGCGCACCACGCTGAAGCCTGCCGCCGTCACCACGGCCTCGACCGCGGCGCCAATCTCGCTCACGTCCCGCCCGCTGCGGGCCGCGGCGATCCCGGCCGCCAGCGAATCCTCCGTCACCTGCATAAGCCGCGCCGCCATCGCATCAGGAGGCGCGCCCACCGCTACCGTCACCGCCGTATCACCGATGCCGGCGCCGACGCGCACGCCAACGTCCAAACTCACCAAGTCTCCCGGCCTCAGCACGCGGTCCGCACGGCCGATGCCGTGCACCACTTCGTTGTTGACCGAGATGCAAACCTGTCCGGGAAACCCGCGATATCCAAAGAAGGCGCTTTCGCCTCCGTTTTGACGGATAAGCCCGTATGCAATCTGATCTAGTTCCAAGGTGGTCATGCCGGGGGCCACCGCCCCCGCCAGCGCATCCCGCACCCGCGCGGCGGCCATTGCCGCCTGGCGGATCATGACAATCTCCGCCGGCGTATGTACCACTCCGGAGGTTGAACTGCGCCTGCCCATGATCATTACTTCAAATTCAGCGCATGGCGCAGGTTCACGAAATTCTCGGCTTTCGGCCCTTCGGCGTCAACTTTCACCAGCACGCCCTGTTTTTCATAGCGCGCGATGAGCGGAGATGTCTGCGCCGCATACACCGACAGCCGGTTCAAGGCCGTTTCCGTCGTATCATCGGAACGCTGGTAAAGCTCGCCGCCGCACGTGTCGCAACGGCCTTCCACCTTCGGCCGGTTGAACAGCACGTTGTAGATGGCCGGGCAGCCGCGGCAGAGCCGGCGCGCCGTGAGGCGCTTCAGGATCAGGTCACGGCTGACTTCGAGCAGAACCACGGCGTCAAGCTTCAGACTGCGCTGCGTCAGCGCCTCGTCCAACAGTTCGGCCTGCCGCACGGTGCGTGGATAGCCGTCGAGCAGGAAGCCCTGCTCCCGGACCGCGGCGGTGTCCAGCTTGGCGGCAACCATGCCGGCCACCACTTCGTCCGGAACCAGCTTGCCCGCGTCCATGAAGCTCTTCGCCTCCGTCCCGAGCGTGCTGCCGGCCTTGATTTCGGCGCGGAGCAGGTCCCCGGTGGAAACGTGGACGGGCTTGTAGGCGGCGATCATCAGTTCGGCCATGGTGCCTTTGCCGGCACCGGGCGCTCCGATGAAAATGTAGTTTTTAGCCATAGATTCAATTCCTTACGCCGGGCGCGCCGGGATCACTTCTGCAGTTTGCGCTCGAACAGGGAACGAATCTGCTTGCCGACGATCTCGACCTGGTGGTCGCCCAGCGCCTTGCGCTTGGCCAGCAGGTTCGGGGCGCCGTTGCGCGCTTCGGCCAGCCAGTTCTTTGCGAAGGTGCCGTTCTCGATTTCCTTCAGCGCCACCTTCATGCGTTCCTTCACGTCGGGCGTGATGATCTTCGGCCCGGTGGCGTACTCGCCCCACTCGGCGGTGTTGGAAATAACGGCGTTCATCTTCTGGATGCCGCCTTCAAAGATAAGGTCAACGATGAGCTTGAGCTCGTGAACGCACTCGAAGTAGGCCATCTCGGCCGGGTAGCCGGCTTCGACCAGCACTTCAAAGCCGTACTTCATAAGGTCGACAGTGCCGCCGCAGAGGACGGTCTGTTCGCCGAACAGGTCCTCGT
>CAITSE010000058.1 GCA_903894975.1 uncultured Lentisphaerota bacterium
CGCAGGGCAGGTCATCCAGTGTTTTCTTGTACCCATGCTCGAGTTGTTCTCGGGAACCACTATTGAGTCTGGAAAACAAGACTCTCCCGTGGGAATAGTGGACGACCTTCAGGAACTTGGTCTCATTCAGGCGACGGAAAGGCCGAAATACCTAGCCTGAATTATTCATGAACGGGTATTGGGACGGCAAATCATACCTTCTGAACGTGTTGTGGGCAAGCTTCCGATCGCTTTGACCCGCCTGTCCGGCCGTTTTTCGTCGCCATTTGCGCGTTCCGGGCAGACTCCCCCTTACCCCCGTATTTTCAGGGCGCGGGAGACCGCCGCCGCCAGGATCAGATGCGGAGCGGCTGCAACGCCGCGCATGCCCGTACAAACACATCCTTGAGTGGGAACGAAACCGGGAAGAAGAAGCGCAGCGCGGTGCGAAGCACTTCTACGCGTGTCCCAAGCTTGAGAAGCCGCAGCCGGATCGTACTGAATCTGGCACCGGCCAGTTCCGTTCCGCGGAGGAAGCGCTGGCGCAGTTCATGCAGAACGACATAGGCGGCGGAGTGCAGGAAAATCCGGAACTGGTTCGCGGCAGCCGAGTGACAACTGCACCGATCCGAATGCAGGTCGGTTTTGTGGTCCTTGATCATCAACTCCGCCTGACCGCGACCACAATACACCCGTTCGTACAGGTAAGGCGCTGCCGTATCCGCAAACGAGGTGACGATGTAGCGGGTGTCCACGCCGCGACTGCTGACCAGAACGCGGCAGACTACCCGTCTGGCGCGGCTCCAGCTTTCGGCCGCATACCAGCCGCGACTGTACAGTCGCACTTCCTGGCAGGTGCGCTCCCAGCGGCGACGGGCGTTGACGATCAGATCTGCGAACTGCGCATCGAGCCTCGCATTCGGTCCCAGTCCGGTGATGAACTCAACATCGTGTGCTTCCATCCAGTCCATCACATCGGGTTTGGTGTGATGACCGTCGGCGCGAACCACGATCCTGGTATTCGGCCAGCGCTGGCGCAAGCGGCGCACGAGCCGTTTGAGAATCGCCAGAATCTCCGCCGCCGTCGGTGTCTTGCCCGGGCGGATCAGTGCCGTGATGAACTTGCCGGTGAGACCATCGTACACGTGAAACGGCATCAGGCAATACTCGTCTTCGAAGGCGTTGAACAGACGCAACTGCTGATCCCCGTAGGTGATGACGGCCGTCGGATCAATATCCAGCACAACCGCCTTGGGCGGTCTGGAAAACGAATCCATGTACTGGTCCACAAACGCATAGCCAATGCGCAACAGCGCCCGCCGGTCGACCGCGTTCTCCAGACGCGTCATCGAGGGTTGCGAGGCCAGATCCGGATCCCGTTGCGGATCGCGCCCTACCGCCGTCTTGAACACCGGATCCCGTCTCAGGTGATCACAGTCGTCGGCGTCTTCGTATCCGGCAATAATCTGCAGAATGCGTTGCCGCAGCATGGATTCAAGATCCTGGACCACCTTTCCCTGCTGGCGCGGATCCGGAATACATTCCGCCAATCGCCGCACAATGCCCAGCCGCTTCTCAACTTCCGCCGCCAGCAGAATGCCGCCATCCGAAGACAGGGCGATGTCTTCGAACTCCGCCGTAACTTTCTTGCCCGCAATGCCCGTGAAAACCATCTGTTCGCGAGTATCTTGTCTCATGTGTGGTTTGTTGAGTCCTGTTGTTTGGCGATAACAGTACTATAACACTTTGCAGTTCAAAGTGTTACACAAACCACACTTTTTATTTCATGAATAATTCAGGCTAGAGGCAAGAAAGGGAAATTCGTCCGATTCCGGTTTTCCTGATTTACACATTCGATCAATACTTTCCATTGTGACGGAGTAACCAGTCGAGCGAAGGTTTGGCGTCCCCGGCTCGGCAGGAGCCTCGCCCTCCTTACGACCAAACCACCGTGGCCCACGCAACCGGAGGGCGCCAACCACGGCTGATCCGCCTCTGGCGGAAACCTCCCGGTAAGCCGGTTGTGGCGGAAACACGTTCGGAACTCCGTTGCCCGTTTCACTGGTTACGTGACGGATTACCCGTCTGTTTTGTCTCTTCCTATCCGTATCAATCCGTGTAATCCGTGGTTGAAAAGAAAGTTCTGCCGGCTGCGGGTGTGCTGAGATTCGGCCCGAGTGACCCGCGCGCTTGCAGGACACCGGCAAACGCC
>CAITSE010000059.1 GCA_903894975.1 uncultured Lentisphaerota bacterium
CCCCCGCAGGGTGGCGGCACCGTCCATTCCAAGCGGGTGCCCCGATCTGTGCCGCCACCCTGCGGGGGCTCCCATTATTTTTCTTGATGCGTTGCCATTCCACGGGCTCACGCCCGAGGCTACGCTGTACCATCCCCTGTGGGGATTGTTTCCGGCGAGACTTGCCTATAGCTTCTCGAGTGCAACATCAACGTGATACCCGCCCGGGGGGCAATTCAGTACGTGGATGAAATATCCGTCGATCCATTCCGCCACTTCGATCGCGTCAAACGCTGCCATCTCGAAGGTTGCGAACTTGTTAGGTTCCCAGTTGGAGACTTTGAGGCCCGTTAGTGTCAGAGGCTGGCTCTTCACTCTTTCTTCCGGATCGTCGCCGTGCGGGTACGCCGCGTTGATCGTGTGATCGACCAGTTGCATCCATTTTTCAGGATGTCCTGTGATCTCAAGTGTGGCGCATGTGTCCGGTGTGCCTTTAATGACCTCGCATATGGCGGGCCGGATTTCGGAGATTTGGTCAGCGGTCATGGCAATCGTTCTTCTTGGCAAATGGGATGATCGCTCAATCAGAAATCGGGGACACACCGTCCGAAAACGGGCACACTACCCATTTGGGCATGACTATATACGCCCGATCGGAGTTTTTAGAAAAGCCAACGAGTCACGATTTTCCCGTGAACAAGTACAAACAATAGCCCGGGCAAGCCGGACACCAAGATGGCATAGCACCGCAAACTTGGTTCCGGTTTGGCCGGGCTAGGTCGCATAAGTCCCATTCGTCCCATAGGTCCCATCCGCCCGTGTGCAGGCAAGACCCCGCTCAGAGTCGCCAGCGCATTTCGCCACGCCTGTCGTTAGACGGAAACGGGTCGGAGACCCTCTCGGGGAGGGGTTCGGGGAGGGCGGAGAACGCGCCCGCCCCGTTTCGCGGCCACGGTTGCAAAGCCGGCGGACGGGGTTTTATTCTTCTCTTCACCTTTTCCTCATCCGCCGCCGACGAACCTGAAGGAGATCTGACATGGCCGGCACCGCCAAAGTCGCCATTCTCATGGGCAGCAAGAACGACCTGCCGAAGCTGCAGGGCACCGTGGAAACCCTTCAGAAGTTCGGCGTCCTCTTCACCGTCCGCGTCATGAGCGCCCACCGCACCCCGGAAGTCGTGGCCAAGTTTGCCACGGACGCCGCCGCGGCCGGCCTGCAGGTCATCATCGCCGCGGCCGGCGGCGCTGCGCACCTGGCCGGCGTCGTGGCCGCGCACACCACGTTGCCGGTCATCGGCATCCCCGTCGAAGGCGGCGCGCTCAACGGTCTGGACGCCCTGCTCTCGACCGTGCAGATGCCCGGCGGCATCGCCGTGGCTGCGGTCGGCATCGGCTCCGGCGGCGCCACCAATGCCGCGTTGCTCGCCGTCCAGATCCTGGCCCTCCAGGACGCCGGCCTGGCCGCCAAGTTCACCAAGTTCCGCGCCGACCAGCGTGCCAAGGTGATGCAGGCCGACGCCGAAGTGACGATCGCGGACACGGCCCAATGAAATCACGGCGGCCCTTTCATCTTCTCCCTGCCGCCCTGGCCAGATTCGCCGCGGCCGCCATCCTGCTGGCCCTTCCCGCCGACGCGGCGGACCCCGCAACGCCGGCGCCACCACCCGCACCGGAACCACCGGCCCTGACCCCGGTGCTGCTCGAACTCCTGCGCCGTGAACAAATCCTGGATCCGGCCCGGCTCGGTGATGACAAACGCCTCGCCGAAACCCTGTTGCGCGCCGCCGGTGGCGGCGCCCGCCTGATTTCCACCAGCACCGGCGCCAGCCCGGCGGTAAGCGCCTCCGTGCCATCCGCCATACTCGCCGAGCATATCCTGTATTTCGCCCCCGCCACCCTGGACGGCGCGGACGCGGATCTGGCCGCCGCGGAAAACCGGCTTCGCGAAGCCCAAGCCGGGCTTTGGCCCCAGTGGATCCTGGACCTGCGCGCCACCGGCGGCGGCACCCTGGCAGACGTTCAGGCCCTGCTGAAAAAACTCGCAGCCTCCCCCGGGGATGCCCCGTTGGTCTTGATCGGCCCGGAAACCGCCGCGGGCGCGGAATGGCTGGCCGCCCTGCTTCAGCGCCAGAGAGGCGCCACCCTGATCGGCCAGCCTACGCGCGGCGGCTTCACCGAACTGCGCCGGTTCAATCTGGTCCCCGGGACGGACTGCCTGCTGCCCGTTCCCCTGCCGCCCGCACGGGCCGGCCTGCCGCCGGGCCCCGTCCGCCCCAACCTGGAAGTGGACGGCGTGCCCGCCGCCGGCACCGCCACCGGCGTCACCGCGGAACGCTTTGCCGCCCTGCCCGACCACGACCCGGCCCTGCGCAAAGCCGTGGACCTGGCGCAGACCATCCACGCCCTGGCTCCCGCCACGACGGCGCCGCGGAGGTGAAACGGCATGCTTCGCGGCGCCTATAGCCTGCTGGCGTTCCTGCTCCTGGCCACGGCCACGATGCGCGCCGGTGACGACGACAACACGCTCCGGGAACCCACCCTCAACCTCAGCGTGACCGGAACCTCCGCCGTCATGCGGGAAAGCGCCGCCGACATCGCCCGTCTCAGCCAGAACCTGCTAGACGCCCTGCTCCGCAACCACGATGCCCGCCCCCCCGGCGCCAACCTCCTAGTGCTGGCCGACGGCGGCGAACCGGATCCGGCCCGGACGGATCCCACCGTAGTGCTGCGCCGGAACATGACGCCAGAAATCCTGGTCCATACCCTCTGCCGCGCCGTCATCCAACGCGCCATGACCCCCATGCTTCCCCGCGGGGAGTTTGACGTGCCCTCCACCCACGAATGGCTCGCGGCGGCCATGACCAGGCGCATTCTGGCCAAATTACGCGGCGACACCACCTCCCTCGGCCTGCTCCTGCCCGCCTCCGCGGCGGACGGACGCATCCCCGACCTCGGCAACCTGGCCGATCATCCCGTGCCCCCCGAGGCGTACCTGGCGTACCTGCTCTATGCCCGCTATGCCGACCTGCTGCTCTCCTTAATCGAACGCGCGGACACCGGCAAAGACGGCTGCCTCCGCCGCATCCTGGAATTCCAGGCCGCCGGCCGCGCCCCCTCCCAGGCCGTCCGCCTCGCCCTCGGCGACCGCCCCGAAAACGGCCAGAGCCTGCCGGCCTGGGAAGCGCAGGAAACCGTACGCCTCATCCGCCGCCACCACCGCCCGCGATCCTCCCAGGAAATCCGCGAACGGCTGAACGAAATCACCTCGGTCACCCTGGCCGCGCCGGGGCGCACCGGAGTCGTCGGCTGGGGTCGCGTCCCCTTTGAACAAGCCAGCGAAACCGCCGGCACCGCGGAATTGGCCCCCCAGGCCGTCGCCAACCGCCTGCGCCAGTTGAACGAACTCTGGCGCGGCGCCCCGTTGCTGCTGCAACCCTCCCTGCACCGGTTCAGCGCTGGACTGCAAGCCGCCGCCGCCGCCCGCGACCCCCGCCCCCTGCAACAGGACTGGAAGCTGGCCCGGGCCCAATTCGACGAAGCCGCCGCACGTCAGGATCGTCTGGAGGATTTTCTGGAAGGACTGGAAAAGGAGACCGGGCGCAGTCCCGCCCTCCAGGCCGAAGTCCTGCTGCCCCTGGCCGCCGCCGGCGTCGAACGCCGCCGCGCCCTCTTCCCCGAACTCGCCCTCTGGCTCGATTCGCTGGACCGGTAGCCGCCCAAGGCCTGTGGTCTGTGGTCTGTGGCCTGTGGTCTGTGGCCTGTGGGCCTGTGGCCTGTGGGCCTGTGGGGGGGAAGCGTGACACAGGCAATCCCGCCTGCGTTTCGGGTTCGTTCCTTGCGCCCGATCCGTCAGATCCGTCAGATCCGACAGATCCGACCGATCTGACCGATCTTCCGCGCACGGTGCGAACCGGCGTGACGGCCGGGTTGCGGAACTTGCAATACCCCGGACGTTCCTTATAATTCTATCTAATGAATACGTTCCATTAGTAAAATCTTCCCGGAGACGACGCACCGTGCCCAAAGCCGGAAACACCAGCCCGCCCTCGCCCGCTCCCGCCTTGACGCGGGGGCTGGAACTGTTGAATTTCCTGCGGAAAAACGGGGGACAGTCCCTGGACGACCTGGCGCGGCACACCGGCCACCCCAAATCCTCGCTCCTGCGCCTGCTCGACGCCCTGGCCCAGGCCGGAGCCGTGGCCAGGGACCCGGCGCGCAAGCTGTACCGCGCGCTTCTGGCCCTGCTGCCCCTCGGCGCCGCCGGCCCCGCCTTCGACGCCCGGATCGACGAAGCCCTGCGCCGACTCGCCGAACAGACCGGGGCCACGGCCGAATGGTATGTCCCGGGCGAGGACGGCATGGTCCTGATCCGCCAGGCGGAACCGCCGGACGGCACGGTGCGGATCCGTGCCCGCGTCGGCTTTCTCCGGCCGTGGGTTGGGGAACTGGATGCCGTGGCGGCCCTGGGCCAGGCTTGGTTCGCTCCGGATGCCGCCTGCGCAGGCTTTTCCGGATTCAAGCGCGACGGCGTGCCCTCGAAACTCTCGCCCGCCACGGTCAAGATCCGGATCTGGGCGGCCAAAGAGGACGGCATGGCGGCCGACCCGCACCTCAACCACAACGGCGTGCGGCGCCAGGCGGCGGTGGTGCGGCGCGCCCGCCGGCCCGCCGGCGTGCTGGCCCTGGCCGAATACGCCGCCGACGCCCCTCCTCACCAGCGCAACGGCCGCCTGCAAACCCTGCGCCGGGTGACGGCGGAACTGGAACGCGCGGAATAAATGTGAACATTGAACATCGAACGTTGAACGTCCAACATCGAACAGGTAATCATGTCGCGGACTCAAGCTTCAATTCACTTCACCGTTGAAGGTTCAATGTTGAATGTTCGACGTTCGCATTTCCCCCCAGGAGTTCACCATGCGCATCCTCTATCTTGACCTCGACACCCTGCGCCCCGACCACCTCGGTTGCTACGGTTACCCCCGCAACACCAGCCCGAACCTCGACCGTATCGCCGCCGGCGGCATGCGCTTTGACCGGTATTACTGCTCCGACGCCCCCTGTCTGCCCAGCCGCGCGGCCATGATGACCGGACGCTTCGGCATCCACAACGGCGTCATCAACCACGGCGGCGTTTGCGCCGACCGCCCCCCGGACGGCGCCGACCGCGACTTCCGCGATTCGCTGGCCCGCGGCGGGAGCCTGGTCAATGTCCTGCGCGACGCGGGGTTGCGCACCGCCTACGTCGGCGGCTTCGGCGAACGGCACTCGGCCTACTGGTACTACGCCGGGTTCCATGAAATCCACGACACCGCCAAGGGCGGCATGGAATCGGCCGAGGACGTGACCCCGACCGCCCTGGACTGGATCGCCAAAAACGCCGCCGCCGACAACTGGTACCTGCACCTCAACTACTGGGACCCGCACACCCCCTACCGCGCCCCGGCGGAATTCGGCAATCCCTTTGCGGACGATCCCCTCCCCGCCTGGATCACCCCCGAGGTGCTGGCCGGACACTGGCAGAAGACCGGGCCCCATTCGGCTCAGGACGTCGGCATGTACAACAACGGAACCAACCCCGCCTTCCCCCGCCATCCCGGCGAACTTCCGGATATGCCGGCGCTCCGCCGCATGATCGACGGCTATGACTGCGGCATCCGCTACATGGATGATCACATCGGCCAAATCCTGGCGGCGCTCGAACAAGCCGGCGTCCTCGACGACCTGATCATCATCGTCAGCTCCGACCACGGCGAAAACCTGGGCGAACTCGGCATCTACGGCGAACACGCCACCGCCGATGACATCACCTGCCGCATCCCCATGATCGTGCGCTGGCCGGGCGTGGTCAAACCGGGCACGGCCGATGCCGGACTGCACGGCAACCTGGATCTGCTCCCCACGTTGGCCGACCTGCTGAAGCGGCCGAAAAAAGCGTATTGGGACGGCGTGAGCTTCGCCGACACCCTCACCGACGGCGCCGACACCGGCCGCGAGGATCTCGTCCTCAGCCAGTGCTGCCACGTCTGCCAGCGTTCGGTGCGCTGGGACGATTACCTCTACATCCGCACCTACCACGACGGGTACCACCTGTTCGCCGACGAACAGCTCTACAACCTCGCCGACGATCCCTACGAACAACACGACATCGCCGCGGCGCGGCCGGAACTGTGCCGCGAGGGCGCCTGGCGCCTGCTGCGCTGGCATGACCGGATGATGGCCACCATGCCCAAGGGCCGCACCGTCGACCCCCTGCGCATCGTCCTGGACGAGGGCGGCCCCTTCCACGCCCCGCGCCGCGCCCTGGAGCACTACCTCCCGCGCCTCGAGGCCACCGGCCGCGCCGACGGCGCCGCGGCACTGCGGCGCAAGTATTTGTAGGTCTGTGGCCTGTGGTCTGTAGGCCTGTGGGTGGGGAACGTGACACAGGCAATCCTGCCTATGCCTGAGAACGTAGGGCAGACACTCCTGTCTGCCTTTCAGGCTCGCGCATTGTGCCCGATCCGTCAGATCCGTCCGATCTGACGGATCCTGGGAGCACTGCCCCACAGAGTTCCCGGCGTACCTGCGGCACGCCCAACGCGGGGTTCCGGCCATGCAGGGGCGTCGCCCCTGCCTATTCCACTTCAGTCCCTATGGGACGAAAACGCCGGCGCCCGGCGCCGGGGCGGGTTACGGGGCACCGGGGACAAGGCGCGGTTCCGCTTTTCCTGAAAACGGTTTTGTTCGACTTCTTCGACTTCCTCGACTCCTTCGATTTCCTCGACGGGTTTGATGCGGCACCGGCGCACGGCCGGGCAGGAACCGGCCGGGCCGCCGGCCCCTTCCGGAGCGCTGAAGGCGCGGAACATACCAGCCCAGGGCAACGCCCTGGGAATGAAGAAGAAAAGAGCTTTGAGCCCTGAAGGGGCGTGACCTCGGCCGAGTGACGGTCTGGTCGATGCTTTTACCGGTCATCCGTGACGACTTTAAGCCACTTCGGACGCCACCACGGCAGCCAAACCATCCACATCGCAAACGA
>CAITSE010000060.1 GCA_903894975.1 uncultured Lentisphaerota bacterium
CGAATCCTTAAGTTGACGCGTATGCCCGTCGGGGTGCGAGTGGGATACTTGCACGGGGGCGTTTGACGAACCCCCCCCCGTGCCGCTTTCGGGGCACATAAAACGGATCCGTTTCCACGGGTTGAAACCCGTGGCTATTGACTTTGGCCCCGTCGGGGCCGAAAATGATTCATCAACCGCCTCTTGTCCGCGAAATCTCATGAAAAAGCGCGAAAGGAATCATGAACTCCATTTCGCGATATTTCGCGTATTTAGCGGGCAAGTCGGATCGTGACGAATTCAGGCTAAAGTACCTGATTGGTTTGATTTCCCTCCAACTTCGGAGTCCTCCCATGCCGTTTCTCCCTGTCGCCCTGCGTTGCGAACATCTCACGGATCCGCTGGCGGTGGAAAGTCCCCGGCCGCAACTCGGTTGGGCGCTGGAGTCGCCGGCGCGCGGCGCGCGGCAGACGGCTTGGCGTATCCAGGCCGCGGTCCGCGCCGAAGATCTGGCGGCGGAGCGGGCGCTGCTCTGGGAAAGCGGGCGGGTCGAGGACGCGGAATCGCTCAATCGGTCCTGGGGCGGGGCGGATCTCGGCCCGTGCCAGCCGGTGTTCTGGCGGGTGCAGGCCTGGGACGCCGCGGGGGTTGCCGGGCCCTGGAGCGCGGTTGCCCGGTTCCAGACGGGGCTCATGGGTCATGCCGGCTGGGGTGCGGCGCATTGGATCGCGTCGCCGGCGCATGTCTCCAGCAACTGCCAGTGGTTCCGCCGGGACTGGACGCTGGACAAGCCGGTGGCGCGCGCCTTTCTCTATGCCACCGCCAAAGGCATCTTGCGCGCCTGGATCGACGGCGAACGCGCCAGTGACGAAGAGTTCGCTCCCGGCTGGACTGATTACCGCCACCGCCTGCACTACCGCTGCTGGGATGTCTCGCACTTGGTGAAGGGCAACCAGGTGACGCTCTGCGCCCAGCTCGCCGACGGCTGGTACCGCGGGGCGATCGGCTGGCGTCAGCTCGCCAATAGCTGGGGTGAACGCATTGAACTACTTCTGCTGCTGCGGGTTCAGCACACGGACGGCACCTGGAGCGAGCTGGGCACCGACGGCGCCTGGCGGGTTCGTAATTCGCCGGTGATCGCCAGTAATTTCTTGCGCGGCGAAATCTACGATGCCACCCAGGAACTGGACGGCTGGAACCGGCCCGGGCTCGACTGCTCGGGCTGGTGGAAGGCGAATGACTGCGGCGCCGTCGCCGACAAGCCCCGGCTTCTCGCGCACCCCGGCCCGGCGGTGCGGCGGCTGGCGGAATTCAAACCGGTGCGGCGCTGGCAGGCGCGGCCGGGAGTGTGGATCCTGGATCTCGGACAGAATATCGCCGGCCGCGTGCGCCTCCGGGTGCAGGGCCCGGCCGGCCAGACCATCCGCATCCGCCACGGCGAGATGGTGACGCCCGACAACCAACTTTATGTCGACAATCTGCGCCAGGCGTACGCGGTCGATCTTTACACCTGCCGCGGCGCCGGCGTCGAGGAATGGGAGCCGGCTTTCGCCATCCACGGCTTCCAGTACGTCGAACTCACCGGCTGGCCGGGCGAACCGGGGGACGATGCGGTGACCGGTATCCAGCTCGGCAGCGACACGCCGCAGGCCGGCGGCTTCACCTGCTCTGATCCGCTGGTGGAGAAGCTCTGGCACAACGCGTTGGCGACGCAACGCGCCAATTACGTCGACGTGCCCACGGACTGCCCGCAGCGCGACGAGCGGCTGGGCTGGACCGGCGACGCCCAGGCCTTTGTCGCCACCGCGGCCTGGAACTGCGACATCGCCGCGTTCTTCACCAAGTGGCTCGGCGACCTGCGCGACGGCCAGCACGCCGACGGCTGCATCCCGAATTTCGTGCCGGTGATCCCCGGGGGCGATTGCACTTGGTCGCTGCTCTTCCGCGGCGACGCGGCCTGGGGCGATGCCGCCACGATCTGTCCCTGGACGCTCTGGCAGGTCACCGGTGACCGGAGTTTCCTTGCCGACAATTTTGACATGATGGCGCGCTGGGTTGAGTATCTTGAACGCACGGCGTTGCCCGGGATGGACTTGCGCTGCGCCGACGGCAAGCGTTTCTGCTGTTTCGGCGACTGGCTCGCGGTGGATTCCGAGACTCCGCACGAACTGATCATGACCGCGTTCTATGCGTACTCTGCGCACCTGGTCGCCGAGAGTGCGCAGGTGCTGGGGAAGAGCGCCGAGGCAGAACGCTTCCGCGCCCTGTCCCAGCGCGTCCGCGCCGCTTTTCGCCGGCAGTTCGTGCGTGCCGACGGCCGAGTGTTGGGGCTGAAGAGCGAAGTCGCCAGCCAGACCGGGCAGCTTCTGGCGCTGCACTTCGATCTTTGCGAGACGGAAGCCCGCGCTGCGGTGGCGCAGGTGCTGGTTGCGGACATCGAAGCCCGCGGCTGCCGGCTCACCACTGGCTTTGTCGGCCTGCCGTACCTGCTGCCCGAGCTTGCCCGCGCCGGCCGCGGCGATCTGGCGCTACGCCTGCTGCGCCGTACCGAGTATCCCTCCTGGCTTTACTCCATCACCCAGGGCGCCACCACCATCTGGGAGCGCTGGAACGGTTGGAAGACCGGCGAGGGCCCGTCGGACCCCGGCATGAACAGCTTCAGCCACTACGCCTACGGCGCGGCCGGCGAATGGCTCTACGGCGGCCTCTGCGGCATCCAGGCGCTTGCGCCGGCCTTTGCGCGCCTCCGCATCCGGCCGGTGGTCGGCGGCGGTCTGACCCGCGCCGCCGCCACGCACCGTTCCCCGCGCGGCGAGATCGCGGCGGGCTGGACCCTGGAGAACGGCCGGATCCGCCTGGACTGCACGCTGCCGGCGAACACCGTCGGCGAAGTCTGGATCCCGACCGCCGATCCCGCCTCGCTGGAAGAGGGCGGCGCGCGCTGCCCGGCCGCCAGCCCGGAGCCCGGATGGGCCCGCGTGGAAGTCACCGCCGGCCGCTGGAGCTTCCGCGCCAAGGCGCCGTGATCCAAGCTGTTACGATGCCGTGGTGGACAGGTGGAAAGCTTGCAACTATATTTCAGTTGCAAGAGGGAGGGTGGAGGACATGAGTCGGAAAGAGAAACTGCTGGTACGCCTGGGGACGCAGCCCCGGGATTTCACAACGGGTACATGCCATGAAAGCGAGCATCGCCACTTTTCAGCACCGCGGGTATGCGGGTTCCGGCTGGATCAGCACGGAGGACGGGTTGCTGCACGGCCGCGTGGAGTTCATTGCGGACCTGGTGACGTTCGAGGGGGAGACCGTGGCGCAGTTGGAGGCGGCGTTCCGGGACGCGGTGGAGGATTATCTGGCCACCTGCGCGGCGGTCGGGAAGAAACCGGAGAAAGCGTTTTCCGGAACGTTCAACGTGCGTCTGGGTCCGGAGATTCACCGGCAGGCGGCCCTAACCGCGGACCGGCTCGGCGTCAGCTTGAACGAATTCATCCGTCGCGCCGTTGAAGATGAAATGCACCCGGCTAAACCCTGACTCCGGATGATTCCGATCCGGGTTGTCCGCGTCTGCGTCATCTGCGGATAAAAACGGTCCCCGGTTTTTTGCCGCAAAAGAACGCAAAGATCGCAAAGATTGGTGGGAAACGGTGGGCAGGATGCCCACTCCCAATCGCCGGGCTGGAAGCCCGCCGGCCGGTGTTGCCGGGTGTGGACACCCGCCCCCCAAGCTGGACGGGACCGGTTTGCTCCGGAACTGGTTCGGTTTTTTTTGAATGGAATGAATTGTGCATGAAATGGTTACACAAAAGTCCGGAATGCCGGACTTTTCGGTTTCGCCGGCAGGAGGGAATCGGTGTGACGGTGTGACGGTGGGGCGGTGGGGCGGTGTGACGGCACCGGGCCGGCCGCTTCATTCGTCCCATAGGTCCTATACGTCCCATAAGTCCTATTCCCCGCCCCTCTTCGAACCCGCAACCCACAACTCGCAACTCACAACTCGCAACCTGCCCCCCCACAGGCCCACAGCCCACAGACCACAGGCCTTTCAGTCCCGTCGCGCGGCGAGGGCGGGGAGTTGGCGGCGGACGTCGGCCAGGCGGGCTTTGGCGAGGACGGTTTCGAGCACGGCCTCGCGGTCCGCGGGTTCGGCTTCGGCGGTGACGGCGCCCCAGGGATCGGCTACCAGGGAGTGACCGTAGCAGACAAAACCGGTTTCGACATCGGTGCCGCAGAGGCCGGCGGCGGCCACATAACATTGGTTTTCCACGGCCCGGGCGCGGAGGAGCAGTTCCCAGTGGGCGCGGCCGGTTTCCCGGGCGAAGGCCGCGGGGCAGAGCCAGATGTCCGCGGGTGGCGTCAGGGCGCGGAAGAATTCGGGGAAACGCAGGTCGAAGCAGATGGCGATGCCGATGCGCCACCCGTTCCAGGCGAAGGCGACGGGGCCGGTGCGGCCCGGGCGGTAGAGCGCGGTCTCATCCGTGCCGTTCGGCTTGCCGGGACGCAGTTGGAAGAGGTGGCGCTTGTCGTAGCGCGCCAGGAGCGTGCCGTCCGCGGCCAGGACCAGGGCGCACTGGCGGATGCCGTCGCGGCCGTCGCGGATCGGCACACCGCCGATCACGAGCGGGGCGTCGGCGAGTTTGGCCAGGGGCGTGAGGCGTTTGCGCCAGCCGGCGACGGTGTCCGCGGCGGCACGGATGGTTTCGGCCCGGCCGGCGACCAGGGTGTTTTCCGGCAGCACGGTCAGGGCGGGCCGGTGCGGGAGCTTCGCCAGCCGTTCGCCGAGACGCTTCAGGTTCTCCGCCGGGTCGGGCCCGGCGGTCGCCTGGACCAGCCGCAACCGCAAGTCATCCACGTTGTTCATGCGCGTTCCTCCACGGACTCCGTTGCGCGTTTTCTGAACAGCAACCCCCACGGCACGAAGTAGAAAAGCAGCACGGGATAAACCGCCAGGTCGGAAAGCTTGGCCGCGGCCAGGCCGGCGAAGACGAAGATCAGAAGATGCATGCGCACCACGTTGGCGTAGGGCGCCATCATGGCGTTCTTCTCCTTCATGTCCACGCCGCGCCACGGGAAATCCGGCAGGCGCGAGACAAAGCTGGCCAGGACAACCGGCCAGTACAGGTTCAGGGTAAGGAGGATCACGCGGGGGGCATTGGTGAACGGGTCGCGTCCCGCCAACGGATCCAGCGGGAAGAACACATTCAGGAACACGCTGTGGCCCAAGTGGAACCCGCCGAAATGCACGGTGAAAAAAGCCAGCAGGAACAGGCCGCCGACGACGGCCGCGGCGCGTAGCCCCGGGGTCAGTCTCGGGCGCAGCATGGAGGCGACGACGGCGGTGACGATCCAGGCATAGCCGACGCAGAGGCTGGAGATCCAGAGTCCCCAGATCAGGTCCTTCGCTTGCCAGCGGCCCAACACGGTGCCGGCCAGGGCGATGACGAGCGCCGCCCCCTCCGCGGCCCAGATCATGGCCGGTGAGACTCGGAACGATGGGATTGGATGGGAAGAGGATTTCATGCCGAGTTGCCTGCTAACCTGGATTATTCACCACAGAGTTCACAGAGTCCACGGAGACGGTTTTGGTGAACGGTTCATGAATAGATCAGGCTAAATATGCGAAAGGCGCAAAGATTTATCTGGAATGTTTTTTTCGCGCGCTTTCGCGGGAAAAAAATCCGGTCAGGCTTCCAGTTTGCGGAGGAGGGCCAGGGCGTTGCGGTCTTCCGTCAGTTCCGGGTCGTCGTCGTCCTTGGGCGTTTCGAGGATGCCGGGAATGCCTTTGAGCGCGGGTTCGCGGAGGACGCAGCGGAACGCATCCTCGCCCAGGCTGCCCTGGCCGATGTGCTCGTGCCGGTCCAGGTTCGAGCCGAACGGTTTCTTGCTGTCGTTCAGGTGCATGACCAGGAGGCGGGCGAGGCCGATGAGGCGGTCGAATTCGCGGGCCAGCTCCGCGACCGCCTTCGGCGTACGCAGTTCGTGGCCGGCGGCGAAGGCGTGGCAGGTGTCCAGGCAGACCCCGAGTCGGGCCGGGGCGCCGGCGAGTTCGATCATGCGCGCCAGTTCGGCGAACGTCGTGCCGAGAGTGCTGCCCTGGCCCGCGGTGTTTTCCAGGGCGAGCTTGCAGGCGCATTCCGGCGTGGCTTTCAGGACTTCGCGGACCCCGGCGGCGACGCGTTCGACGCCGACCTCGCGGCTCTCGGTTTTCGGCGAGCCCGGATGCAGCACCAGGCAGGCGCAGCCGAGGCGGTCGGCCCGGCGCAGTTCATGGGTCAGCGAGGCCACGGACTTGGCGCGCGCCGCCGAATCGCCCGAGGCGAGGTTGATGAGGTAGCTGTCATGGGCGCAGACAAAGCGCAGGCCGGCCTCCTTCACGGCGGCGCGGAAGGCCGCCGCGTCCGCCTCGGTGATGGGCGGCGCTTCCCAACGGAGCTGGCTTTTGGTGAAGATCTGGACGGCGTCGGCGCCGACCGTCACCGCCTGTTTCACGGCGGTGATGAAGCCGCCGCTGACGGACATGTGGGCGCCGAGGGGGCGGAGGGAAGGCATAACGGGTTGGGGGTTGTGAGTTGTGAGTGAAACTTGAAATTGGAAATCGGGGGGGGGGCTTTCTCTGAGTCTTTGCGCCTTCTGTTCACCTTGGTTACGAATGCGGGGCCGGGGGCTCGGTGCGGCGGCGCTCCGGCAGGTGCCTCGGGCCGGGTTGGTACCAGTCCGGGTGCGGTTGGAGCAGGGAGACCATGGCGTGATGGTTCTCTTCGAGAAGGCGTTGCGTCTTTTTATCGGGAAAGCAGACCAGGGCGCGCCGGAGCAGTTCATCCGCCCGCTTCCGGTCATGCATTCTGGCCACAGTTGTTTCCATCATGGCCATCCACGGCCTGATCTCCTTGGGATAGTCTGCCGCGATTTGTTCGTAGAGGGCCATGGCTCCTTCGAAATCGCCGCTCTTGACCCGGCCTTCGGGCACGCTGTAGGCCGGCTGCGGCCGGTCGTAGTGGTCTTCCGGCATGATCAGGCGGTTGAGTCCCGAGACCGCCAGGTTGGCGCAGATTTCGGCGAGGACTGGCGCCAGGATGATGGCGGCTAGGATAAGGGCCGCGGCGCCGATCAGGCAGCCCCCCACCGCGCCGAGCATTCCTCCGCATCTGACGGCGGGCCAGGCCAAGGCTCCGCCGGCTCCCAGCACCGCCAGCGCGATGCCGCCGTAGATGGCCAGCTTTTTCCGGATGTTGGTGTATGCCTTCATGGACTGCCGTGCCTACCGTACTGCCGCAAGGCGGTTTGTTCCACGGGCGTCAGGTCCGGGCGGCGTCGGCCAGAGCGGCGCGGGTCAGGCGTGCGCGTTGTTCATCCCGTTCCGGTGGAGACAGTTCTCGGCCTGCTGCGAGTTGGATTTGGCCGGACTGGACTTCGAGCAGGAGTCGGCGCAGCCGTTCCGGCCGCAGCCGCGGGAACCAGCCCAATTCCGCGCCGAGCAGGAGCAGGGAGAGCAGGTTCATGGCTTCCTGGGTGCCGAGGCGGCGGGCGTGGGCCAGGATGCCGAAAGCGCGGCCGAGGCGGTCCTGTTCCTCCGGGGTGTTCCGGGTCAGCAACTGCTGCCGGGCTGCCTCTTCGGCGCGGATCAGCCGTTCGACGATGCCTTGCAACCGTTCCAGGATGGCGGTTTCCGCTTCGCCGAGGGTGGATTGGTTGGAGACCTGGAAGAGATTGCCCCACGGCTCCGAGCCTTCGCCGAGGCAGCCGCGTACGGCCAGTTTCAGGCGGCCGGCGGCGCGGGCCACGCCTTCGACCGCCCCGGTCACCATCAGCGCGGGTAGATGCAGCATGACCGAGGCCCGCAGGCCGGTGCCGGCGTTGGAGGGGCAGGCGGTGAGGAACCCCAGTTCGGCGTCGAAGGCGAAGGGCAGGTGCTGGGCCAGGGCCGTGTCGAAATCGTCGGCCTCGCGGAAGGCGCCGGGCAGGTCCAGGCCCGGGGTCAACACCTGAAGACGGAGGTGGTCTTCCTCGTT
The DNA here is from genome assembly GCA_903894975.1 of uncultured Lentisphaerota bacterium. Taxonomy (GTDB): domain Bacteria; phylum Verrucomicrobiota; class Lentisphaeria; order Oligosphaerales; family CAITYL01; genus CAITSE01. Next base: position 7,983 of record CAITSE010000060.1, read on the forward strand.
GAGCATGAGCGAGACCCGTCCATCCTCCTCCTCCAGCAGCGCTCCGGTGGCGGCGGTGGCCATTTCCCGGCTGATCAGGTGCCATTCCAGGAGAAGGCGCCGGTCCAGGGGTGAGAGCCGGTCCATGCTGGAGGTTTGCCGGAGCAGGGCGGGGCGGCATTCGGCGCAGGCGGCGCCGGCACGGCGGGCGACCTCGCGGCGCTGAGTGGCGGTGAGGCGGCTGGGGAAGGGCAGGTCGGCGAGGTTGCGCGCCAGCCGGATCCGGGTGGTGAAGGCGATGACGGCGTCATTTCCGTCCGGGAACCCGGACGCCGGCCGCGAGAACGGAGAAGGCAGGGGCGGGCGTTTCACGGGGTGTCTCCGGCGGCGGCGTTCGCCTCCCGCAGGCGGTCGCGGAGGCCGGCGGCCTTTTCATAGTCCTCGGCCTTGACCGCCGTGGCGAGGGCGGTTTCAATGCGGCGCCGGGCCATGCGCCGGGTCCAGGCCTCGGCGCCGGCGCCGGCGCCGGGCGGTTTGCCGGTATGGCGGAGGCCGCGGTGCATGTCTTTGAGGAGCGGCCGCAGGAGCGGGGAAAAGGTGTGGTAGCATTCGGGGCAGCCGAGGCGGCCGGTGCTCCGCACCTCTTCCGCGGTGATGCCGCATCCGGGGCAGGGCCGGGCTTCCTCCGCGAGTTCGCCGCGGTTGCGCCGGGGCTTGGTGGCGGCGCCGGCCGCGGCGGCCTTGGCTTGAACCTGTTGTTCCTGGGCCAGGTGCAGGAGAAGTTTGGCCAGGTCAAGCCCTTTGAGTGTGGAGGCGGCGTCGATGCCCTGGGCTGCGGCGCAGGCGCCGCAGAGATGCAGGGCGCGCTTGCCGCCGCCGACAATCTCCTGGATGTGGATAGTGGCCGGATGGTGCTGGCATTTTTGGCAGAGCATGGGAAAACCGTAAGGTACCTGGTCTGAATAATTCATGAACATTCAGCATTCAACATCGAACATTCAACGTTGAATGAAAAATCTGGTATGAGTCCGTAGAACGAATCAGGATTCGATGTTGAATGTTGGACGTTCGTATCCAAAAGGCAACGGGGTTGGGTCAGCGCGGGGAAACCGGGACTTCCGCCAGAAGCGAGACCATCCGTTTTTCGGCCAGGGAACGGGCGCCGCTGCGCATTTCCGCCAGGGCGGCTTTGGCGCCGGGGGCGTCGCTGGCTTTGACGGCGGCGGTCCAGCGCAGCCAGCCGCTCCAGAAGGGCAGATCCGCGTCGCCGCCCTGATTCCCGCCAGAGCGGGCCTTGGCCAGCGCCAGTTCCGAGGGGGCGGCGGTGGTGGCATGGGCGACGGCGGCCAGGGTTTCGCGGGCGACCGTCGCCGGCGCCGTGAGCTGTTCCAGGCCGGCGCGGAGGAAAAGTATCCGGGGGTAGCAGGTTCCGGCCAGGGGGCTGCGGTCATCCAACGCCTTGCGCACCAGGGCGAGCGCGGCGGAGTCATTGCGGGAACTCAGTTCATAGCCGACGCGGAGGAGAAGCGCGTCAAGCCAGCCTTCCAGTCCGGCCCATTGCGCGGCATCCAGGCGGCCGGCCAGTTCCGTCACCAGGTCTTTTTCCTGACGGGTGGTCAGTTGCGGAGTGCGCGCGAGCATGGCGGAAAGCAGAAAGCGGCTGTAGCGGGCGCGGCTGTTCCGGGGGACGTCCGCCGGCAGAGGCGGGCGGTTTTCGTGCCCTTCGAGGAAGGCCAAGGCTTTGGCGGCCGCGACGTGCTCGGGGAGATCCTCGGTCTTGGCGTCCAGCCGCTCTTTGCATTTGCGCAGGAGTTCGAGGGCGGCCGGGCGCTGCTGGGCTTCCAGGTCCAGAGTGGCGAGGGTTAGCAGGAGCGGTCCGGCCGCGGGCGACTGGCGGCTGATGGCGAGCTGGCCCAGCTGCGCCGAGGCGGGGATTTGGTCCCAGGTGCGGGTGAGCAGGGCGTAATCTGCGGTGAATTGGCCCAAGATGGCGGGGAACTGGTTAGCCTTGACGAGTTCCGGCTTGGCCTCTTCGTCCGGGACCGGGGGTTCCCGCCGGATTTCCGCCATCCGCTGGTGGAAGGCGGCGGCATCGAACGTGCGGTCTTCAAAGCGGTCGGCGGCCAAAGCACGGCCGAAGAGGCGTGCGGCATGGAACACGGGGGGGACGCCGCCCGCTTTGGGCACCGGGGTTTCCTGAAAGATTTTCTGCGCGGTACCCCAGTCGCCCAGTTCCATCAGGGCGAGCGGATGGAGGGAGGTCATGCCCGCCTGTTGCGGAGCCGTCATGGCGTTGAGATTTTTGAGGGCCAGGAAGTACGATACGCCCGCCTCTCCGGGATAATCCGGCAGCCCTCCGGACAGCCGCGGGATCGGCGCCCAGTGCTCTTCCTGGGTTCCCTTTTCCGCGAGTTGTTCCACGGCTTTCTGTCGCAGTTTGTCGATCTCGGCGTTTTCCGGGAAGTCTAGGCGGCCGTAGCGGGTTTTGGCGGTTCCGAGCAGCAGCAGGCTTTCCTCGGGGGCGGCCGCCAGCTTTTCCAGGGCGTTCTGGACCAGGGCCGGGGCGGCCATTTCGGGGAGGCGGTCCTGGTTTTGGCGCAGCAAGCGGTCGATCTCGGCGCCATGCCGGGCGGCGCCGGCGGAGGGGAGGGCGCGCAAACGCAGGGCGGCCCGGCACGCCTGGGTGACCTGCGACTGGCGGGCGGCGTCTTCGACTTCGCGCCACAGCGCCAGCGCCTGTCCCTCGGTCGGGGCTTGCAGATAGGTGCGGGATGCCAGCAGCCATTCGCGGGCCAGGGCCGCGTCATGGAGTTCCGGAAGTTGTTGTTCGAGGGGGTCGAATTGCCGGGAGAGCAGAAGCCAGGCCAGGTAGGGAGCGCGCTCGGCCGGGGTGAGCGCGGGATCTGTAAATACGGTCTTGGTGAAGGTGCCGAGCACCGCCTTGCGGTCAAGGCCGGGGGTGGTCCAGGGCACATGCACGGCAAACTCGCCGGAATCGACTTTTTCCGTCACCTGATATTCGGTGAAGGCCAGGTCGCGGAAGGGCTTGAGGGTCTTGTCCGGCGCAGGCAGGGCGAGGCCGGCGAACTTGGCCTTGTTCTTGATCAGGACGGGCAGGAATTCTTCATAGGCGGGCAGGATCTTTCCGGTCAGGAAGAGGAGCTGGCTGCGTTCGGGCGACGCCTGCGGATACCGGGTCAGCCAATCCCGGGCCGCCGCCAGCGTGGTTTCGGGCACACGGCCTACGGTTTGGCTGCTTTGAAGATGCAGGCCATACCAGATCTGAGCCAGTTCGTCGGCCCGGGCGATGGCCTGGGGTGAATCCTCTTCGCGGCGGGGCGCGGCTTCCGCGGTTTTGGGGGCAGGTTTTACGGCCGTTTCCGGGGGGGGCGCCGGGACGACCGGAACTGGGGCGGGAAGAACCGGAACCGGAGTTGGCGGAGTGACCGGCGCCGGGGTTTCGGGTTTCTTCCCGTCCGGCGTTGCGGGCGCGGGTTTGGAGATCAGGCGCTTCTGATAGTCGCGGAAGACCAGATCGAAGTCGGGGGGAAGCCAGTTGGCATGGGCTTCGCGGAAAGCCTGGAGCAGGTCATCGGCGACAAAGGCATCCGCCTCGTTGTCCAGGCGTTCCTGGAGAGTCTGCCAATCCGCCAGCACCGCTTTTTGGGCAGGAGTCAAAGTGGCCGGAGCCGTCGCGTTCGAAGTTGTTCCGGCATGGGGCCGGGCGCGGTTCCAGACGAACCAAAGCGCGGGGATGAGCAGTCCCAGCGCGAGGAACGACCCCGCCAGGATCAACCGCAACAGGTTAGAGTTGCGGGCCGGCGTCGCGGACCGGGTGCCGCCACCCGGGGCGGCGGCGCCGCCAGCGGCGCCGGGGGCGGACATCACCATCTTGCGCAAGCGCCGGTGATGGAACCATTCCAGCGAGGACAGCACCTGTTCCCAGGTCTGCGGCCGGGCCGCCGGATCTTTGGCCAGGAGCTGCAGGCAGACAAAATCAGAAACGTCCTTGGAAATTTTTGAGTTCAGATCCGACAACGGGCGGACCGTCTCTTCCAGGTGGCGGCGCAGCACCACTTTCGGATCCGTGCCGGGAAAGGGCGGTTCGCCGTTGAGCAGGTGGTAGAGCGTGGCGCCGAAGGAATAGATGTCCGGCCGGCAGTCGCCCGGCGGCGCATCCCCGCGGATGAGCTCGGGGGCGGCGTAGAGCGGGGTGAGCATGATGCCGTCGCCGGAAAAATCATGGCCGGAGACCTTGGCCAGGCCGAAGTCGGCGAGCTTGGTTTCGCCGGCGGCGCTGATCATGATGTTTTCGGGCTTGATGTCGCCGTGGATGAGATTCTGCCGCTTCCAGCCGTAGTGGAGGGCTTCGGCGATGTCGGAGGCGACCGCCAGGGCCTCCGGCTGTTTGAGCGCACCCTCGCGCTTGAGCTGGTCGTACAGGGTTTCGCCCTCGATGTATTCCATGGCGAAGAAATAGAGGTCGGGCTCGACGAAGCCGGCGTCATAGGCCTGGATGATTTTGGGATGGGACAGGGCGGCGGCGGAACGGGCTTCGTTGAAGAAGCGCTTGACGAATTCCTGGTCATGGGCCAGCGCGCTGTTCAGGACTTTCAGCGCCACCGGGCGCTCCAGCTGTTCCTGGATGGCCAGGTAGACGATGCCCATGGCGCCGCGTCCGATCTCGCGCTCAATCCGATATTGCGCGATCACGGTTCCGGCGGTTTGTGACATGGACGGAGTTTCGGTCATAACGCCTTTATACCAATTCAAAAGCAAGCGGCTTTATCCACGAATTTCACGAATTTGCACGAATGATGTATGAAACGATTTTTTAAATGACACATTTCTTTGTGGTGTAATTTGTTGCATTTTAGCAGGATTCGTGACATTCGTGGAATTCGTGGACAGCATACCATCAATTTGATCGGTTTTGCCTAAAACGCGCCGAAGATCAGGCTGCCGAAGGTGGAGACGGGCGCCTGCTCGCGGAAATCCTGGACGGCGCCGCGGACTTCGAGGATGGTCTGGCGCGTGTCGTTGTACAGGGCGGGATCCATGGCCAGCTTGCCCAGGGTGCCCTTGCCGGAACGGACCGCCTCGGCCACCTCTTCGGCGGCGGAGAGCGTGCTGCGCAGGGAGATGTAGAGTTCGCCTTTGTCCATGAGCAGCCGGCCCATGCTGGATTCGCCGCGGACCATGGTCTCGCTGATGGTGCGGAAGTCGTGGGTGACGGCCTGCAGGTCGTTGTAGACCCGGTCGTCGGTCAGCAGTTTGCCCGCGGTGCCTTTGCCGGCGCGCAGGTCGCCGGTGATGCCCTTGAGATCGGTGTAGAGGCCGTCGTCGGTCATGAGTTTGCCCAGGGTGCCTTTGCCGGCGCGCAGGTCGCCGGTCAGGCCGCCGAGATTGTCGCTGGCAACCTTGACCGCGGCCAGCGCGGTGTTGGCCTGGTTGTAAAGTTCCGGATCTTGCATGAGCTTGCCCAGGGTGCCCTTGCCGGCGCGCAGGTCTTCGGACATGGCGTTGAGGTTGTCGACAAACCGGGCGACCTTGGGCAGGACCTGCTCTTTTTCCAAGGTGTCACGGATGTGGTTGACCTCTTCCTTGAGGGATTGCACGAGGGCGGTGGTCTCATTCACCAGGTCGGCGGCTTCCAGGCCGCGGAGCGGGCGTTCCGGCGCATAGACCCCGGACGATTCCGTGCCGGGCGACAGAGCGATGTAGCGGCCGCCGAGCACGGAGGAATAGCGGACTTCAATCTTGTGGTCGTTGTAGAACGGAATCTTCCGGTCCAGCCGCAGCCACACGGTCACTCCGGTCTTTTCCAGGGTCATCTCCTCCACGCGGCCGACGACCACGCCGTAGAGCTGGACGTTGTCACCCTTGGTCAGCCCGGAAACGTCGCGGAAGGCGACGGGCCGGGTGATTTTCTCCCCGAACAGGCTGCGGTTGCCCAGGAAAATGGTGAAGTACATCAGGGTGGCCATGGCCACCGCAAAGAAGAGCCCGGCGATGAATTCCATCGACAGGTCTTTCCAGGTGAGATGCCGTTTGCTGCTGTTCATGTCTTTGCCTTGTTGTCCCGGTTCCGCGTTATGCCGCCGGCGCCGCCGCGCGGCCGAACTGGGCTTCGATGAAATCCCGCACAAAAGGTTGGCGGCTGGCCATGAACGCCTTGGGCGTCGCGTCTTCGATGATCCGCCCCTCGTACAGCATGGCGATGCGGTCGCCGACGGTCACCGCGCTCTGCAGGTCATGGGTCACCACGACCGAGGCGACCTTCAGTTCCCGCTGCAGCTCCCGGATCAGCCGGTCGATGATCCGCGACATCACCGGGTCCAGCCCGGACGTCGGTTCGTCGTACAGCAGAATCTGCGGGTCGTGGACAATGGCCCGGGCCAGTCCGGCCCGCTTCTTCATGCCGCCGGAAATCTCCGCCGGATACTTGTGTCCCTGTCCCGAGAGCCCGACCATCTCCAGCTTTCGCTGCACCAGATCCCGGATCTCGCCGTCGCCGAGCTGAGTCTTCTCGTAGAGCGGCAGTGCCACGTTTTCGAACACCGTCAGCCAGTTGATTAGCGCGCCGGACTGGAAAAGCATCCCAAAGATGCCGCGCAACCGTTCCTGGTCCCGCCCCGGAACGGCGTGGATGTCTTCGCCGTTCACCAGTACTCGCCCCTGGTCCGGACGCAGCAGCCCGACCATGTGCTGGAGCGTGACGCTCTTGCCGGTGCCGCTGGGCCCGACGATCACCAGGGTTTCGCCGCGGTTGACCTTCAGGCTGACCCCGTCCAGGATCGTCTTGCCGCCCAGGTCTTTGCTGATGTTCTGCAGCTCCAGCATCAGTAGAAGAACCTCGTGATGAAGTAGCCGGTCATCAGGATCAGCAGGAACGAGGTCACCACCGCGGTGCGCGTGGCGCGGCCGACGCCGACGGCGCCGTTGCGGGCGGACAGCCCCTCGTGGCAGGCCACCGTCGTCAGGATGACGGCGAACACCACCGACTTGAGCATGCCAACCCAGATTTCCTTGTTCTGGAGGTAGCGCATGGCGTTGTCGTAATAGGCCTGGGTCGAAACGTCGAGTTGAGTGTAGGCCACCAGCATGCCGCCGAGAATGCCGACCACGTTGGTGCAGACGGTCAACGCCGGGCACATGATGATCATCGCCAGCAGCCGCGGCATGACCAGGTATCGCACCGGGTTGATGCTCATCACTTGCAGCGCCGAAATCTCCTCCGAGACATTCATCGTCCCCAGTTCCGCCGCCATGGCCGAACCCACGCTCGCCGCCAGGATCAGCGCGGTCATGAACGGGCCCATCTCCCGGCACATGGTTTCCGCCACCAGCGCGCCGACCATCACCGCCTGCCCGTATTGCTTGAAGAAAAGCCCGGCTTGCAGTGACAGGATCATGCCGGTGAACAACGCCACCACGGCGGTCACCCCGAGGCTTTTCACCCCGCAGACGAAGCACTGCCGCACCACTTCCTTGCGCCGCTGCCACACCGCCCGCAGCGTCACGATCCAGAACAGCGCTTCCGCCAGGATGTAAAGCGCCCGGCCCGCGTTTCGGAGTTTGAGCAGAAAGAAACGCCCCGCCTGGTCCACGGGCGAATGCGGATCCTCCCAATATTCCGGCTGGTAAATTTTCATGCGGGGTGCTGGCGTTTCATGACACAAAATACGCACAGGCGCGCGCCTACTTTATACAGCAGGGCCGCCAGATTGCGCCAAATATACCCGAAGAGCCCCGGATTTCCCAACAGCCGTATAATCTGGCTGGGCCGTGCAGCCGGGACGGAAAATATGTTTTCTCATGGAGGCACGGGGGCACGGAGAGGAAAAAGAACGATATTGGGCTTGTGAAAGAAGAAAAGCCGTGAATAATCAAAAGGATGTTTTAGAAATTCTCCGTGCCCCCGTGCCTCCGTGAGAAAAATGAATTTATGATTTTCTCAAACACCATTTCCGACCGGCTGCACGAGATCCGGGAGCGCATTGTCGCGGCGGCGGTCCGGGCCGGGCGCGATGCGGACGCGGTCAGGCTCGTCGCCATCTCCAAGACTTTTCCCGTGGAATCCGTGCGCCAGGCCTGCGATGCCGGACAGCGGCAGTTCGGCGAAAGCCGGGTCCGGGAATGGCTCGGGAAAATCCCGCAACTCCCCGGTGATTGCGAATGGCATTTCATCGGCCATCTCCAGGCGAACAAGGCCCGGCAGGTGGTCCGCGCCGCGGCCTGGATTCATTCGGTGAACAGTCTGGAGCTGATCCCGCGCCTGGACCGGATCGCCGGGGAGGAGGGCCGCCGCCCCGTGATCCTGCTGGAACTAAACATGTCCGGGGAGGCCGCCAAGACCGGGGCTGAGCCCGTCGCCGCCAGGGCCCTGGCCGAGGCCGCCCTGCAATGTCCGCACCTGGACCTGCGCGGGTTCATGACTATGGCGCCCTGGGACGCGCCGGAGACGGAGGTGCGCCGGGTCTTCGACGGCCTGCGCGAACTCCGTGACCGCGTGAGCGCGGAGCTCGGGGCGCCGCTGCCGGAACTTTCCATGGGCATGTCCGGCGACTTCGAAACCGCCATCGCCTGCGGCGCCACCCTGGTCCGCATCGGCACCGCCCTCTTCGGCGCCAGATGAAGACGGTCGGGGGGCGGAGTTCGCCCGCCCCCCGAACCCCCCGGCGAGGGTCTTCGACCCGTTTCCGTTTCGGGCGTGGCGAAATGCGCTGGCGGACGACGTTCTGTCATCTCGCCAACGTTCCCGGCGCCAGCGAATTTCGCCACGCCGGCGGCGTCCTGCAGATTCGATTCGACGTTGGACGTTCGATGTTGAATGTTCAACGTTCGCCTTTTCCCATTTTCGGAGGGTGGGTGTCCCACCCGGCAACATGGGCCGGCGGGCTTCCAGCCCGGCGATTCCGAAAACGCTCTGAGCGGTATCTGACGGATCGGTCGGATTTGACTGATCCATCCTATGTTGTGTCATATTATCGGAGCGCGAAGTATAGTTTTTCTGACTTCTTACTCACCCAGTCCGGGCAATATCCCATGACAGAAGAACAATGGATCGCGGTTTTCGGAAATGAGATCTGTTCCTTCTTTCCGAAGGAGGAATCGCATCCGGACCTGTTTGTCCGTGGCACGTTCGAAAATGTGATTGTCGGCATCAAGCACGGCGACAGGATCGCGATCAAAATTGCGATCGCACTCTTTCAACAGGACGGCAAAATGTCTTTCGGGAAGCCGATAAAATGTGGCATCGCCAAAGCCTTGCGGGAAAAGAAAAATCTGCTTGACGCTTCCCAACTGGAAGTCATTGAACAGCTTATCCAAAAGCTGCAAGCCCTGACGTACCCGCCCGCGGAACTCAAGCACATCCGGCGGATACTGGAAGCTGAGCCTGCTGAATTGTAGCGAGATCGGGCCGAGGGCGGACCTTCCATTGCCCTTTCAGGGCGTTCTGGATGAGGCGGGAATTTTCCCAGGGCGTTGCCCTGGGCTTTCCTCCGCTGCCCCGTTGGGGCGTCGATCATGAGACCCGACCGAAGTTGACGCGCATGCCTGACGAGGGTTTCCGACTCATTTCCGTTTTTGGAACAGTCAGGCGCGGCGAAATCCGCTGGCGCAGAAAGCGTTGACGAGATGACAAAACGTCATCCGCCAGCGCATTTCGCTGCGCCATGCAGTTCAAAAGGAAACGGGTCGAAGACCCTCGCCGGGGGGGCTCGGGGGGCGGGCGAACTCCGCCCCCCGACTCTTTGTCAGGCGTAGAGCGGGCCGAGGGCGGCGCAGGCGCGGAAGTCGTCGCCGCCGAAGCGGTCCCACATGGTCGGGCGGAAGATCTTGTCCGCGGCGACGTTGTGCAGGTCCACGGGGATGCGGAGCATAGCGTTGAGGGTGATCAGGTCGGCGCCGATGAGGCCGAAGCTGTTGGCGTCGTGGTTGGGGCCGATCTTGGACATGTACTCGAAGGAGGTCATGCCATAGGGCGTCCAATAGGTTTCCGGCCAGGTCTTGTCCGTCACCTGGCTGATATGATCGGCGACCTTGGCCGGGAGTTCCACGGTTTCGCCTTCGACCACGGAACAGGTCAGCAGGTCGCCAATGGCATTGTAGCGATAGGCGGTCATGGGGATGCCGCCGGGGGTGCGGTAATGGCTGGAAAGCCCGTCGCCGCGGAAATATTCGAGCACGGCCGCCATGTAGGTGGTGTTCTTGACGGCTTCGGCCATCAGTTTGGCCTGGAGCTTCTGGTCGGCGCGGATGGCGTCCCAGGCGGCCTGCACGCTCATGGTCTTGCCGCCCTTGACCAGTTGGCGCGGGTCGACGGCGTAGTCCAGGGCGCCGGCGCCGGAATTGCGCTTGTCGATGATGCCGCGCGGGGCGATCTTGGAGACATCGACGCCGGTGGCCGTCTTGATGCTGGCCGGGGTCCAGTTGGTGCGGATGTCGGCGAAGAGTTGGGGCATGCCGGTGAGCAGCGTGGCGACGAGCATGCCGATGCCGTTCTTGGCGTCATTCTCGGTGGCGACCGTGAACGGTGCGCGGAACCCGTTCCAGTCGAACGAACTGCAAAGCACGGACTCGGTGACGTCGAAGTTCGGGAAGAGATCCGTCCACTGCCGCTGCCCCTGAGTGCCGGCGGCGATGGCGTTGGCGCCCTGGGCGTATTCGACGTCGGCCTTGAATCCCTGCTTTTTGCCGACGGCCGGGTCGGCCAGGCGCGGGTTGCCGATCATCAGGTCGCGGACGATCAGGGTCATCTTGCAGCAGTCGCGGAGCAGGGCGTCGGGGCTCTGTGGGCGCTTGCCTTTGCCGAAGTCGAGCTTGAAGGTTTTCATGAACGCGACGGCCTTTTCCAACTCCTCGTGATCATAGAGCCCGGCGTCCATGCGCCCCTTGACGGCGCACATGTCCACGGAGACCGTGCCCATGCCCAGGTACTGCTGCATCTGGTTGCGGCGCACGTCGGAGCCGATGATGCCCATCGAGACGCCGCCGACGCTGAGGTAGTTCTTGCCGCGCATCTCGGCTACGGCCGCGGCGCAACGGGCGAAAGAGAGCAGGCGCCCGGCGACATGGGGGGTGAGCGGGTCGTTCTCGTTTTCCAGGTCGGGAGAGTAGACGCAGAAGATCGGGCGTTTCTTTTCGTCCATGGCGGCGGTGAAGGCCTTGAGCCAGACGGCGCCGGGGCGGTCGGTGCCGTTCAGGCCGTAAGCGCACTGCTGCCATTCGCTGCTGCCGATGCCCAGGCTGGCGCCCATGAGTTCGTCGGAATAGGCCCAGGAGCGGCTGACCCAGATGTTGGCGCTGACGCCCTGTTCGGTGTAGTACTGCTGGGCCAGCGCCGCGGTGCGGGCGCCGTAGACGATTTCCGGGGCGACCACGACGCGCACCGGCGTGCCGTCCGGCAGCCGCACGTTCTCCGTGAGCAGGCGGTAGACGTTCTCGACCATTTTCCAGGTGCCGGCGACATTGCCTTCGTAGGCGCCAGTGCGGCCGTCGGCCACGGGGGTGATGGCAATGGTCGGCACCTGGCCGGCCAGGGCGCGCGGCCCTGGCGTGAAGGTGCGGACAAACGTCGACAGCTTTCGGAAGTCGGGGCGGGGGGCGGACATGACGGGATTCTCCTAGCCCGGCCAAGCCGGAACCACGGTTGTGGTGCTATGCAGGCTTTGCGGCCGGCTTGCCCGGGCTACTGTTTGGAACTTGCTTACGGGGAAATCATGATCGGGAAACAAGGAGTTTCACTCAGGCAGGCTCTCGTGGATTGTGGCTTGTTTCCCGTCCGTCGCCGGTGCGGATGGCGAAAATCAGTCTCAAATGTCTATACATTAACAAATCGCCCCATATCATACCGCCGCGGAACCGGTTTTGCCATCGTCGTGGTGCGATTCTGTTGCGTCCGGACGCCATTCGATGCCGAATACGGCATAGACCAAAACCATGGTGAAGCAGACCAGGCAGAAGGAAAACTTGTAGTTCTTGTCGGCGACGCCGGTATTGGCCAGGGCGAGGAAGAAGACGAACAGCAGCAATTTCATCATGTTCGGGAGGGAGGGCCAGATGCGCTGGCCGAAATGGCGGTAGCGGATGTTGGAGATCATGAGGAAGGAGGCGACCAGGATCAGGGCCAGGCCAAGCGCCTTCCATTCGTCGAAAAGCATGGCGGCGGAACCGGCGAGGACGGCGCCGGCAGGGGAGGGGAAGCCCTGGAAGATGCCGGGGCCGACCTTGATGGTGGGCATGAGGAAGCGGATGAGCCGGTAAATGACACAGATGACATAGAGCACGGCCACGCCCCAGCCGACGGGGGAGATGGCGTTCCAGTCCAGGGGTTTGCCGGTGTCGGTGAAGCCGCCGCCGAGTTCGCTGAGGATGACAAAGCCGATGGCGAGGCCGAAACTGGTGCCGTCGGCGATGTCGTCGAAGGCGGCGCCGTAGCGGGTGGAGCCGAATTTGCGGGCCAGGCGGCCGTCGAACAGGTCGAAGAACTGGCCGAGGAAGACGAGCACGAACGCGCGCACCGGATGGCCGGCGACGACCTGCCAGATGGCGCCGATGCCGCAGAGGAAGTTGGCCATGGTCAGGGAGTTGGCGTACCAGATGTCGGGGATGACCTTGCAGTAGAGCGAGAGGAAGGCGAGCACGGTGCAGGAAAGCGTGAGCACATAGAGGATCTCCGGCCGGATGAAATCGAGCAGGACCATGCCGTGGAGGGCGGCCAGGGCGAGCAGGATGGTGATGAACGCGGTCTTGGCCTTGCCGAAGGAGTTGGCGGCCTTTTTCTTCGCAAACAGGCGCGACGCCTGGCCGGCGGTGTCCAGCAGCAGCAGCAGGATGATCCAGGCGGCGGAGAGTTCGCCGCGGGCGACAAAATAGATCAGGGGCGGGAAATACATGCACTTGTCGCTGAACGGATCCAGCCATTTTCCGCTCTCGGTTTCCAGGCCGCAGGCGCGGGCGATGGTGCCGTCGGTGAGGTCGGTGATCATCCAAGCGGCGAACCAGAGCAGGGCCGTGGCCTGAAAACCCTGGCCCCAGATCAGGACGCTGACGATACCCATGGGCATGCGGATGAAGGAAATGGTGTTCGGGTGGAGGAGCCGATGGTTCCGGATCCAGTCGCACCCGCGGCGGGAGCGGGTGGCCAGAAGAATGGCGGCGCGCTCGAAGAGCAGCATGCTGAACACCGCGGCCATCAGCAGGATCAGCTTGACATGAACCGGGTCGCCCACCGCAGTCTCCTAGCCCGGCCAAGCCGGAACCGACTTTTTTGTGCTATGCGATCAATCCGGCCGTCTTGCCCGGGCTACTGTTTTGTACGGGTTGCGGTGTGAACCGGCTGAATGTAATCCCGGCCCCCGGAAGCTCAATCCCGGCAGGATCCGGTCTGACCGGTTCCGGTAAAAATTCACCCGTGAACCGGCACAAGCAGTAGCCCGGGAAAGCCGCCGCAACGTTTGCTTGGCACCACACACTTGGTTCCGGCTTGGCCGGGCTAGGCACAAAAAACCTTGAACGATGCGGGTTGCTCATCGTTCAAGGTCTCCCACCCCGGGCCGCCTTTCACCATTGCCCCCAGAGCCCTTTCGGTCGCTCCGGTTAAAGAGAGTCCGAAACCCATCCATAAGAAAAGACCATAGACGGTGGAGACCTTTCTGCCATAGTTCAAATACACTATGGCGGCAGAAGGTCTGTGGTCTGTAGGTCTGTGGCTTGTGGTGAAGAGGAGGGCAGAATCGCAATTTTTCGTTTACATCCACGCTTTCCTACAGACTCACAGGCCTACAGACCACAGACCTTTTGTAACTGAGACAGTTCCCTGTCTTGGGAAGCGCGCTTTTCATCTGCGCGAGATGTGTTATGGTTCCAAAGACCGTTTTTGAAGGCGCGAGCGGGAGATGAGTCCTGGTGAACATCCTGCAAAAAACCAAATCGCTGTTCTCGCACGACATCGGCATCGACCTGGGTACCGCCAACTCCCTGGTCTATGTCCGGGATCGTGGCATTTTGTTGCGTGAGCCCTCCGTGGTGGCCGTCCACGCCGACACCAACAAGGTGCTGGCCGTCGGTTCCGAAGCCAAGCGCATGCTGGGCCGTACGCCGGGGCACATCCGCGCCGTGCGCCCCATGAAAGACGGCGTCATTGCCGACTTCGAAATCACCGAGGCGATGCTGCGCTACTTCATCCAGCGCGTGCGCAGCCGCGGCAAATTTTTGCGTCCCCGCGTTCTGGTCGCCGTCCCCTCCGGCATTACCGAGGTGGAGTTGCGGGCCGTGGAAGAGAGCGCGCTGCGCGCCGGCGCCCGTGACGTGCATACCATTTCCGAGCCCATGGCCGCGGCCATCGGCGTGGGGATTCCGGTGGATGAACCCACCGGCAATATGATCGTGGACATCGGCGGCGGCACCACCGAGGTCGCCATCATCTCCCTTTCCGGCATCGTTGAATCCCGTTCCATCAAGAACGGCGGCGACGCCATGGACAATGCCATCATCCAGTACATGAAGCGGGCCTACAGCCTGCTCATCGGCGAGCGCACCGCGGAACAGATCAAGATTGACATCGGCAGCGCGTACAAACTGGAAAAAGAACTGCCCCTGGACGTCAAGGGGCGCGACCTCATGGGCGGTCTCCCCAAGACCGTCACCGTCACCTCCGAGGAGATCCGCGAGGCGCTCATGGAGCCGGTCACCCGCATTGTCGAAGTGGTGCGGGTCACCCTCGAGCGCTGCCCGCCGGAGCTTGCCTCCGACCTCATCGACCATGGCATTGTGTTGGCCGGCGGCGGTTCCCTGATCCGCGGCATCGACCGGCTGCTTTCCGAAGAGACCGGTCTGCCGGTGACGGTTGCCGACGATCCGCTCACCGCGGTCGCCAACGGCACCGGTACCGTCTTGCAGGAGTATGACCGGCTGTATCCGACCATGCGCTCTTCGGCAAAAAGCAAATCTTGGTGGTGAGACCGCCCGCCCGGCGCTGCGGCGTCCGGGCAGGCCAGCGACACGGAGACCCTCCCTTGGCTAAGAGTCTCGGAACTCTGGGCGACTTGTTTCCAGACAAGCCCCTGACCTGCTGCGTTCACGGCTGCACGTCCATGCTCTCCCCGGCCGAGGCCGCCGCCACGGACGGCCGGCCGCGCGGCATGTGCAACCGTTGTTTTGCACTCTACGGCGACATGGCCGACCGCGATGTGCCCTGCACGTCCTCCGGCTGTTCCGGCACCTGGAAATGGCCGCGCCACCAGCAGATCGAGGCCCGCGCCCAGGGGAGTCTCCAGCCCCCGGCCAATCTTTGCGAGGGTTGCCGCACCCGCCGCCGTGAACTCGCGGACCGCCCGGTCCCCTGCCGCGTCAAGGGCTGCAAGGGCGCCTGGATCTGGCCGCGCGAGGAACAATGGAAAGCCGGCGATGCCGAGCCGCCGCCGCGTTTCTGCCAGGACTGCTTCCACCGCTTCCAGTCTCTCCAGGATCAGTCGCTGCCCTGCCGTATCAAAGGCTGCGCCCACACCTGGGTTTGGCCGCGCTTCCAGCAACTTGAATACCTGGCCGCGGGCAAGTCTTTGGAAGACCCGCCCCGCCGCCTCTGCCGCGCCTGTGCCGAAAAGCTCACCGCCCTGCACCCGGTCGATGTTTCCTGCCGCGTCAAAGGCTGCAAGGGGCAATGGTCTTATTCCCCCTTCGCCCAGCTCGAACAGTTGCTGGCCGCCAATCCCGCCGAACCGCCCCAGGGACGCATGTGCCAGGATTGCTTCAAGTTTTTCCAGGAAGCCCCGGACAAGCCCGTCCCCTGCCGCCACAAGGGCTGTCCCAATAGTTGGAGCTACAACCGGGTCATGCAGCTTCATGACCGCGCCGCGGGCCGCACCCAGCCGCCGCCGCGCCTCTGTGATCCCTGCTCCGACAAAATCCGCCACACCCAGCCCAAGCCCGTCCCCTGTGCGGAAAAAGGCTGCCCCGGCACTTGGACCTACAGCCCCGCCGACCAGGTCCGTGACACCGCGGCTGGCAAACCCGTGCCCGCCCCGCGCCGCTGCGCCGACTGCGAAAAGTTCCTCACCGAGCATCCCGCCGTCCCCGTGCACTGCGACAAGTGCGACAAGGAATTCCATTGGACCGCCGCTGAGCAGCTCCTGGCCAAGCTCGGCGGCTCCGCCGCCCCCTCCACCTGTGCCGACTGCGGCGGCATCCGGCTCGGAGAGATTCATGCCGCTTCCGTCCCGCACATCGAGCGGCCGGACCATCTCATCATCCGCATTCCCGGCAGCGGCCGCTGGAACGAAGACCCCGTCATCGCCCAGCGCCCGGCCCACATTACCAAGGACACGGTCAAGGCCGCGGAACAGGCCCAAGTCCGTATCGTCGCCCTGGGTGACGATCTGACCTTCAGCTCGGAAAACCCGGCCGAGGCCTGGCCCGCGCTGCTGGAACAGAAACTCAACGAACAGCTCGGCAGCATGGTCAAGACCATGGTGCTCAATGCCGGCATCCCCGGCTGCACCAGCGCCCAGGCCATCACCCGCCTGGAGCGCGATGTCATCCCGTTCGCCCCCAGCCTGGTCATTTTCTCTTTTGTCCTGGCCGACACCTGGCTGGAGACGGATCCCGAACGCACCCGCTGGCGTCCGCGGGTCGAGTCCGAGGCCGCCGCCGAATCCTTCGGCAAGCTGCTCCGCCGCCTGAAGGCCCTGCCCGACGTCCACCTGCTGTTCTGGACCGGTAATCCCATCCTCCCCCTGGATCTGGACAAGGCCAATCCCGACGCCGGTCTGGTAAAGTGGGCCGAGGCCCAGCAGGCTGCCTTCGACAAGGGGCTGGCCCACGCCCGCCACCAGTGCAGCGAGGCCGGTGTCCCGATCCTCGACACCCAGGTCCTTTTTGGCGTCAACGGCCAGAAGAGCACCCGCAAATGGATGTCCGACTGGTGCCGCCACAACGCCGACGGCGCCCGCAACCTCGCCACCTGGATGGCCGAACTCATCCTCCACCGCGAGGAATGAGCGCCGTCATCCATCATCTGGTCGTCTACGTCCCCGCCGCGCACACGGAGGCGGTGAAGGCGGCGTTGTTCGCCGCTGGCGCCGGGCGCATCGGCAACTATGACTGCTGCTGCTGGCAGACCGTCGGCACCGGCCAGTTCCGGCCGCTGCCAGGCCGCCGCCCGGCCATCGGCATGGCCGGCGGCGAAGTCGAGACCGTGCCGGAGGTCAAGCTCGAACTGGTCTGTCCCGCGGACCGGCTTGCGCCCGTTCTCGCCGCGCTGCGGAGTGCGCACCCCTATGAAACCCCAGCCTTCTTCCACTGGCCCGTCCATGGGGTGGAGACTGGGGCCGGGGTTTAGAGGGTTCGGGGTTCAGGGTTCAGGGTTCAGGGAAGGGATCTTGACCCCCTGAACCCTGACCCCTGAACCCTGACCCCTGAAACCCGTCTTGACTGGAAGTTATGATGGATGATCACCCGGAAACCGTCGCGGTCTGGCTGACCAACCGGCAGGTCGCCTGTTGGCATTTCACGGAGCAGAACGCGGCATTGCTGCGCCGGGAACTGCCCGCCGCCCAAGTGGTGGTCTGTGCGGACGAGGCGCAGTTTCTGGCCGTGCTGCCGGAGGCGTCAGCCGCGCTGGTCTGGCGCTTTGACCCGGCCTGGCTGGAACGGGCGCCGCGCCTGCGCCGGCTCGCTACGCCCGCCGCCGGCCACGACTGGCTCCGCGTCCCGCCGCGCCCGGGACTGCAAATCACCTACGGCGCGTTCCATGGCGAGATCATCGCGGAAACCGTGCTCGGCCTGATGCTGGGCGCTTGTCGCGGCCTGCTGCACGCGCAGCGGCTCCAGGATGCCGGCGCGGTCTGGCCGCGGAACGAACTGGCGCCGGGGATGCGTCCCCTGCGCGGCAGCCATGCCGTTATCCTCGGCTTCGGCGCCATCGGCCAGTGGATCGCGCGCCTGGCCAAGCCCTTCGGCGTCCGCATCACCGGCGTCCGCCGCCGCTCCGGCATGCCGCGGCCGGAATACTTTGACGCCGCGGACCGCCTCGTCGCGCCGGACAAACTCGACGCCCTCCTGCCCGCCGCCGATCATCTCATCCTGGCCCTGCCCGGCGACACCGGGACCGACTGCATCCTCGACGCCCGCCGCCTGGCGCTCCTCCCGCCCGGAGCCTGCCTGTACAATGTCGGCCGCGGCAATGCCGTGGACGAAACGGCCCTGGCCGCCGCGCTCCGGGAAAACCGCCTGGCCTTTGCCGGGCTGGATGTGTTTCAGCAGGAACCGCTCCCCGCGGACTCCCCGCTGCGCCTCTGTCCCAACGCCTTACTGCTGCCACACGCCTCCGCCATCGCTCCGAACTACCTGGACCTGTTCGTCCGCGAGTTCGCCGCGAGTTTCCTGAATGGCTGATCAAAAAACCGACGGCTCCCGACGGCCCTCGATGGTTGTCGAGGGCTCTCGAGTGCCATCGCGGGCCGTCGAGAGCCTTCGAGAAGAGCCCGCGAAAAAATCCGGCCCCGGCCCTTTTACTGAATCCCCGGGCAGCCCTGGCGCAGGTACGCCTCGGTGAAGCGGTCGAGCTCGCCGTCGAGGACGCCGGCGGTGTCGCTGGTCTCGATCCCCGTGCGCAGATCCTTGACCATCTGGTAGGGCTGGAGCACATACGAGCGGATCTGGCTGCCCCACTCGTTGTCCTTCTTTTCGGCGCCGGAACTGGCCTGTTCCTTGCGCTTCTTCTCCTCCTCCAGCTCGTACAGCTTGGCCCGGAGGACCTTCATGGCCTGGGCGCGGTTCTTGTGCTGGGAGCGTTCCTGCTGGGAGGCGACGATGACGCCGGAGGGCAGATGGGTGATGCGCACCGCGGAGTCGGTCCGGTTGACGTACTGGCCGCCGGCGCCGGAACTGCGGTAGGTGTCCACCCGCAGATCCTCTTCCTTGATGTCGACCACGATGTCGTCGTCGATTTCGGCCAGGACGTCCACGGCGGAGAAGGAGGTGTGGCGGCGCTTGTTGGCGTCGAACGGGGAGATGCGGACGAGCCGGTGCACGCCGCGTTCGCTCTTGCAGTAGCCGTAGGCGCACTCGCCGGTGACGATCATGGAGACGCTTTTGAGGCCGGCCTCGTCGCCGGGCTGGATGTCCAGCACGTCAAAGGTCCAGCCGCGGCGCTGGAAATAGCGGGTGAACATGCGGAAGAGCATGTCGGTCCAGTCACAGCTCTCGGTGCCGCCGGAACCGGCGTGGATGGAGAAGATGGCGTTTTTGCGGTCGAACTTGCCGGAGAGGAAGCTGGTCATCTCGACCTTTTCGAGGTCGGCTTCCAACGCGGGCCAGGCGTGTTCGGCCTCGGCGAGCATGGAGGAGCCGGCGCCTTCCTCGGTGGCGATCTCGCCCATGACGCAGAAGTCTTCGACCCGGCTGCTGACGCGGGCGAACGGTTCGAGCACGGCCTTGAGGCCGCTGACGGCGGTGACGATGGACTGGGCTTCGCTCTGCCGATCCCAGAACCCGGGCTGGGTCATCCGCCCTTCGAACTCGGTAAGCTGGTTGCGTTTGGCCGCGACGTCAAAGAAACCTCCCAAGGTGTTCCAGGCGATCATGTGCCTGGCGCGCCTTTACTTGTAATTCGTCAAGCGTCACGGGAAGATCCTCGTCGGTGGGGGGGGGGTGCGGCCGGCTCGCGGAATGCAGCGCGGCGCAAGGAGGGAAATGTAAGCGGATCGCAGGGGAATGCAACGGCGCCGGGGGGCGGGGCGGGTTGCGGGTTATGAGTTGCGGGTTGCGGGTGTGGGCAAAGGAGGAGACCGATCCGGAAAGGAGGGCGGGTGTCCACACCCGGCAACCCGGGCCGGCGGGT
The DNA here is from genome assembly GCA_903894975.1 of uncultured Lentisphaerota bacterium. Lineage (GTDB taxonomy): Bacteria > Verrucomicrobiota > Lentisphaeria > Oligosphaerales > CAITYL01 > CAITSE01. The sequence goes on from CAITSE010000060.1 coordinate 27,808, forward strand.
TTCCAGCCCGCCGAATGGGAGTGGGCCTCCTGCCCACTAACCGGGAACGAATGGTTCCCCCCCATCATCCCTCGCGCTTCCGCAGAAGTTTGTTTTTTCCCGCGCCGTCGCGTATCGTACGCGTGATCACGTTTAAGATGACTGTATTATGTTGTAACACATTGAAAAAAAAGAAGATTGAAATGAAAACAAAACTGATAATCTGGTGGTTTCTTGCCGCTTTGGTGATGTCGATCACGCCGGTTCCGGCCGGCGGTGCGTCAACTCAACTGGAGTTGTCGTTGCGGCAGCGGACGGAAAAGGGTGAGAGGGTGTTTGACATCTTGGTTACGAACGTCTCCTCCACTTCGGTCGAGATCGTCTCCGAGGGGATCGCTCCCCCTTGGTCGGTTTGGGCCTGGTTCAAGTGGGAAGTGGACGGGAAAGATGCTGAATATTTGGAGAACGTGGTGGGGATTTTCCCGGGGAGGCAATGGAAAGAAGGTAATGGTTTTGTCCTCGATGCCGGGGCCAAATTACCCGGCAAACCAAAGATCGACCTCTCGGTTATGCCGGGTAAAATCGAGGTTGGCCCGTAGGACGTTGGACCTGCCCGATTCGGTCAGTCCTGGCCTTTGGCCGGCGCGGGAGGCGGCTGGCGGAGCTGGGACAGACGGCGCAGGAGGTCGGGCACGGTCGGGAAGGGTTTCTGCCAGGCCTCGGCTTGGAAGCCGTCCTGGGGCAGGACCAGGGCGGTCAGCCCTTCCGCGGTGAGTTCGGAGTTGAGCTGCGGCTGTTCGCGCAGGAGACGTCCGGCCCAGGCCGCGGCCTGAACGCGGTTGCCGCGGACCAGGGCCAGGCGGGCGCGAAGCAGCAGACCGGAGACGGTGGCGGGCTCGGGCGGCAGGGTGCGCAGCGCGAGCTGGTCGCGCAGGGCGGCGTCGAGCCGTGGCCAGGCGCGGACCAGGGCGATTTCCAGGGCGGGGGCGCTTTCATCGACGCGCAATGCCGCCTCGACGGCTTCGGCGTTGGCGGCGAACGCGGCGGTCTCGGCGGGCTTGGCGGCGAGATGGCGCCGGGCCTGTTCCAGCAGCGGGTCGTCGGTCTTGATGGCCGTGATCTGGCGGAGCAGGCGCGCGGCCTCTTCATCGCCGGCGAGCGTGTGCCGGTCAAAGTCGCGGACCAGTTGGGCGAACAGGGCATGGAGTTCGCGTTGGTGGAGGCCGGCGAGAACTTCCTGCTGCCGGGCGAGCCAGGCGGTGAAGGCGGGCGATTTTTGCAGGCTTTCACGCCGGGCCAGGACCGGGGCGAGGGTGCGTTCCAGATCGTCGGCGGAGGTGAATGTGCCCTGTTCGCGGTACTGGAGGATGGCCTGCAGTCCCGTGGCCAGGTCCAGGGCGCGGGCAAGTTCCGGGGTGGATCCGGCTTCATCCCGGGTGGCGCGCAGGATGCGGTCGGCTTCGGCCACCTTGCCGGCGGCCAGCAGCCGGTTCACGGTCTGGAGGCGGACGCCAAGCAGGTTTTCCCGGCGGACCGTGGCGAAGAACGGCTGGTCCGGAAACAGATCCTGCAGGCGCTGGCAGGCGACTTCGGCGCCGCGGGTGTCGCCGGTGCCCAGGGACTGGAAGAAATCCCGCGTGACCTGGGGCGCCAGCCGGTCCGGTTCGGGCGGTTGCTGCGGACGGCAGCCGGCGGCGGCGGCGAGCAGCGCGACGAGGACGGCCGAGATCAGGCTGAATGGCGCTTGGCGCAACTGGCAAACTCCCGACGTGGCTTCACATTAACGGCCGAGCAACATAACTCCCGGACAGGGGATTCCCAAACATGCCCACACGCCCTGACCAACGGGGGCCGGCCGAGCTGCGCTCCGCCGGATTCCAAAACGGTTTTCAGGCCCACCCCGACGGGTCGGTGCTGGTGCACTTCGGCGGCACCCGCGTCCTCTGTGCCGTCAACGCGGTCTCCGGTGTGCCCCGCTGGATGGCGGAACAGAAAAAAGGCAGCGGCTGGCTCACCGCGGAATATGCCATGCTGCCCGGCGCCACGGACGGCCGCTCGGGCCGCGAATCCGGCCGCTCCGGCCCCTCCGGGCGCAGCCAGGAAATCCAACGGCTGGTCGGCCGCAGCCTCCGGGCCGTGGTCGACATGGCCAAGCTCGGCGAACGGACGCTGTATGTGGACTGTGACGTGATCGACGCCGACGGCGGCACCCGCTGCGCCGCCATCACCGGCGCCTACGTCGCCCTGGAACTGGCCCTGCGCAAGTTGCAGGCCGCCGGGAAACTGACGGAATGGCCGCTCCGGGATCAGGTCGCGGCGGTCAGCGTCGGCCTGGTCGACGGCGAACCCCGGCTGGATCTGTGCTACCTTGAGGATTCCGCCGCAGAAGTGGACATGAACGTGGTCATGACCGGCGCCGGACGCTTTGTCGAAGTCCAGGGCACCGCCGAGGGCGCCCCGTTTTCCCAGGAACAGATGAACCAGCTTTTGGACCTGGCCCGGCTGGGGCTCGGTCAGATTTTTGACTTGCAGCGCCAAGCCGTGGCGCGTTGATTTTTTTGAACAGAAGGTCGCCAAGAACCCCAAACCCGCGGAAATGAACTCATGATGTGGAACGATGCAATCCGGCGGCCGCTGGCCGCCCTGGCCCTGATTGCCCTCCTGGCTCCCGTGACGCTGCGCGCCCAGGCGGCGGCGGCCGCCGCGGGAGAAGGCTTCGGAACCATCGCGGTGCGCATCCGCCCCGGCGCCATCGCCCAGGCCGAACTCACCGCCAAGCCGCAATCCTTCAAAAACCCGGAACAGATCATCGACGAGGGCAAGTTCCAGCCCGATGAGGACTCCAGCCGCATCCTCACCTTGGATCGCGCTCCCGCTACCGGCACCAAATACTTGATCCTCGACGTCCGCCTGGGTGCCAACCGCAGCATCGGCAAGCATGATTACCTCATGCGCATCGACGGCCGCGACTACAAAGCCCTGGCCATCGGCAATGAAGGCGCTCCTTACGACATCCGCCGCACGGAAATCCGCCACGAAATCAAGAGCGGCGATCCGAGCCTGCTCAAAACCATGCTTGACGTGCGCCTGCTCTATGAAGTCCCGCCCACCGCCCGCGAAGGCACCCTGGTCCCGGTCCTCAAGCAGGCCATACCCCAGTCCGAAGTCTCCTTTAAATTCAGCGTTTCCAAAGAATAACCGCCGATGTGACGAACCCGCCTGACACTGCCGCCGGCCCGCCGCCGGCCCGACCCCGGGGCGCCCCGCTCGTTGATTTACTGTTCTGGATTTTCGGCCTGCTCTCCGACCGCAACGCCGTGCGCCTGGGCACCCTGGCTGGCCGGATCATGCACACCGTCCTGCGCTTCCGCCGCACGGTGGTCGAAACCCAGATGCGGATGGCCTTGCCGGAATTGGACGCCGCCGCCCTCGGCCGGCTATCCCGCGCCTTTTACCGGCACCTGGGCCTGTTGCTCGTGGAAATCCTGCGCCAGCCGACCCGGACTCCGGAGCAGATCCTCCGCCAGACCGTTGTGCATGGCACAAAAAATCTGGAGGCTGCCCTGGCCCGGGGCAAAGGCGTCCTGCTCCTGGGTGCGCATTACGGCAACTGGGAGGCCGCCCTGACCGCTGCCGTCGCCCGGGACATTGATCTCAAAATCATCACTAAAGAGGTCAAGGGCCCGCTCGGCCAGTATGTCGTGGATCGCATCCGCGGCACTCACGGCGTCAAGACCATTCCGCGCCGGAATTCAATCTTCGAAATCCTGCGGCAGCTCCGGCGCAACGGCCTGGTCGGATTTGTGCTCGACCAGAACGTCACTGTCGACGAAGGAGTTTTCGTGGATTTTTTCGGCCGCTCCGCCTGCACCTTGCCCAGCTTGGCGGTGCTGGCCGCGCGCCATCGCACCCCCGTGTCCCCCGCCCGCTTCTGGCGCGACGCCGACGGCATCACCCATCATTTTAAAGTCTTTCCCGAAATCCCGTGGGAGGAAATTCCCGGCGATGCCGACGCCACCATCCGCCACAACACCGCCCGCTACACCAAGACCCTGGAAGATCTGATCCGCCTCCAACCCGACCAGTGGCTGTGGCTGCACAAACGCTGGAAAACCCGCCCCCCGGGCGAGACAAAAGCGAACATCGAACGTTCAATGTCGAACATTCAACGTTGAATCCCCTTGTCCGCCCTATGGCTGCAGATTCGACGTTGGACGTTCA
>CAITSE010000061.1 GCA_903894975.1 uncultured Lentisphaerota bacterium
TACCTCCCATACCTCCCATACCTCCCATACCTCCCATACCTCCCATACCTCCCATACCTCCCATACCTCCCAGAATAAACTTTATTAGTTTGGAGTTCCCCATTTTTTTAACTAACGTTTCACGTTCCCCCCCTCAACCCCGAAATCGTTGTTTATGCCCTGTCTGCTCTATTGCATCATGACCGCGCCGGTGGCCGGCGGCGGGCCACTGACCGGAGTGTCGGGCCGGCCGGTGTCCTTCGTCACGGCGGCTGGCCTGGGCGCCGCCGTGGCGGAAGTGGCGACGGTGGCACACGCGCCGCCGGTGTCCGAACTGCTCGCCTATGGCCGGGTGGTGGCGGAACTTTATCAACGGCAGCCGGTTATTCCCATGCGCTACGGCGGGGTGCTGGCGGACCGGCCGGCCGTCCGGCGCCTGCTGGAAGAACGTCGGCAACCGTACGCCGCCCTGCTGCAGGAACTGGCGGGGTGCTGCGAAATGGGGATTCGCATCAAGCTTTCCGAGCCGGTGGCGGCCGCCGCCCCGGCGGCCCCGGTGACGGACGGCGGCGGCTATCTCGCCCGGCGCCAGGCGCATTACCGCAGGCAGGAAGAACACGCCCAGCAACACCAGGCGTTGTTGACGTGCTACATTCAAGCATTTGCGGGACTGTACCGTCAGCACCGGACCGAGACGGCCACGCGCGACGGCGGGGTTGTCTTGTCCCTTTTTTTTCTCGTTCCGAAAGACCAAGCCACGTCATTCCGGGAAACCTTTCAGCGGGTGGTTGAGCCGGAAGGCGCCACCACCCTGATCAGCGGGCCGTGGCCACCCTATACGTTCGCAACACGTTTCACCTCTCACTCCAATCCCTGAGCGGCTGACCCATATATGACTGACACCCCCACTCATCCGTCCGTTCCTGCCATGTCCGCGACGCGCTACGAGCAGCTTTACACCATGCTCCTGGACGCCATGCCGTCTTCCGTTCTGCTGATCGCCCAGAACTTGCGCATTCTCTCGGCGAACCGCAATTTTCTCGAAAAGAGCCAGCGCACCCTCAGCGAGACCATCGGCTACCGGCTCGAGGACGTTCTCCCCGCCGTGATCCTTGAGCAAATGAATATTGCCCGGCGGGTTCAGCATGCCATTGAAACCAGTCAATCGGTCAAAGGCGAGCGGATGACCTATCGCGCGCCCGGGGTGCCTCTCCGCATCTACTACTACAGTCTGATTCCGTTCGCCTGGCAGGGACAGACGGAAGGAGTCATCCTGCTCATGGACGATGTCACGGAGCAGGTGCGCCTCAGTGAAGAGGTGCGGCGGGTGGAACGGCATCTGGCCAGCATTGTGGATAGCGCCAGCGATCTGATCGTTTCCGCCGATCGCGGGGGGCGGATTCTGACCTGGAACGCCGCCGCGGAGCGGCTCTTGGGCTACGCTGTCGCCGAGATGCGCGGGCGCGGTTTCTCCGAACTCTGTGCCGCCGGGGACCAGGCGGAGATTCAAGACGTGTTCACCCGGATCGAGAAGCGGCGAACGGCTCAGGTGGCGGAGTGTCTCTTCAAAACCAAGCAGGCACTGCCGATGCTCGTGTCGTGGGTCTTTTCGCCGTTGCTGGACCACTCGGGGCAGACGGTGGGCGTGGTGGGGGTGGGGCGGGATTTGACCGAACGGCGGAAGATCGAAACGGAACTGATTCA
>CAITSE010000062.1 GCA_903894975.1 uncultured Lentisphaerota bacterium
ATCCGCGTAAGGATTAATAAGCCTGTCGCGGTCAAAGTATTTCTTTTTTTCCGCTTTCAATTCTATAAAACTTTCTTTAGCCTGTTTCATCAGTTCCTCCAGGGACGTCTTCCGGTCATCGTTCCCGGGACGGGGGGGCTCAGGGGACTGCGGCCGCGTCAGTTCGCGGGCGGATTGCTGCTGCTCCTGGTAGGCGCGCAGCCCCTTGATTACCATCCAGATAAGGATGCCGAGGATGAACAGGATCTTCATGAGAAGTCACTCAGGACGGCTTGAGGCCGGGATCGTCGGCGCCGGTGATGTTGTTCCGCATGTCGGTGTCGGCCTTGATATTTTCCATGCGGTAATAGTCGAGCACGCCGAGATTGCCGTCGCGCAGGGCGGCAGAAATGGCCATGGGCACTTCGGCCTGGGCGGAGACGAGCTTGGCCTGCATTTCCTGGACCCGGGCCTTCATTCCTGTTCGGCGGCGACGGCGGTGGCGCGGCGGACTTCGGCGCGGGCCTGGGCGACGCGCTTGTCGGCCTCGGCCTGATCGGCCTGGAGGCGGGCGCCGATGTTGTCACCGACGTCGACGTCGGCGATGTCGATGGAGAGGATCTCGAAAGCGGTGCCGCTGTCCAATCCCTTGTCCAACACGCGCTTGGAAATACTGTCAGGATTCTCCAGCACTTCCTTGTAGGAGGCGGCGGAGCCGATGGTGGTGACGATACCTTCACCGACGCGGGCGATGATGGTTTCCTCGGTGGCGCCGCCGACCAGCCGTTCCAGGTTGGAGCGGACGGTGACGCGGGCCCTGGCCTTGACCTGGATGCCGTCCTTGGCGACGGCGTCGATGGTCGTGCGGCCCTTGGCGGGGTCCGGGCAGTCGATGACGCGGGGATTGACGCTGGCGCGGACGGCGTCGAAGACGTCGCGGCCGGCCAGGTCGATGGCGGCGGCGCGCTTGAAGTTGAGGGAGATGCCGGCCTTGTCGGCGGCGATGAGGGCATTGACCACGCTGAGGACGTCGCCGCCGGCGAGGTAATGGGCTTCGATGGAGTCGGTGTCGATCTCGACCAGGCCGGCCTTTTTCAGACGGATCAGGGCTTCGACGATCAGGTTCGGGGGCACATGCCGGAGCTTCATCCCCACCAGGTTCCAGATCGTGACATGCGCCTGGGAGGCCAGCGCGCGCACCCAGATATTAAGGAAATAGAAAAAGAACATGACTGGGACGAGCAGGAGAACGATGACGATGATCAGGAGAATGGGTGGCATACAGTGGGGTCCTTTCCGTTCAGGTTCAGGGTTTATTTGTGGGCGCCAGGGCGACGACCACGCGGTTGCCTTCGACCTCGGCCACCTGGATGGCCGCGCCGGCATCGATCCGGTCGCCGCGGGTGACCACGTCAAAACGCCGGCCGTCAATGACCGCGATGCCCGCCGGCCGCAGGTGGGACTTGGCCACACCGGTCCGGCCGACCAGTGCCTGCATGCCCGGATCGAAACCGTGCCAAGTCGCGGCGTTCTGGCCGAGGATCATGCGGTTTGCGAACGGGCAGTGGGGCAGATACTTCATCCACAGCCAAAACAGGGCGATGCCCAGCACCAGGATGCCCAGTAGCAGTTCCAGGCCGAAGATCGTGTTCTGCATGAACCCGCCCACCACCGCCCCGGCCACCAGGAGGACGCCCAGCGTGCCGATCACGCCGCCGGGCACAAACACCTCGGCCAGGACCAGCAGCATCCCGAGCACCGCCAAACCGATGATCCATTCCATCCCCATGCCTGCTCCAAAATTCCAAAGATATTGCGGACGCCGCAAAGGTTGGCCCACAATGTAGAGGCCGCCAGCGCCGCCGTCAACTGCGACGGAGGCGGAGAAAGCAAAGGCTCAGACCGGCGGCGTCCTTTGGGAGCGGGCATCTTGCCCAGCGAACCGGTTCGCGCGTCCCTTTCGCTCTCTGGAACGAAAAAGGTCACTTGAGTGAACTTTTATCCAATTCATTGACGACAAACGAATTCCATCTTAAAAAAAACGAGCGACCTCCGGACGTGGTGCGCACGTTTCTTCTATTGTTCCGCATGTTTCACCACAATCCGCTGTTTGCAAAGATGAACCTTCGCTTTTATGGTTGGCACTATAATTCTATTTCGCGAAACAGAAGGCGCCAAAAACTTGCGGTTTTTCAGTCCAAACCCTTCGTGACCTTCGCGTCCTTCTGTTCAAGAAATTCGAATGGAGTGTACCTGTTCCGGTCTACCCCGGAGGAAATGACCATGCCCATCAAGATCGCCTTTCTCGGCGCCGGCAGCCTCGGCTTCACCCGCCGCCTGGTCCACGACCTGCTCACCGTGCCCGAATTCCAGAAAGCGCATTTCGCCTACCACGATATCGACGCGCGCAACCTGGAGATGGTCACCGCCCTCACCCGCCGCGACTTCAAGGCCGGCCGCATTCCGGCCAAACTGACCAGCCACCTGGACCGGCGCGCCGCCGTGGCCGATGCCGACTATGTCGTCTGCGCCGTGCGGGTCGGCGGACTTGAAGCCTTCAAGCTCGACGTCGAGATCCCGCTCAAGTACGGGGTGGATCAGTGCGTGGGCGACACCCTCTGCGCCGGCGGCATCCTCTACGGTCAGCGCACCATCGCCGCGCTGCTGGATTTCTGCCGGGACATCCGGGAGGTCGCCAAGCCCGGCGCCCTGCTCCTCAACTACTCGAACCCGAACGCCATGGTCACCTGGGCCTGCAACCAGTACGGCGGCGTCCGCACCGTCGGCCTCTGCCACGGCGTCCAGGGCGGCCACTGGCAGATCGCCGCGGTTCTTGAGCATTTCCTCAACACCAAGGCCGACCGCAAGCCGGGCGATAAGAACTGGGTCAAGGTCGAGAAACGGGAAGTGGACATCATCTGCGCCGGCATCAACCACCAGACCTGGTACGTCAAAGCTCTTTATCAGGGCAAGGACTGGGCGCAGAAGCTGCTCGCGCCGTTCGAGATGCACCCGGAGTTCCGCCGGACCGAAAAGGTGCGGATCGACATGCTCCGGCGCTTCGGCTACTACACCACCGAGTCCAACGGCCATGTCTCCGAGTATGTGCCGTGGTATCGCAAGCGCCCCGAGGAGATCAGCCGCTGGATCGACCTGTCCAAGTGGATCAACGGCGAGACCGGCGGCTACCTGCGGGTCTGCACCGAGGGGCGCAACTGGTTCGAGACCGACTTCCCCAACCTGATGAAGCAGGCTCCGCCCGCGCTCGGCCCCGGCGCCAACCGTTCGGAGGAACACGGCTCGTACATTATCGAAGCGCTGGAGACTGGCCGGCCGTACCGCGGGCACTTCAACGTCATGAACCGCGGCATCATCACCAACCTGCCCGAGGGCTGCGTCATCGAGGTTCCCGGCTACGTCGACCGCACCGGCATCCAGATCCCGGTGGTGGGCGACCTGCCCCTAGCCTGCGCCGCAACCTGCGCCGCCAGCGTGCGCGTCCAGGAGATGGCGGTGAAGGCGGCGGTGGCCGGCGACGTGCTGCTGCTCAAGCAGGCGCTGCTGCACGACCCACTCTGCGCCGCCGTGTGCAATCCCGAGGAGATCTGGCAGATGGCCGACGAGATGCTGGCGGCCCAGGCCCAGTGGCTGCCCCAGTACCGGCACGCCCTGGTCGACGTGAAAAAGCGGCTGCGCCACGCCACGATCAAGACCCGGGACGGCTACCAGGGCGCCGCGCGCCTCCACACCCGGACGGTCACCGAGATGCAGCGCGACGCGGCCGGCGCCCGGGAAAACGCCCTGGCCGCCGACAAGGCCGGCCTGACCCGGGATGCCAAAACCGGTAAAAAACGCGCCGGACGCCCCGGATAAAAGCAGTGAACGTTGAACATCGAACGTTGAACGTCCAACGTCGAGCGGGAGGCCAAGACGGATCCCGCCTGTCCAGATTCCTTCCGGGCGGAAAACCGCGAAACCTCCTTTTCAATCTCATCCCGGAGGGATGTCAGCCGGTAGCCGGTGGTTGAGTGAGGCTTGGCGAGCGACACCACCGGTCGGCGTCCCCTCGGCGGATGCACCCCGGCAGGGGTGCCGGCCACGGCGGCCGGTTCACCACGCCACCAAACCACCATGGGCGATGGCATAGCCGCTGGCACCCCTGCCGGGGTGCTGACGTTCTATATCGATGGACCGGTGGTGTCGCTACGCTCAACCACCGGCTACGGGCTGTGACACCTCCGGTGTCCTGCGGCCGGCCCCGGTTTGAGGCTGGACGTTTATTTTTGACTGTTAGCCGCAAAAGACCGCAAAGACGATTTCCCTTTTGCGTTCTTTGTGGCAAAAACGCGTTCTTCAACCGCTGACGAACGCTAACGTTGCGCTGACGACATCCCGCCCCGTTAGCGAACCGTCAGCGCCCGTTAGCGGTTTGACCCGCCTTCCTCCGTTCGACGTTGGACGTTCAATGTTGAACGTTCGATGTTCGCCGTTTCACAGGTACGGCACATAGATCTTGTAGGTCTCGGCCAGGCGGCGGATCTCCTCCTGCTGGCGGGGGTCGGGTTTGAGCACCCGCGCTTCGAGAAGGTGGAAGATTTTCTGGCAGGCCCAGTCCTTGGCGATCTGGGCGCCGGCCCGGGGGGCCTGGCGCACGTCGGCGCTGAAGACCAGCTCCTGCTCGCGTCCGGCGGCGTCGCGACCGATGATCTGCAGGCCGAGTTTTTCCGCGCCGGGCGGGTAGCGGCCGTACAGGGAGAGGGTTTCGTTGCGGTAGAGGTGGGGGAGTTGCTTGGGATAGATGTCGTAAGCCAGACCACCGGTGGCGTTCCAACGCAGGTCGGCGACCATGATGTCCGCGTGGTTGCGGATGAACTGGACCAGTTCCGGGGCGAAGCGGCCGACGCTCTGCTCGTAAAGGCTGAGGCCGCGGTTGCTATAGGCGAGCATGTCCATGAGGAAGAGGTTGGCGCCCTCGCCGGCGCTGAAGGAATAGACGGAGATATGCGGCTGGCGCAGCTTGACGACCTCGCGGATGAAGGTGTCGTTGTCGAGCTTGCCGCGCACGGTAGAGCGGCCGTCGCTGAGCAGGAAGACGTTCATGGGCCGGTAAGCGGCCGGCACGGCGGCGGCCTGGCGTACGAAAGGCGAGAGGCCGCGGTAGACATCGGTGAGGCCTCCCCGCTCCTGGCCGGTGACGAAACGGGCGGCGGCGGCGGTGTTCTCCGGGGTCACGGACACCACGTCGGGGAACAGCGTCTGCGGTTCGTCGCGGAAAGCAACCACATTGAAACGGTCCTGGGGCCGCAGTTCCTTCAAGACCTCCTGAACCCCCTGTTTGAACTGCTCGAGCTTGGTGGCGGTGATGCTGGCCGAGCAGTCGACCAGGAAGAGCAGATCCTTGTCCACCGTGCCGAACTTGGCGATGGCGGGGTTGGGCGCGATGTCGACCCGGAAAAATCCGCCCTGTTCCGGCGCTTCGTAGACCGAGATTGAGACGGTGACAAAGCCTTCGAGACGGCCGGCGGCAAGCCCGGCCCCGAGCAGCGCCGACGCCGGGGACATGCCGCCCTCGGGAATCAGGGGCAACGACGTCCCTTGCAGGCTCTGCAGGTCCGCCGGCCGCAAGGGAATAACCGGAGCGGAACCCAGACGCATGCTGAGATTGACGGGCTCGCCCGCAGCCTGACCCGAACCGGCGCCGGACAAGCCGGGCAGGCGGTCGCCCACGGCTTCGACGCGGGAGATTTTCGGCGTCAGCGGGCGGTCCGGCGAAAGACGCCCCGGGGCCAGGCGGGCCGTGTCCACCTCAAGGATCTTGACCGGCGGCGCGGCGGGGGCTGCGGGCAGGACGGCGGCCAGCGGCTTCGGGGCGATCACGTTCTGGCCGAGGCCGGTGATGCGCGCCTGCGGCAACGGCTTCGGCAGCAGGTCCAGCTTGGCGAACAGGTCACGGACCTGCTGTTGGGCGGCGGCGCCGTCCACACCCGGGCCCACCGGCCGCGTCGAGGCCGCGTTGCCGCGGCGGAAAACCAGGTCGCGCACATCCACCGTCTGCAAGCGCAACGGCCGCGCCGGCGCCGCTTTCACCGCGGTCTTTCCGGAAGAGGCCGACATCGCCTGCCGCAAACCCGACGGCACCGGCAGGCCATGCTTTCCCGCCAGGACAAACGCCAGGACATGAACCGCCAGCGAGGCGGCCAGGGCGGCCGCGAACAGGCGGATTTGCCGGCTTGCTGTCATGACGGGACGTTCCCCCTGGGGTGGAAGGATCTCCGGCAGGGAGCCGGAACGGGCTCAATCTAAACGGCCGGAAACATTTTGCGAAGGGAATACCCCGGGAGAGACTTGCTTTTCCCACCAACTCATATACATCATTCGGTTAGTTGATAAAGGCCGACGGCGCCCGGGGGGCTCGCAATCATGTCGAAAATTCCATTGTATCTGTATTTCTCTCTGGGCTTTTTCTCCTATCTGGTGGTGCTGGCCGGAGCCGGCCTGTACTGGTTCCGAACCCGGCGCGAGGACGGCATGATCATGTTCGTGGGCACCGGGCTCATTGTCGCGGTCCGCCTGGTTCAGGTGTTCCTGATCCTGCTCATTCAGTCTCACATCATCCCCGACTGGGCCGCAACCTCTTACAAAATCACCCAGGCCGCCAATCTCGCCGGCATGATCCTGTTTGCCCTCGGTTTCCTGTGGATGGCCATGCGCACCGCCGCCAAACCCCAGTTTGAAGAACTCCTGCCACCCCGGGACTGACCCAGCCCCCTGACTTGGATTATTCAGCAAGCAGCCCTTTTGCCCGCGATCGGAAATGAAGAACCCCGACCCAAGGGTACGGGGTATCCAACAGCCAAACCCCAAAGCCTGAGAGTCTTTCGTTTTCAGCACCAAAGGGGGCGCACCATAACAGCCTAGGGCAGAGCGTAGCGTCGCCCTAGGATTTCGATACCACACCGGTTGAGTCCTGAAGGGGCGATCCATAGGAATTCGGCGACATACTCGCGCAACCCAAAATGGTTCGCCCCTACAGGGCTCCTATCTCATTTTCGTCCCTACCTGGGGCGTTGCCCCAGGCTATTATGGAACCGCGCCTTCAGCGCTCCGATCTACCGAAAGCATAAGCGACCCAGAGGGTCAGGGTATTAACCCCCCACTAGAAATCAAGCTGGGCTGCCGCGTGGTTCATGAATAGATCCACGTCAAGTCGATTATAAATAATCCAGGCTAAGTTACGGATAAGCTCTTATATGCCCCCGGAACTCCCTCCAACCCGGGACATCCCGCCCACCGCCGGTCCCGTGAAGCGGAGCCTGTCCCTGCCGGCGTTGCATCCCGCCGAACGGGCCGCCGACGCCGTCATCCGCAAACTCCAGGCGGCCGGCCATGTGGCGATGCGCGTCGGCGGCTGCGTCCGCGACCGCCTGCTGGGCCGGCCGGCCAAGGATGCCGACGTCGCCACCGCCGCCACACCGGAACAGGTCGCACCCCTGTTCACTCGCACCATTCCCGTGGGCGCGGCCTTCGGTGTCACCGTGGTCCATGACCCTGACGGTTCCGGCGAGAATGTAGAGGTCGCCACGTTCCGCGAGGAAACCGGCTATACCGACGGCCGTCATCCCGACGCCATCCGCTACGCCGGCCCCGCCGAGGACGCGCGCCGCCGGGACTTCACCGTGAACGCCCTGTTCTACGATCCGGCCCGCGAGGAGCTGTGGGATTACACCGGCGGCCTGGACGATCTGCGCCGCGGCCGCCTCCGCACCGTCGGCGACCCCGGCGCACGTTTCGCCGAGGACAGCCTGCGCCTGCTCCGGGCCGTGCGTTTCGCCGCCGGACTCGATTTTGAACTGGATCCCGCCACGGCCGCCGCCATCCCCCCCCTGGCCGGCACTCTCGGCCGCGTCAGCCAGGAACGGATCTTCGCGGAACTCGACCGAATGCTGCGCGGCCGCGACCCCGAACGCGCCTTCCGTCTGCTCCGCGACACCGGGCTCCTGGCGGTCTGCCTGCCGGAAGTCGCCAGCATGGCCGGTGTGCCGCAGCCGCCGGAATATCATCCCGAGGGCGACGTCTGGGAGCACACCCTGCTCCTGCTGCGCCACCTGCGCCATCCCTCCCAAACCCTGGCCTGGGCCGCCCTGCTCCATGACGTCGGCAAACCGCCGACCCTGGAGGAAATCGACGGACGTCTCCGCTTTTACGGCCATGACGACCAGGGCGCCCAACTCGCCGCCGCCATCCTGGAACGGCTGCGCGCGCCGCGCCGGCTCAGCGACGACGTCGCCGCCTGCGTCGCCAACCACATGACCTTCGGCGCCGTCGACCGCATGCGCCCGTCCCGCGTCCGCCGCCTCATCGGCCGGGAGACCTTTCCCGACGAACTCGAACTGCACCGCCTCGACTGCCAGGCCAGTCACGGCGGCTTGAACCAGTATGTGCTGCTCCTGGACCGGCTCGCCGAACTCGCCGACACCCCGGCCGTGCCCCCGCCCCTGCTCCGCGGCGCCGAACTCCTGGCCCTCGGCCACCGCCCCGGACCGCGCCTGGGCGAAATCCTCCGCGCCGTCCAGGAACGGCAGCTCGAAGGCGAGCTGGCCACCGCGGACGAGGCCCTCGCCTGGGTCCGGAGCCGGTATCCGGCTCCCGCTGAATGCGAACGTCGAACATTGAACGTTGAACGTCCAACGTCGAACGGAAAGCCGGGGGCGGGGACGTAAACCAAAGACCGCAAAGGCAAACGTCGAACATCGAACGTTGAACATCCAACGTCGAACGGGAAGCCGGGGGCGGGGACGTAAACCAAAGACCGCAAAGGCAAACGTCGAACATCGAACGTTGAACGTCCAACGTCGAACGGAAAGCC
>CAITSE010000063.1 GCA_903894975.1 uncultured Lentisphaerota bacterium
ACGTTCAATGTTGGTTGTTCGACGTTCGCAATTAGTTGTTTTCTATAAGATTTTGGTTCTTAAGTTTACGCGCATGCCTGGCGAGGGTCTCCGACCCGTTTCCGTTTGGCGTGGCGAAATGCGCTGGCGACTTGCGCGCGGTCATCCTGCCCCCTATGTGGGAAAGGGGGCATCCTGCCCACTAACCCGGGAAGGAGGGCGGGTGTCCCACCCGGCCAAACAGACCGGCGGGCATCTTGCCCGCCGATACGCCTATTTCTTCGTCACGGTGGCGTCGCCGGTCGGTTTGATGACGGCGGGGATGGCCGGCTTGGGGGCCGGGGTGGAGGTGGCAACGGGCTTGGCGGCGGCCATGCGCGCCTTGTAACTGGCCTGGGCGTTTTTCCCCTGGTTCCAGTGCTTCCAGACCACGCTCAGGATCCAGGCGAAGAAGGCCAGGTCGCCCAGCAGCATGACGATGGTCATCCACCACAGGGCGGGTTCATGCTTGAAGCGCTTGACCAGGTAGCCCAAGAACAGGGCGAAGATGCCGCTGCCGGTGATGCAGGCCATGAGCATCATCATTTCGCGTTTGGCGGCGTCGTTCATGGAGGTCTTGCGCGCGGCGTATTCTTGTTTCTGTTCCGCGCTCATGCCGGAGGTTTCCAAGTCGCCGCCGGATGAAGCGGGGCGGGGAATGGCCATGCCCCCGGGGCGCGGCGTCAGCCCCGGTTTTTTCGACGGCGGGATCATGGGGCCGGCGGGCTTGGCGGCCGCCGGGGGCAGCGTGGCGGCGACCGGTTCCAGGACGGGTTCCAGTTTGGCTGCGGGCTTGGCCGCTGCGGCCTCGGTTCCGGCGGCCGGCGCCACGGTTGGTTCATCGGCTTTGACTGGGGTCTGGGTTGTGGCGGGGGTCGGCGCCACGGCTGCGGCCGGGGTTACTGCCGGGGCTTGGGCCGCGGCCGGAGTCGCGACCGCAGCTGCGGCCGCCGCGGCAGCGGCCGCTGCGGTTTTTTTGGCGGCGGCGATTTCCGCGGCCAGGTCGGCTTCGGCTTTTTTCTTCGCCTCTGCCAATTCGCGCTGGGCTTGGTCTTTCAGGGTGGCCAGCTCTTTGTCCAACCGCTCCCGGGCTTCGCGGCGGGTGGTCTCGGCTTCGGCCATGGCGTGAGTGAGGATGCCCCGGGCGGTCTCTTCGGCCCTGACCTTGGTGGCGGCCAGATTTTTTTCGGCTTCGGTTTTGGCGGCGGTCAGGATTTTTTCGGCTTCGACTTTGGCGGATGCGCGGGTTTTCTCGGCCAGGCCGGCGACCTCTTTCATGATCCGTTCGCGCACATCCTTTTGCATCGCCTCGGACTTGGCCTTGGCGGCTTCGGTTTCGGTGTGGGCGGCGGCGGCGGCGTCCTGCCGGATCCTGGCGACCTCGGTCATGGCGTCGAGCTTGGCTTTTTCAATCAGATTTTGCGCCTGGAGCTGGGCCTGCTGCAGGATCAGGTCCGTCTGTTGCCGGATCTGCTGCTGGATGTCCGCCTGCACACCGGCATAATTTGGCATCGCGACCGGCGCCGCGGGGGCGGCCATGGCCGGAACCGGCGCCGCCGGGGTCAGCACCACGGCGGGACCGGCGGGCGGAGCCGCCGGCGCGGTTAGCCGCGACGTGGCGGAGGGGGTCACGACCGGCAGGGAGGGCACACGCCCGGAATCGGGTTTTTTGAAGGACCCGGTGGCGTGGGCGGCGCCGGCCGGAACGCTGCCGGTTCTGGTGGCCGCTGCGCCGGCTCCGATCGGCATCGCCCGGCTGGTTCCCGGCCGGCTCGCGGCGCGGGCCACTTTCAGCACCGGAGTGCCCGGGGGCGGCGCCGCCGGCGCCGGAGCGGCGGCCTCGACCGGCGCGACGATCATCGGCGCGGGGGTGGCGGCGGCCTCGGCCGGATTTTCACCAACAGCCATGACCACGTTGCAAGTCGGGCAGACCAGTCCGTCCACCGGACTCTCCACGCCCATCTGCATCCCGCATTTCGGACAGGAATAAATCAGTGACATGGGAACACCCTCAGCTTGAATGAGTTGTCAAAAATCTGTCTGGCGGTTTGAACAGAAGGCCGCAAAGGGCGCACAGGGGTGACCGGATTGAAACACCACCGCGATCTTTGCGAGCTTCTGTTCAAAAAACGGTTCACGGTTTCAGGCTTTTTCCACGACAAACTTGCAGTCTACGCCGTTGACTTCGCCCAGGGCGCCGAGCGGCAGGTCGGCGGCCGGGATCAGTTCCACGGCCAGGGTTTCTCCCTGAATGTAATGGGTAAACGCGGTGATGGCGGCCGCGGCTTCGACGGGTACTTCGTAGCGTATGCGGATGCGGTCGGCGACGTCGAGTCCGGCCTCCTTGCGCAGGGCCTGGATGCGGCTGACGATGTCGCGGCCCCAGCCTTCGGCGACCAGTTCCGGGGTCAGCCGTGCGTCCAGCGCTACGGTGACTTCGCCCTCGTTGGCCACGGTCAGCCCTTCCTTTTCCAGACGGTTGATCAAAACATCGCTTGCCGCGATATCTGCCCCATACCAGTCATCCTGAAGTTTCAAATTGTTGGCATAGCCTGCAGGATTCACAGGAATCCCAGTCGATGCTGTAATTTCTTGATCCGAGTTATATGGAGCAAGCGGAAGGATTTTTAAAAACACTGTTTTACCAGCCCGTAACAGCGATATCTCGTTCCTTGACAATGTTTCGATCTTTTGCGCTGCCATTTTCATGGCGGTACCAAATCGCTTGCCGAGGACTTTGAAATTCGCCTTGGCGCTGAGGCTGACCAGCACTTCTTCGTCGCGGCTGACTTCGACGGCCTTGACGTTGAGTTCGTCGGCGATGACGTCCTTCATGGCTTCGAAATCGGCGGCGACGCCGGCGTCGGCCGAGACCAGTACGGCCTTAGCCAGCGGCTGGCGCACGCGCAGATTCGTCTTCTTGCGCAGGGAATGGCCGAGGTTGACCGCGGTCATGGTCCGGGCCATGCGCCGGTTTAGCGCGGCGTCGCGCCGGGCCGGGTCCGCCACGGGATAATCGCAGAGGTGCACCGATTCCGGCATCTGCGGCGTGCGCAGGCGGCGGTAGATGGTCTCGGTGAGGAAGGGGATGAATGGCGCCGCGAGCTGGCAGAAGGTGACGAGGACATGGTGCAGGGTGGCGTAGGCCTCGGTCTTGTCGCCATCGTTCTGGCTTTTCCAGAAGCGGCGGCGGCTGCGGCGGATGTACCAGTTGGTGAGGTCGTCCAGGAACCCGGTGAACCCGGTGGCGGCGCGCTGCAGGTCGTACGCGTCCATGGCCTGGCGCATGCTTTCGACGGTTTCGTCCAAGCGCGACAGTATCCAGTGGTCCAGAACATTGGCCGGGCGGGCGGGCGCCGCGCCGTCGCCGGCCGGCTCCCAGCCGTCGACCCGGGCGTAGGTGGCCAGGAAGGAATAGGCGTTCCAGAGTGGCAGGAGCACGGTGCGCAGGACTTCGCGGACCCCTTTTTCGGAGAAGCGCAGGTCCTCGGCGCGCACCACCGGCGAGCTGAGCAGGCAGAGCCGCAGCGCGTCGGCGCCCTCGGCGCCCATGACCACCATGGGGTCCGGATAGTTCTTGAGGCGCTTGGACATCTTGCGGCCGTCCTCGGCCAGGACCAGGCCGTTGACCACGACGTTGCGGAAGGCCGGCTTGTCGAACAGCGCCACGCCGAGCACGACCAGGGTGTAGAACCAGCCGCGGGTCTGGTCCAGCCCCTCGGCGATGAAGTCGGCGGGGAAATGGCTTTCGAAGAAGGCCTTGTTTTCGAACGGGTAATGATGCTGGGCGTAGGGCATGGAGCCGCTCTCGAACCAGCAGTCGAGCACTTCCGGGACGCGCCGCAGCGGCTCGCCGCCGGCGGTGGCGGAGGGCAGGGTGATGTCATCGACGAAATGCTTGTGGATGTCGGCGACCGTCCGGCCGGCGGCCTGTTCCAGTTCGGTGGCGGAGCCGAAGACCCGGACTTCGCGCTTGTCCGCGCTGCGCCAGATCGGCAGGGGGCAGCCCCAGTAGCGGTTGCGCGAGATGGCCCAGTCGTGGGCGTTCTTCAGCCAGTTGCCGAAGCGCCCCTCCTGGAGATGCCCGGGCACCCAGTGGATGGCGGCGTTGGCGGCGAGCATGCGCTCCTTGACGGCCTCGACCTTGACGAACCAGGTGGAGATGGCGCGGTAGATCAGCGGCGACTCGCAGCGCCAGCAGTGCGGGTAGCTGTGGTCGATGGTGGCGCGGTGGATGAGCGCGCCCTCGTGCTTGAGCCGGGCCATGATGTCCTTGTCCGTCTCCTTGACGAAGCGGCCCTGGTAGTCCGGCACGTCGGCGGTGAAGCGGCACTCGGCGTCCACGGGGCAGACCATGGGCACGCCGTGGAGGCGGCCGGCCGCGGCGTCGTCCTCGCCGAAACCGGGGGCGATATGGACGATGCCGGTGCCGTCCCCGGTGCTGACGAACTCCGCGGGGATGACCCGGAACGCACCCTTGGCGCGCAGCCCGGTGAAATCGTTGAAGAGCGGTTCGTATTCTTTTCCCACCAGCTCGCTACCGGTGAGTGTGGCGACGACTTCCGGCGGGGTCTTGCCGAACACGGCGGTCAGCCGTTCTTTGGCGAGGATGTATTCGTCGGCGCCGTCGCGGACGCGGATGTACTCGACCTCCGGATTCACCGCCAGCGCCATGTTGCTCGGCAGCGTCCACGGCGTGGTTGTCCACACCAGGAAATGCAGGTTCGCCTCGCCGCGGGCCTTGAAGCGCACGGTGATGGAGGGGTCCTGGACATTTTCATAACCCTGGTTCGCCTCGAAGTTCGAGAGCGGCGTGGCGCAGCGCGGGCAGTAGGGCAGGATCTTGTGCCCTTCGTAGACCAGCCCCTGGTCCCAGAGTTGCTTGAACACCCACCAGATGGACTCCATGTAGCTGCGGTCCATGGTGCGGTAGCCGTTTTTGAAGTCGACCCAGCGGCCGGTGCGTTCGACGACCTGCTCCCACTCGTTGGTGTAGCGCAGGACGATGCTGCGGCAGGCCTCGTTGAACTTGGGGATGCCGTACTGCTCGATCTCGGTCTTGCTGCCGAGGTTGAGCATTTTCTCGACTTCGTTTTCGACCGGCAGCCCGTGGCAGTCCCAGCCGAAGGTGCGCGGCACATGCTTGCCGAGCATGGTCTGGTAGCGCGGGATCACATCCTTGATGGTGCCGGCCAGGAGATGGCCGTAGTGCGGCAGGCCGGTGGCGAAGGGGGGGCCGTCGTAGAAGACATAGCTCTCGCGCCCTTCCCGCTGTTTCAGGGACTTCTGGAAAATGTCGTTTTCCCGCCAGAAGGTGAGGACATCCTCTTCGAGTTGCGGGAACGACACATGGTTCGGCACGGGCGCAAACATGAGCTTCAACCTGAGTTGCGGGAACGGGGAGTCCCGATTCGGAAATCACCAGCAGCCTCCGCCCGCGCCACCCTGGCGGGACGGATTCGGACTGACCGGACGGAAGAACGGAAAAACGGAAAAGCCTTAATGTAACTCGATTCCCGCGCGCGCAAAACCCGTTACTTGTCGGCCGGATGGTTTCTCACGGTGGCACGGAGGCACGGGGGGGAGCTTTTTCTGAATTGAGGTGCGAGAACATTCTCTGCGATTGGCCTTCGTGTCTTCGCAGTGAATCATTCAAGAGGAAAAGGGTTCCCCCCCGTGCCTCCGTGCCACCGTGAGAAACCCGTCTTTCCCCGCCTTTTCGCGTCCTTTCGCGGGCCCCCGTCGCCGGCATTGGCAAACGGGCGGGCGGGGGGTAGGTTAATTCGTTCGGTCTGAATGATTCACCATTGGCCCAGCTTTCAGGATTTTCTGCCATGAGCGACTCTCAGCACAACGACCTTCGAGATGCGGCGGTCGAGGAATTTTTGAAGAACGTCATGCAGCCGCAGGCGCCCCAGGCTCCGGCCGCCCCCGCCACTCCCGTGGCCACGTCGGCGCCGCCGGCCCCGGTCCCCGTGGCCGCGCCGCGACCCGTGGCCGCGTCCCGCCCTATGACGGCGCCGACGGGCGGCATGAAGAAGGCGGGGATGACGACGACCGGGGGCGGCGCCGCGGTGCGCCCGGCCGTCACGGCCGCGGCGGCCAAACCGTCCGGCCTTCCGGTCACCCTTATCCTGAGCGTGGCCTGCGTCATTCTTTTCATTCTCTCCGTCACTGCGCTGGTCATGGCCATGCAGGCCCGGGATTCGGCCCGGAAAGCTGAAACTCAGCTGGGGGCGGTGACCAAGTCGTTTCAAACCATCAAAGAACAGATGAAGACTCAGGAGGACAACATCACCTTCCTGGCGAACCGTCTGCCCGCCTCCGCCGCCTCCGCTGCCACGGCCCCGTCCTCCCGGCCTGCCGCCCTTTCCGGCGCCGCCCCGGCCAGGCCCAAAGGTAAATGACCGGCGGCCCGCCTGTTCCCGAACCCGCTTCCCCCAAACTGCCAGCCGGCCATGATGGAGACACGCCCCATGGAATTCCATGATGTGCTCAAGACCCGCCGCAGTATCCGCGGGTTCAAGCCTGATCCGGTGTCCCAGGAATTGCTGGACCGCGTGTTCGAGGCGGTCCGGATTGCCCCCTCCGCGTGCAACTTGCAGCCGTGGAAATTCCTGGTGTTGCGCACGCCGGAACCGAAGGCGCTGGTCTACGAAGTCTACAATCGCGGCGCCTGGCTCCGGGAGGCGCCCATGATTGTCGTCGCCCTCGGCAACCGCAAGACCGCCTGGAAACGTCTTGACGGCACCAGCGCCCATGTGATCGATGTCAGCATCGCCATGGAACATCTGGTGCTGGCCGCCGCCAACGAGGGGCTGGGCACCTGCTGGATCTGCGCTTTTGACCAGGCGCAGCTCCATCACAAGCTCGGGCTCTCCTCCGAATGGGACGTTGTGGCCATGACGCCGCTCGGGTACCCGGACGGCGAAGTGCGCCCCTTCAGTCGCAAGGCGCTGGCGGAAATCGTTGAATACCGGTAAGAGAAAGCGAACGTCGAACATTCAACATCGAACGTCCAACATCGAACCGGGATTCATGGTGCAGATTTGATCCCTGACCGGTCGGTTCCCATTCAATGTTGAACGTTGAATGTTCAATGTTGAATGTTCGTTGTCTTGTCCTGATATACGTTGACACTTGTCAGAGGAAGGAC
>CAITSE010000064.1 GCA_903894975.1 uncultured Lentisphaerota bacterium
CCCAGGGTAGCGCCGTTCCCGGCGCAACCCTGGGCTCTGGTACATAGCCCCGTTGGGGCATCCTTCAGCCTGAGCGATTCTTGAACCAGTCAAAATTCTGTTCGCTCTTTTCACGAAATATGGCATAGCACCACAACCGTGGTTCCGGCTTGGCTGGGCTAAGTCTCTCACTTCTGGCAATGCGGGCAGAAGAAGCTGGCGCGGCCGCCGCTGACTTCGCGCCGGACCCGGTGCGGTGCGCCGCAGCGGTGGCAGGGTTCGCCGGTGCGGCCGTAGACCTCCAGGGAGGCCGTGAACTTGCCTTCGCTCCCGTCCACGGAGCGGAAATCGTTGATGGTGGTGCCGCCGCAGCGGATGGCGGCTTCCATGATTTGTTTCACGCTGGTGGCCAGGCGATTGCACTCGGGGCGGGTCAGGGTTGCGGCCGGCCGGGCGGGGCGGATGCGGGCGCGGTGGCAGGCCTCGCTGGCGTAGATGTTGCCGATGCCGGCCACGGCGTGCTGGTCCAGCAGCAGATGTTTCACGGGACAGGCCCGGCCGCGGGTGAGGCGTTGGAAGATGCGGCCGTCGAATTCGGGGGAGAGCGGTTCCGGCCCCATTTCCGTCAGGGCGTCCGGCCAGCCGTCCGGCGCGGCGGGTTGGCAGACTTCGACCAGGCCGAACATGCGCGGGTCCAGGAAACGCCAGAGTTGGCCGTCGTCCAGGCGCCATTCCACCCGCTGATGGCGGTCCGGCGGCTGGCCGTCCGGGCGGATGACAAAGGCGCCGGTCATGCCCAGGTGCAGCAGCAGCGCGTCCGGGCCGTCCAAGTCGGCCACCAAGTATTTGCCGCGGCGGCGGAGGTCGCGGATGCGGCGTCCGGCGCAGGCGGCGCGCAGCGCGGCAATATTCAGCGGCCGCCGCAGTTTCGGCACCTGCGCGGTGACGTCCAACATGCGGCGTCCGATCAGGTGCGGCAGCAGGGCGCGGCGGACGGTTTCAACTTCGGGAAGCTCGGGCATGGGGGAAATTCTTTGAACGTTCAACATTCAACATTGAACATCCAACATCGAATGGGGACCCGGGTTGGCAGCCACAAAAGATCACAAAGGTACACAAAAAAATGCGCCATCCACCTTTGTGTTTCTTTGTGCTCTTTTGTGGCAGAGACGGTTTTCATCTCATGAATCGATCAGGCTAAGGCGCGGCCGAGGGCGGTGTGGCGGAGGCCACGCGGAAGAAGAGCGGTTTGCGGGTCCATTCCTCGATCTGCCGGGCGAGGGTACGGCAGTCGCCGTAGTCGGCCACGGGGATGCGCTGGGTGGTGCGTTCGTAGTCGAGGCGGACGTCGAGGACGGGGGCCTTCCAGGTCCAGGTTTCGTGGTAGGCGAAGTGGCGGTTGCGGAATTCGCGGGCGGGCAGCAGGCCGACCGGTTCCCAGCCGGCGGGGACCTCCAGGACCAGGTGGCGGCGGGTGCTTTCGGCGGTGGTGTGGGCGACGGGATAGCGGCGTTCGGCCTGGGCGAATTCCGGGAAGCGGCGCAGGCGGTCTGGGAAGGTGACGACCCGCAGGGCGCCGGCGCGTTGGACGGCGCCGGGGTAGAGATAGGAATAACTCAGGGCGAACGGCAGGTTGAGATCCTGCGGGTCGGGAAGTTCAAGGGAGCGGAGCACGGCGCCGGGGTTCTGGCGGTTGAGATATTGCTGCATGACCTGGCGCCGGAGCGGTTCTGGAACCTCTTTCCAGGTGGCGCGCATGCTGGCTTCGTAGGCGCCGGCGTATTGAGTTTTGATTTCCGTCTCCAGGCCGAGATCGGGCAGCACCCGTAGCCGTTCTTCGGCGTTTTTCAGGCTGGCCTCGGCGGGCGGCGGGACGGGGATGATGGTGCGGGTGCCGCGGATGAAGTTGATGGCCAGCGCGCCATGGTCGTCGGCGCGGAGCGAGGGATAGCGCTGGTCCTGGGTGGTGCTGTCCAGAAACAGGGTCCGGTTCCCGCTCAGATGCGCCTCGGTGATGGCATGGTTGCAGAGGAGCATGGGCTGGCGCGGGACGAACAGGCCGGCGTCATTGGTGCGGAGTACGACCGGCTCGGCGGGAATGCCGGAGAGTTGCAGGAGCGTGGCCAGTAGTATCGACTTGTCGGTGCAGTCGCCATAGCCATTTTTGAGGGTTTCGGCGGCGGGATGGCCAGTCCAGTTCGAACTCAGTGAGGATTTGATGGAGATGTAGCGGATGTTTTTCTGGACCCAATGGTAGAGCGCGGCGGCCTTGGCGTCTTCCGTGGCGGCCCCGGCGATGATACCGGCGGCGGCGGCGCGGAGTTCGGGGGTGGGCTGCATGCGTTCTTTCTGCATGCCGCCGACCAGGCGGTCAAGGTAGTCCCAGGAATTGAAGAGGGTGGCGAAGACGGCCGGAGTGATTTCCAGGGACGGCGGCATTAACGGTTCTTTGACCAGCAGTGGCACATCACGCCGGAGCCAGCGCCACGAATGGTAGGCCTGACCGTCCGCATCTCGGCCGGCGCCCGTTTCCGGTCCGCCCTGGGCCTGCCACACGGCCCACCAGGGCGGGGCGGCGGCGCCGACACCGTCACCCTGCGTCCAGGGAAACAGCTTTTGATCTTTCGGGATCCGGACTTCGAAACGGGACTCGCACACCGGCACGTCGGCACTCTGAAACAGGAACGAAGGAAAGAACAGGCGCCAGTCTTCCGGCGCGTCTTCTTTGGATTCAATCTCGAATTCTACCAGGGCGCCGATTTCGACGCCGGGAATGCGGGCCCGTAGGACGCGGCCCTGGGGATTGAAAAAGACGTCGCCGCCGCTCTCTGGTTTCGAGATGGAACTGTCGGCGGGGTTCAGGACCTGGACGGTGCGCCCGTCCGCGCCCAGGGTCATGGCCCGGACGATCCGGAGTTGTTCCCGGCCTTCGCTGAAGCCGGCTTCGATGGTGCCCCAGTCCAGCATTTTTTCGCTGAGGATGAGGCCGGCGAAATGATAGCGGTAGAGGTGTTGCCGGGAGGTGGTGAGGATGTAGCAGCCGTCGTCGAGCACCTGGACGCCTTTGGCGCCCGGCGCCCGGGCGGCGGCGGCAGTGGCCGTGGTTCGCCAGGCTTGCAGCCGGGTGAGGTCGGTGGCGGCTACGTCCGCCGGAATGCCGGCGGCGGCCACGGCGGCAACTGCGGCCGTGGGTGTGGCGGAACCCGGCCACCAGTCAGAAACCCGGTCCCGGGGAACGGGTGTGGCGCGGACGGTAGCGGTTGCGGACAGCGAGAAAAAGAGGTCGCGGTCAACTCCCAGCTCCGGGCTCTCCTGGCGGCTGCCGTCCCGGAGGACTAGGGTGTCGGCGTGGAGGGGGATGGGCCCCGCCGTCAGAAGCGCGGTCAGGATCAGGCTGGAGATGCGGGCTCCCTGTCCGGTGAAGGCGGGAAGAAGGGTGGAGATGCCGGGAATTTGTTTTTCCATATTCATGGCGGTGCTCTATTAAGAGGTAACGTAAGTCTTTATTCCGTTTGCCGCGCATATGCCGATGCGCCGCGCATCTTTGGAGTGCGGTGGCTTGACACCGCTTTCCCCGGCGGCGGAGCCGCCACTCCCACGCGTTGGTTGGCTCCCACACCCGGGTGAAAAAGGAGACGGCAATCTGGAGGCCGGTTCCACCGGCGGGAAAAAGCGGCGTCAAGCCGCCGGCACTCCAAAGCGGCGCCGCCGCCGCAATCCATGCGGGAATCCTTAACCCCGGTTGGGGACAGGTTCCTTTTCTGTGGAATTTGGGATTTGTGATTTTGGATTTGGAACCGGCAATCTAAAATCCAAAATACCAAATCGCAGGTTCCGGAAAACAAAAAACGGCATCGAGCGAACCCGATGCCGTTTCTTTTTATCTATCAACCTGAAGAGGATAGATTAGTTGACTCGCACATCTTTGGTGGAGTCGCCAAGGGAGATGCTGCCCGAAGCCTTGTTCTTGCCTTCGGTATGGCCGTCGCCGAAGAGCAGGTTCATGTACTTCGAGTCATGGTTGGCGGTGGCACTTTCGTCGTTGGGGGATTTGGCACCCCAGTCACGGGCCAGGACGGTTTCCGTGCCGACGCTGTTCTCTGACTGGGCGCGGCCATGGTAGATGTAGCTGGAGCCTGTGTCACCTGAGGCCAGGGCCGTGCCAGAGGTGATTTTGTCGTTGTTCTTGTTGCTGCGGCAGATGTAGACGTCACCCCACTGCAGGAGTTGGGTGTCCACCAGCAACTGGAAGTCCAAGGTGTTGGTGGCTTTGGTACAGCCGGAGGCGCCGAGGTTGGTGGGCGTGGCGCCGTAGGACGGGAAATAATCCCTGTAATCCGAGGAATACATTTTGCAGGAGGTGCCGATTTGCTTGAGGTTGTTCATGCACTGAACGCGGCGGGCGCGTTCACGGGCCATGCCCAGCGCGGGGAGCAGGATGCCGGCCAAGATCGCGATAATCGCGATGACGACGAGCAGCTCGATCAGGGTGAACTCTTTGCGGGTGGATTTCATTTCCTGGTTCCTTCTGGCTTCCTGGGGGGCTTGGGTTGACGTTGCTTCTGAACTGAATGAGATAATTTCGCTATACATACAATCACCCAGCTTGAACGCCGGTGATGCGTGGAAAAGTAAAACTTCTATAATCTAACGATGAAATAAAGCCGATGCAAGCGGCGGACAAAAAAATAAGTGAAACTAAACGAGGCGCGGTTTTTATTCCCACTGGGGGTCAATACCCCGATACTTTGGGTCGCTTACGGTTTTCGGTTGGGTTTGTGTTATGGTCGGCTGTCGTCCGCGGTTCTGTACCGGAGACGATCGCGAATGCTGGTTGAACAAGGCTTTCAGCCTTGACTGGTTTTGTTGCCTTAACCTGGGGCGTTGCCCCAGGCTAAGTTGA
>CAITSE010000065.1 GCA_903894975.1 uncultured Lentisphaerota bacterium
TCATTTTTTCCCGTTTCCCAGGGCGTTGCCCTGGGCTGGTATGTCACGGCCCTTCAGGCCTGGCGGCGAATCGATTCATGAATAGATCGGGTTAGAACGAAAGAATGTGATAGATGAAACGCAATCATGGCCATTCCCCTGTATCCGCGCCGGCACGCGGCTTTGCCAGCGACAATTACGCCGGCATCTGCCCCGAGGCCTGGGCCATGCTTGAACAGGCGAACCGCGGCCATGTCGTGAGCTACGGGGACGACCCCTGGACTGCGCGCGCCGCGGACGCCGTCCGGGATCTCTTTGAGACTTCCTGCGAGGTCTTTTTTACCTTCAACGGCACGGCGGCCAACAGCCTGGCTTTGGCCCATCTCTGCCGCTCTTACCACAGCGTGATCTGCCAGTCGCGGGCGCACATCGAAACCGACGAGTGCGGCGCCCCCGAATTCTTCACCGGCGGCACCAAGCTGCTGCATGTCGGCGGCGAGAACGGCAAGCTCGATCTCGCGGCGGCCGAGGCGGTGGTCAAGGCCCGGGACGACATCCATTATCCCAAGCCGAAGGTGCTGAGCCTCACCCAGGCTACCGAGTGCGGCACGGTCTACACGGTTGACGAACTTCGCGCGGTGCATGAGGTGGCGCTCCGGCACCGGCTGTTGGTGCACATGGACGGTGCCCGTTTCGCCAATGCGGTGGCTGCGCTCGGCGTCGCTCCGAAGGAGATCACCTGGAAGGTAGGCGTGGATGTCCTCTGCTTCGGCTCGACCAAGAACGGCGCGCCGGTGGGGGAGGCTGTGGTGTTCTTCGATCGTGAACTGGCCGCCGAGTTCGATTACCGCTGCAAGCAGGCCGGGCAGCTCGCCAGCAAGATGCGCTTCCTCGCCGCGCCGCTTGTGGGGCTGCTGGAGGATGGGACCTGGCTCCGGAATGCGCGGAACGCCAATGCCCGCGCGGCGGAGATCGCCGCGGCGTTCGCCGTCATCCCCGGCGTCCGCCAGGCTTTCCCTGTGGAGGCGAACGCGGTTTTCCTCCACATGCCGAAGACTCTTGCCGCCGGGCTGGACGCACGCGGCTGGCACTTCTACGACTTCATCGGCGGCGCCTACCGCCTGATGTGCTCGTGGGACACCACCGCCGAAGACGTCGCCGCCCTGGTGCGCGACGCCCGGGAACTGGCGGGGCTGAAAGCCGCCGGCTGAGTTCCAATCGCCCCCATCGTTTTTTGCCACAAAAGAACACAAGGAATCACAAAGGGGGAAGCGACTTTCTTTGTGTTCCTTTGTGATCTTTTGTGGCGGAAAGCGGTTGGGGAGCTTTCACCCGCGGGTTTCGAGGGCGGCCCAGATCATGGCGGCGTAGTTTTCCTGCGGCACGAACTCGGGCACGCTGTTGCCGGTGCCGAGGCCGTAGGAACCGCGGGCGGCGGTGCGTTCGAGCATGGCCCGGGCGCGCCGGTAGATCTGGTTCGGCGCGGAACGCGTCACGAAATCGACATCCAGGCCGCCGAGGATGGCGATGCGTCCGGAGTAGCGGTCGTAGGCGGTCTCGACCGGCTCAATGTTGTCCTCGTAAGAGTGTTTGCCGTCGAACTTGATGTCGTCGATGATGTCGGTCCAGATTTCCGCGGCGTTCCCGCAGGAGTGGAGTACGGCCGGCTTGCCGGCGGCATGGATGGCGGCGACGATGCGCTTGTGCCAGGGGAAGACGTATTCGCGCAGGGCGGCCGGTTGCAGCATGGGCTGGGTCTTGAACCCCCAGTCGTCGTTGGAGATGCAAAAGCCGACGCAGTCCTGGGCCGCGGCGATCTCGTAGTAGCGCAGCAGGCGTGAGCCGATGGCGTCGAAGATGTCGCGGGCCAGGCCGGGGTCGTCCAAGAGCAGGAAACAGAGCGCGTCATAGCCGATGAGGCGGATGGCGTTTTCCAGGACGCCGCCGGGGCCGAACAGGCAGACCTTCATGCCGGCCGGCAACTGCGGAGTGATCTTGGGGTAAAAGTCCACCGTAATTTCCGGGTCCGGCCAGGGATAGCGTTCGAAACTGGCGCGGTCGGTGAGGAGGATGCCCTCGTTCAGCGAGATGGTGGCGGCGTGGTTGCGGTCGCCGGTGGGAAAGCCGAACCCGGACGCCATGGTGGTCACATAGTCATACCCGGCCTGGCGGAAGGCGGCGGCCAGGACGGGGAAGCGCTTTTCGTTCTGGCCCCAGCCGGGATCCTTCACCCCACCGTTGAGGACTTCATACAGCGGCCCGTTGAGGAAGAATTCGAACAGCGTCGGCCGGTCCGGCTTCTGCCTGGCCAGCACCTTGAGGAGCTGATTGAAGTCGGGGCTGGGCTTATGGGCCAGGACGCGTTCGAGGTAGGATCGGCTCATAGGGGACGCTCTCCGGATTTGTGCCGTTTCGCTATTGTGAGTCTGCGGGTTTATCCTACATTATCCTGAACTCGTGCGCGATTCTTTGGCCGGAGCCGCCAATAATGTACCCGGATCGCTACTGAATTCTCGTTCAGCCACAAAAGAGCACAAGGAATCACAAGGAAAACGCCGGAAAGCGGAATTTAGGGGGCGTGACGTGTTGGAACCCTCACGGAGCATGCGCGTCAACGTACTGATGCGCAGCATCTTTGGAGTGCGGTGGCTTGACACCGCTTTCCCCGGCGGCGGAGCCGCCCCCCCGGGAACGCCGATCTCCCGATCGGCGAACTCCTTCCGTACCCGGGCGGCGAAAGGCGGAGACGTCAGGCTGGAGGCCGGTTCCACCGGCGGGAAAAAGCGGCGTCAAGCCGCCGGCACTCCA
>CAITSE010000066.1 GCA_903894975.1 uncultured Lentisphaerota bacterium
GTCGCCCCGGCCGGGGCGACGACTCCCGGGCGCGGTCAAACAGAAGATCGTGGAACTGAAGCGAGGGAACCCCTTCTTTGGGGTGAAACGGATCGCCGACGGCTTGCGCCGGTGGTTTTTCCTCGAGGCGAGCCCGGAGACCGTCCGTAAGACGCTCCACGAGGCGGACCTCATGAACGGTCGGGTGAAAGCCCGCCGCAACCTGGTGCGCCCTCGGCATTTTGAGCGGGCGACGCCGAACCAGATGTGGCAGTCGGACATCTTCACGTTCCGGCTGGGCGGCAAGTACGCCTACGCCGTCGCGTTCCTGGACGACTACTCGCGCTACGTGGTGAACCTGGACCTGTACCGCAGCCCGACGGCGGAGGCGGTGATCGAGACCTACCGCGTCGCGGTCGGGGAATACCATCCCCCGAAGGAAATGCTGACGGACCGGGGGCGGCAGTACACGAACTGGCGCGGGAAGAGCCGCTTCGCTCTCGAACTCACGAAGGACCGGGTGGCGCATCTCGTGTCCCGGCCCCAGCACCCGATGACGCTCGGCAAGGTGGAGCGTTTTTGGGCGAGCATGTGGCAGGAGTTTTTGGTGCGGGCCCAGTTTGACTCGTTCGAGTCAGCCCGCGACCGCCTGAAACTCTGGGTCAAATACTACAACCACCGCCGGCCTCACCAGGGAATCGGCGGCCTGTGCCCGGCGGACCGCTTCTTTGAAATCCAAGGGGAAGTCAAAAAGACGATCCAGGCGGGGATCCAGGAGAACCTCCTGGAGATGGCACTGCGGGGGCAGCCCAAGGCCCCCTTTTATCTGATCGGACGGATGGAGGGCCAGTCGGTGGTCCTCAAGGCGGAGAAGGGAAAACTAAAACTTAGCGTGGATGACAAGGAGATGACCTATGACCTCGAAAAAGGAACAACCGGAAACGGAAAAGACGAAACGCCGGCGCTCGGCGCCAGCCTCCGCGGCGACGGCCGCGGAGAAGGCCCAGGCGGTGCTGGCGATCTGGACGGAGCGGGTGAAGACGGCGGAGGTGATGAAGACGATGGGGGTGACGTACCTGACGCTCCAGCAGTGGCAGGAACGGGCGATGGAGGGGATGCTGCAGGCCCTGGAGCCGCGGGTGAACCTGGCGAACGGGGCGGCGTTGTCGCCCCGGATCCGGGCGCTCATGGACAAGCGCCAGCAGCAGATCGGGAAAGAGAAACTGACCCGGCGTCTGGCGGAGCTGCAGGAGGTTGCCCCGGAGGGGAAACCCCCGTCAGATCCGTGAACCATGAACACGAAGGCGACAGCGCTCGCCCGGACCGAAATGATCGTGAAGGTGCGGGCGGGACTCATGACGGCGACAGCGGCGGCGGAGGCGCTCGGGGTCTCCCGGAAAACCTACTACAAGTGGGAGAAGAAGGGGCTGCAGGCGATGCTGGCAGCCGGGGAGGACGAGACGGCGGGCCGGCCGGAGACGGGCCCGGCGCCGGAGGTCACGGCCCTGAAAACGCGGGTGGCGGAGCTGGAGGCGAAGCTGGACCGAATGGCCCAGACGGCCGAGCTGCGGTACATGCTGCGGCTCCTGGAGAGACGGGACGCTAAAAAAAAGCCGCAGCGATCCCCACGATCATCGCCATGATCAACGACCTGCAGTCACAGAGCCAGACGAGCACCCGCGAGGTCAGTCGCGCCGTGGGGCTCGGCTACCGGACTGTGCTGCGCTGGAAGAAACGGGTGAGCGGGGGGCAGCCCCCGCTCACCTCCCCGGGGCCGAAGAAAACGGGACCCTTGCCGCTCGACGAAGTCCGCCGGGAAATAGCCGCGTTGCGGCACGGCCGCAACCGCAGCCGGGGCGTGTGCGCCCTGCAGGTGCGGTACCAGTCCGTCCTCTCCCGGCGCAGCGTCGCAGAACTGGCCGCTGAGGAACGCGCCAAGCGCAACCTCGCCCGCCGGCAGGTCTGCAAGCACGTGACGTGGAAGGAGCCGAACCTGGCGTGGGCGATCGATGCGACGGAACGAGGGAAAGATGAACAGGGCCAGCGGCTCTACGTCCATGCGGTCCAGGACCTCTGTACGCGGTACCGCTTTGCGCCGCTCGTGGCCATCGACAGCAAGGGTGAAGCGGTCGCCGCGCATCTGGAGGGACTCTTCCAGCAGCACGGCGCACCGCTCTTCCTGAAACGCGACAACGGCAGTCCGCTCAACCATGCGGCCGTCGACCGCGTGCTGGCCGAGCACGGGGTCATCCCGCTCAACAGCCCGGCCTACTATCCGAAATACAACGGCGCTGTGGAAAAGGGTATCCGCGAAATGAAGGCAGCCCTCGGGGAATGCCTGCCGCAGGCCATCCGCTGGCAGCCGAAGCAGATCCGGCCTTACCTCCTCGCCGTGCATCACGCCCTCAACTGTCGGCCTCGCCGGAGCCTGCATGGGCACACCGCCTGCGAGGCTTACCAACACCAGCCGAGGCACCGGTACAACCGGCGCCTCCGGCTGGCCACTTTTGGGTGGATACGCATCCAAGCCAAGGACAGGATCCAACAACTGGAGAAGATCGATCACCGCAGCTTAAACGCCGCCTGGCGCCACGCCGCGGAAACCTGGCTTCGCTGCCAGGGCCTGATCACCGTCTCCATCAACAAAAAAGTGTTACCCAATTATCCGCTAAAATATGCCTATAATTAGGTTGGTAGCACA
>CAITSE010000067.1 GCA_903894975.1 uncultured Lentisphaerota bacterium
GCCACAGACCTTCTCTGCGCCCCGCCCCCCGGCTTGCGCTAAGGTGCCGCCGCGGAGTATATTCCCACGTCT
The DNA here is from genome assembly GCA_903894975.1 of uncultured Lentisphaerota bacterium. Classification (GTDB taxonomy): domain Bacteria; phylum Verrucomicrobiota; class Lentisphaeria; order Oligosphaerales; family CAITYL01; genus CAITSE01. The sequence goes on from CAITSE010000067.1 coordinate 73, forward strand.
GGGGGATTACAGAATCCGTTGCTTTATGAGGGATATTCCTATGGATATTGAATTTAACGCCGCTGACCTGACGCCGTTCCGGAACTCGCTCTCCCGGGAATGGCTGGAAACCAACGGCCGGGGCGGCTTCGCCTCCGGCACCATCGCCAACTGCCGAACGCGCAAATACCACGGCCTGCTGAACGTCAATCTCTCCACGCCTCCCGGCCCCTTCAATCTTCTGGCCGACCTGGAGGACTGGGTCGTGGCCGGCAACCAGGTCCACCCGATCTCCGTCCACCAGTACGACGGCGGCGCCTACTCGCCGGACGGACACACGCGCCAGACCCGGTTCGCCCTGGAACTGATGCCGGCTTTCACCTACAAGTGCGGCGACCTCACCGTCACCCGGCGCATCATGATGCCACACCGGCGCGATGCCGTGCTCATCCGTTACGACGTCACCGGCAAGGGCAGCGGCGCCCTCTGCATCCGCCCGCTGCTCGCCTTCCGCAGCCTTCACCAGGTGACCCATGCCAACGGCGCCCTGAACGGTCAGACCGACGTCCTTCCCGGCGGCTTCCGCATCCGCCCCTACGCCACCCTGCCGCCCCTGTTCATGCAGGGGGAGACTGCCGGCAGCTTCAACCCGGAACCCCTTTGGTATTTCAAATTCCGTTACGCCCAGGACGCCGAACGCGGTTTTGAGCATCTCGAAGACCTGTTCAGCCCCGGCCTGCTCCGGTTCGAACTCAAGCCCGGTACGCCGGTCATCCTCGCCGCCTCCACGGAACCCCTGGGCGACGATCCGGAACAACTGTGGACGAGGGAACTGGAACGGCGCCAAAAAGAAAACGCCGGCATCGCCTCCCAACTCCCCGCCGATCTTGACGCCCGCAGCCGCCGCACCCTGCTCCGGCTCCGCCACACCGCCCGCCAATTCCTCATCGAACATCCCCTGGACGGCCCCGCCCTCCACGCCGGCTACCACTGGTTCGGGGCCTGGGGACGCGACACGCTCATCGCCCTGCCCGGCATCGCTTTCTACGACGGCGCCCTGGATTTCGGCGCACGCATCCTCAAGACCCTGGCCCGCCTCGAACGCCGCGGCCTGCTCCCCAATTTCCTCAACCCCGACGGCTCCGGCGCCTACACCGCCGCCGATCCTTCACTCTGGTATTTCTGGACCATCCAGCAGTACCTGGCCGCCGGCGGCAGCCTGGAAACCGTGCGCCGCGAATTTTGGCCGGCCATGCTTTCCATCATCCGCAACTTCCTCGCCGGCACCGCCAACGGCATCGCCGCCGACGCCGACGGCCTGCTCCGCGCCGGCAGCGCCGGCCAGGCCGTGTCCTGGATGGACGCCCAGGTCGGCGGCCGCCCCATCGTCGCGCGCTGGGGCTACCTGGTGGAACTGAACGCGCTCTGGTACAACGCGCTCTGCTTCACCCAGGAACTGGCGCAGACCCACTTCAA
>CAITSE010000068.1 GCA_903894975.1 uncultured Lentisphaerota bacterium
CCCACAGACCCACAGACCCACAGACCCACAGACCATTCTAACTCTGGCTGCCTCTCATCTGAGGATTACGCCCAGCCGCCCCACCACACAAGCATGCACTCATTCTACCGCCAGACGCTTGCATTTTCTGCTGCGGGATTGAATGTTACCTTTACATCATATTTCGTAAACCGGCATGGTTTTGATCAGGAAGCCAGAGGATTCTGCCCGCATGACGATAGAAAGCACCGTCGCGACCTTGGGCCCGGGCACGTTCCGGTCACCCCTGAACTTGCGGCAGATTGACGATGCCGTGGATGACGGCGGTTTTGTCGTGGAAGGCACCCGGGTGCGTTTTGACGTGGAGATCAATCCGGACCATCCCGACTCGGACCTGCTCTTCGAAAAGGCCGGGGCGCGCGAACTTCTGTACTTCAACCCAGCCACGGTCCGCGCCGCCATCGTCACTTGCGGCGGACTCTGCCCGGGACTGAACAATGTCATTCGCTCAACCGTGTTCGCGCTGCACCATAATTACGGCGTCAGACAGGTCTACGGCATCCGCTACGGGTACCAGGGCATGAATCCGGCCGAAGGTGAACCGCCCATGCTGCTGGAAGCCGAACAAATTGACCGCATCCACCAGGAAGGCGGCTCCATCCTCGGTTCCTCCCGCGGCAACCAGCCGCCCGCCGTGATGGTGGACTTCCTGGTGAAGCACGGCATCAACATCCTGTTCACCGTCGGCGGCGACGGCACCCAGCGCGGCGCCCACCAGATCGTCGAAGAAATCCGCCGCCGCGGCTTGACCATCGCCGTCGCCGGCATTCCCAAGACCATCGACAATGATATCCAGTACATCCGCCGCACCTTCGGCTTCACCACCGCGGTGGACAAGGCGCGCGAGGTCCTCACCTGCGCCCACACCGAGGCCAAGGGCTATCCCAACGGCATCGGCCTGGTCAAGCTCATGGGGCGCGACTCCGGGTTCATCGCCGCCGCCGCCGCCCTGGCCAGCCAGGACGCCAATTTCGTCCTCATCCCCGAGATCCCGTTGACCCTCGCAGGCGACAACGGTTTCCTGGCGGCGCTCCAGCGGCGAATTCTCGACCGCAAGCACGCGCTCATCGCCGTCGCGGAGGGCGCTGGCCAGAACCTGTTCTCCGGGGAAAAGATCAAAGACGCCTCCGGCAACCTTCTGCACCAGGACATTGGCCTGTTCCTGAAAGACGTCATCTCCCGGCATTTCAAGGAACAGCAGATTCCTCTCAATCTCAAGTACATCGATCCCAGTTATATCATCCGCAGCGTGCCGGCCAATTCCGAGGACGCCGTGCTCTGCGACCAGTTCGCCCGGAACGCCGTCCATGCCGCCATGGCCGGGAAAACCGATTTCATCGTCGGCTTCTGGAACTCTTTCACCCTCCTGCCCATCCTGATGGCGACCGCCAAACGGCAGCAGGTCCAGCCCAACGGGTTCCTCTGGCGCAGCGTCATCTCCGCCACCGGCCAGCCGGCCCGGTGGGGATGATAAAAAGAAAAGGCGAACGTCGAACATTCAACGTCCAACAGTGAACGGTAAAGAAAAACGACCGACCTCGCTCCCCAAAACCGCCCCCTGAATTCCAATTCGACGTTGGACGTTCGATGTTCAATGTTAAAGGTTCGACTTTTCTGCGGACTCATTCAAAAGAAGGATTCTTCCCCATGACCATCTCCGCCACCGCCACCCGGATCAATTTATTCCGGAGCCTGATGTCGCTGCCGGCGTTGCTGCTCCTCCTGACCGCCGGTTGCGAACTGGGAAAAAAGGCGCCGCCACCGCCGCCCGGACCGATCGAAGTCCTCGCCGTCCCCGTCGCCCAGCGTGACGTGCCCATTTATTCGGAATGGATCGGCATCCTCGACGGCTTCGTCAACGCCGACATCCGCGCCCAGGTCGCCGGCTACATCCTGCGCCAGAACTACAAAGACGGCGAACTCGTGCATAAGGGTGACCTGCTCTTCGAAATCGACCCGCGTCCCTTCCAAGCCACCCTGGATCAAAAACTGGCCACCGAACACAAGTCCGCCCTCGACGTCGCCCGCCTCACCCCCCTGGCCAAGGAAAGCGCCGTCACCCAGCAGGAACTCGATAACGCCGTCCAGCAAAACCTGGCCGACAAAGCCAACGTTGACTCCGCCCGCCTGAACCTGGAGTTCACCAAGATCCTCGCCCCCGTCGAGGGCATCGCCGGCATCGCCAACATCCAGATCGGCGATCTCGTCGGCCCCTCCTCCGCCGGCAACCCGCTGACCACCGTCTCCACCATGGATCCGATCAAGTCCTATTTCAATCTCAGCGAACAGGAATACATCCGCTTCGTCAAGCATCGCTTCGGCAGCCTGGACAAGATGCCGCCGGCCCGGGAAGTAGACAAGCTGGAGGTGGAAATGATCCTGGCCGACGGCTCCGTCTACCCGCTGCGGGGGCATTTCTACTCCCTCGACCGTCAGATCAACGCCGGCACCGGCTCCCTGCGCCTGACCGCCGTCTTCGCCAATCCCGGCAACATCCTGCGCCCCGGCCAGTTCGCCCGCATTCGCGTGGAAATCATCACCCGCAAGGGCGCCCTGCTCATCCCCCAACAGGCGGTCTATGACAACCAGGGCATGTTCCTCGTCGCCGTGGTCGGACCGGACAACGCGGCCCACATCCGCCCGGTCAAGGTCGCCGAACGGGTCGGCACGGAATGGATCATCGAGGCCGGACTCAAGCCCGGTGAACAGGTCGTAACCGACGGCTTCCTCAAGATCATGGCGTCCGGCAAGGGCATGGACAAGGCCGGCGTCCCCGTGGCCGTCAAGCCCACGGCAGAGGCACCCGCCGCCAAACCCGCCGAAGTAACACCCGCCCCCCATATCGGGGCGGTCTCCCCGGCCGAAACCGGAGCCGGGCAAGCCGCCACGGCCGCCAACGCCGGAACCGCCGCAGCCACGCCCGCCCCGATGCCGGAGACGAAGTGACATGTCGAAATTCTTCATCAATCACCCGATCGTCGCCATCGTCATCTCCGCCTTCATGGTGATCATCGGCCTGGTCGCCATGTCCGGACTGCCCATCGCGCAGTTCCCGAACATCGTGCCCCCGGAAATCCAGGTCAGATCCACCTACGTCGGCGCCGACGCGCTCACCGTCGAACAGTCCGTCGCCACCCCCATCGAACAGCAGATGTCGGGCGTGGACAACATGACCTACATGTATTCCCTTAACGCCAACAACGGCACCAGCACACTGTACGTCGATTTCGATGTCAAGACCGACCCCAACACCGACCAGATCCTGACGCAGATGCGGGAATCCCAGGCGGAATCGCAACTGCCTTCGGACGTGCGCAATTTCGGCATCACCGTCCAGAAGTCCACTTCCGCGCCGCTGCTGCTCTTCGCACTCTCGTCCCCCAAGGGTACCTACGACAACACCTTCCTGGCCAACTACGCCTACATCAACCTCAACGACCAGCTCACCCGGGTTCCGGGCATCGCCAGCGTCACCGTGTTCGGCGCCGGCCAGTATTCCATGCGCTTCTGGGTGCGGCCGGACCAGCTCGCTAAGCTCGGCATCACCATCCCCGAGATCATCAACGCTGTCCAGACCCAGAACAACGTCAACCCCGCCGGCCAGATCGGCGCCGAACCCGTTCCCGCGGGGCAGCCCTTCACCTACGCCGTCCGCGCCCAGGGCCGCCTCCAAACCGAGGAGGAGTTCGGCAACATCGTCATCCGCGCCGATTCCGACGGCTCCCAGGTCCGCCTCAAGGACGTGGCCCGCATCGAACTCGGCGCCCAAGTCTATAACATCAAGGGCCGCCTCAACGGCAAGCCGTCCGCCCTCCTCGCCCTCTACCAGCTCCCCGGCACCAACGCCATCGACGCCGCCAACGGCGTCAAGAAAAAAATCGCCGAACTCCAGAAACAATTCCCTCCCGACCTGGAGATCGCCCTGGCCCTGGACACCACCCTGGCCGTCACCGAGGGCATCAAGGAAATCGTCAAGACCCTGTTCGAGGCCCTGGCCCTGGTCATCATCGTCGTCTTCCTCTTCCTGCAAGGCTGGCGCGCCACCCTCATCCCGCTGCTGGCCGTGCCGGTCTCGCTGGTCGGCACGTTCATGGTCTTCCCCATGCTCGGGTTCTCCATCAACACCATGTCCCTCTTCGGCCTGGTCCTGGCCATCGGCCTGGTCGTGGATGACGCCATCGTCGTGGTCGAGGCCGTCGAACACCATATCGAGCGGGGACTCTCCCCCAAGGCCGCCACATTCCAGGCCATGAAAGAAGTCTCCGGCCCGGTCATGGCCATCGCCATCATTCTCTCCGCCGTGTTCATCCCCACCGCCTTCATCCCCGGCATCACCGGCCGCCTCTACCAGCAGTTCGCCGTGACCATCGCCATCTCCATGCTCATCTCCGCCTTCAACGCTCTGACCTTGAGCCCGGCCCTGGCCGCCCTGCTCCTGCGGCCACGCCAGCCGGCCCGCGGCCCCCTCGGCTATTTCTTCAAAGGCTTCAACTATGTCTTCGGCAAGGCCACTGACGGCTATGTCGGCGCCTGCGGCATGCTGACGCGCAAGATCGTGATCACCCTGATCCTGCTCGGCGGCGCCGTGTTCATGACCGACTGGTTCGGCTCGAAAGTACCCTCCAGCTTCCTGCCCGAAGAAGACAACGGCTACACCTTCGCCGCCGTCCAGCTCCCCGATGCCTCCTCGCTCCAACGCACCGACGAAGTCATGCGCCAGGCCGAAGATAAACTCCTGAAGATCCCCGGCGTTAAATATGTCTCCACCGTCGTCGGCTTCAGCATGCTCAGCCAAGTCCAGAACACCTACAGCGGCTTCTTCTTCATCACCCTGGACGAATGGGCAAAACGAAAGACGCCCGAACTCCAGTACCCCGCCATCAAGGCCCGCATCGGCCGCGAACTCGGCACCCTCCCCGGCGCCCTCGGATTCGCCTTCTCCCCGCCCGCCATCCCCGGCATCGGCGCCTCCGGCGGCTTCAATTTTATCCTGGAAGACCGCGCCGGCAAGGACGTCGCCTTCCTCCAGCAGAACCTGGACAAATTCATGGCCGAGGCCAAAAAACGCCCCGAACTCGACGGCATCAACACCATGTTCCGCCCGGCCGTGCCCCAGGTCTACGTCGACGTCGACCGCGACAAGGTCCTCAAGCAGGGCGTCAATCTCGCGGATGTCTACCAGACCCTCCAGTGCTTCATGGGCGGTTCCTTCGTCAATTACTTCAACCGCTTCGGCCGCCAGTGGCAGGTCTATGTCCAAGCCGAAGGCGACTACCGCACCGACACCGAAAATCTCGGGCGCTTCCATGTCCGCAATGCCAAGGGCGACATGGTCCCCCTGGCCGCCCTCACCAGCCACCGCACCGCCTACGGCCCCGAGTTCACCATGCGCTACAACCTCTTCCGCAGCGCCCAGGTCAACGGCAGCGCCGCCCCCGGCTACAGCTCCGCCCAGGCCATGAAAGCTCTGGAGGAGGTCTTCGCCAAAACCATGCCCCGGGAAATGGGCTACGACTACATCGGCATGTCCTACCAGGAGAAAAAAGCCCAGGAAGGCGTCCCGGCCATGGCGGTCTTCGGCTTCTCCCTGCTCTGCGTCTTCCTCATCCTCGCCGCCCTCTACGACAGTTGGTCCCTGCCCTTCAGCGTCCTGCTCTGCACCCCCGTCGCCGCCATGGGCGGCTTTGCCGGACTCTGGGTCATGGGCCATGAAAACAACATCTACGCCCAGATCGGCTTCGTCATGCTCATCGGCCTCTCCGCCAAAAACGCCATCCTCATCGTCGAGTTCGCCAAAATGAAGTACGAGGAAGGCATGACCATCATGGAGGCCGCCATGGAAGGCGCCAAGATCCGCCTGCGCCCGATCCTCATGACCTCCTTCGCCTTCATCCTCGGCTGCGTCCCCCTGGCCACGGCCACCGGCGCCGGCGCCATCGGCCGCCAGGTCATGGGCGTCGCCGTCATCGGCGGCATGCTCGCCGCCACCCTCATCTCCGTGTTCCTCATCCCCGCCCTCTTCCATTTCATCAGCAAAACCAGCGGCGTCAAACGCCCCGAAAAACCCGAATCCGAAAACGCCGCCCACCCCCCCGCCGCCCCTGCCGCCAAGGGAGCCCACTCATGACCCGGAAACATGAATCAATTCAACCGATGCGCCGCATCTTTGGAGTGCGGTGGCTTGACACCGCTTTCCC
>CAITSE010000069.1 GCA_903894975.1 uncultured Lentisphaerota bacterium
CAACGGTGTTGCCCCGGAAACCTAGGGCGACGCTATGCTCTGCCCTAGGCTATTATGGGGCGCCCCCTTGGGGCTGAAAACGCAAGGCTCTAGTGCTTTGGGTTTGGCGGTTGGATTCCCCGCACCCTTGGGTCGGGGGTCTTCATTTCAAAGTTCAAAGTTCGACGTTCGATTTTCCCTTACCTGGCCGCTTCCGTCATCCGGCAGAGGCGCGCCTTGCGTTGGAGTTCGGCGCGGGCCAGCCAGGCGGCGAGTCCGGCCAGGACGGCGGCGCAGAGGCCGGCGAAGACGTCGCCGTGCCGGGCGTACCAGGTTCCGGCGGGGTGGGTCTGGATCGGGATTTCATAGGTTTTGAAGCCACGGTAGAAGGGGCTGCCGGTGGCGGGATCGGTCAGGGGCGCCGTGATGCGGCCGTCGGGCAGGATCAGGCAGGTGTCGCTGTTGTTGCCGGCGCGCATCAGGGGGAGGCCGGTTTCGACGGCGCGGAAGACGGCGTGCAGCATGTGCTGGCGCGAGCCGGCGCTTTCCGCGTACCAGGCGTCGTTGGTGATGGTGATGAGCAGTTTGGCGCCGCGTTGCGCAAAGGTCCGGGCGATCCCGGGGAAGGCGTCCTCAAAGCAGATCATGACGCCGGCCGGCGTGGCGTTGGGCGGGAGCAGAAACAGGGTCGGCTCGCGTCCGGCGGTGAGCCCCCGGCCCATGCCGATCCAGTTTTCGAGCCAGGGCAGGTAGCGTCCGAACGGCGTGTATTCGCCGAAGGGGACGAGATGCATTTTGTCGTACCGCTCGAGGATCCTGCCGGTTGAGGAAAACAGCATGGCGCTGTTGAACACCGGCATTTCGTCCTCCTGCGGCGCGGTCTTGCCGTTGGGACCGGGGGGTGGCGGGGGTGGCGTCGGGCGCAGTTCGGGCCGCAGGTCGATGGACCCGAGCAGCAACTGGGCGTCGCCGAGCTCGGGAAAGAGGCTGGAAAGGGCCTGCCAGTATTGTTTGTCAAAGCGTGCCGGGGCGGGCACCGCGGTTTCCGGCCACAGCACCAGGTCGGGATGGCCGCTGGTGCGGAGTCCCTGACGGGTGAGGCCGGTGTAGATGTTCAGGGACTCGTCCAGTTGCTGCTGGGACCAGACCCGGCACTGGGGGATGTTGCCCTGTACGGCGAGCACGGTCAGGAGGCCGTCTGGCGGCGGGGTGGGCGGCCGCAGACGCCGCAGTGCCTCCACCGGCAGGAACAGGAGCAGCACGACCAGCAGCGGCCAGGTGAAGCCCGGCATCCGTCCGTAAAACCGCGCTGCCAGCCGCGCCCAGGAAAAGGCGACAGCCAGGTTCACCGCCACGATCAGGAAACTGATGCCGTAGACGCCGGTCACGGTCACCAGCGGCAGCAGTCCCTGGGAGTGCCATTGGCTGATGCCGAGCTGGTTCCAGGGGAAGCCGGTGAAAATCCAGCCGCGCAGCCATTCCAGGCCGACCCAGGCCGCCGGCGCCAGCAGTGTGACCAGGCACTGGGCGCCGGCCGGCAGTTCCCAGAGGCGGACGGGGCCGAGCGCGCTGTCGCGCCAGGCGGTCAACCGTTCTTTCCGGGCCAGGTGCCGGGCCAGGGCGGTGACGGCGGCGTATCAGAGCATGGGAAAGAGGGCGCAGACCCCGGCCAGCAGCACGCCCGCCGCGAAGCCGATCGTGTTCAGCCACCAGAGATTGCAGAGGAAAAAGCCCAGACCGCAGAGATAGCCGTTCAGCAACCGCCGCCAGAGCGGCGCGGGCACCGGCGTCAGCAGCAGCGGCGCCAGCCCCGCCCAGGCCAGCACCCACCATTCCAGCGGGGTGAACGCCAGACTCAGGAGCACGCCGGACAGGACGGCCAGCGCGCCATCGCGCAGCCAGAGCCCGGCCCCGGCCAGGCGGGCCAGGTTGGGCTGGGGAACATCATCATCGACGGTCGGCTGCGGTTCTTCATCCATGGCCGGGGAATACTCCGCCTCCGGCGGCGGCGTGTGCGCAATGCCGGCGGCGCCATACCATAAACGGCGAATCTCCAACCGAACGTTCAACATTCAACATCGAACGTCCAACGTTGAACGGAAGCCGGATCGTGTTCTGCGCCGGTTTCGTCCGTCCGTCTTCATTCGACGTTGAATGTTGGACGTTGGATGTTCGACGTTCGCAGAACAGGAAAGGAAAAAATGGCGTCCCCACGGGGATTCGAACCCCGGTCGCCGGGATGAGAACCCGGTGTCCTGGGCCTCTAGACGATGGGGACGCAAGGAGGCCAAACGAATTTTTACTATACCCCGGCTCCAGGCGCTTTCAATGCCGGCAGAGGTGGTCGAAGTAATGCCTCCGCTACGGGAGGGCTTGCGACCGAAAAGGTGCCAAACCGCCGGGGTGCGGCTCATTCCAATTACAGATCAAATGGATCGTATCCTATTCACAAAGAAGCCGTTTTAATTCAAAAATTTATTCGCGTTCATTGGCGTTCATTAGCGGTTAAAAAGGAAAATGTTATATAATTATGGCGATAAAAAATATGTTCCCGTTTTTTGAACCCGCGCTAATGAACGCCAATGAACGCGAATAGTATTCCTGTTTGATTTTTAATTGGTATTACATTGTATGAAAGGTATGATGAAACCCATGCGACAGGCTTGGCAATCGTGGCTCGGGATCGGCGCGCTGCTGGCGGCGCTGGCGTCCTGCGGCTGCCGCGGCGAGGAGGAGAAGACCATGAAGAGCGACACGGATTTTTCAGGCACCCGTCCGGCGGCGGTGGCTGGACAGTTTTATACCAGGGACGCGGCGGAGCTTCGCAGTCAGTTGGCCAAGTTCACCGGCGTAAAACCGCCGGAACTGCCGGGGCGGCCGCACGCGCTCATCGTGCCGCACGCCGGGTATCCGTATTCCGGCGTCACCGCCGGGCAGGCCTACGCCGAACTTAAGGGCGCCACGGGGTTCCGCCGGGTGGTGGTCCTGGCGCCCTCCCACCGGGTCGGCTTCCGCGGCGTCAGCGTGGGCACGTTTGCGCAGTTTGCCACGCCGTTGGGGGAGATGCCGGTGGATACGGAGATGTGCGCCAAACTGGCCGCCGCCAGCCTGCTTATTTCCACCCGGGCCGACGCGCACCGCGGCGAGCACGCTCTGGAAGTGCAACTGCCGTTCCTTCAGACCGTGGCGCCGGATCTGAAACTGGTGCCGGTGGTCTGCGGCCAGCTTTCGGCCGAGGAGGTCCGCTCCCTGGCCGCCGTCCTGCGGGAACTGCTGTGGAATGAAGAGACGTTGTGGATCGTCAGCAGCGATTTCACCCACTTCGGCGCGGACTTCGGGTATATGCCGTTCACCGAGGATGTGCCGCGGCGGATCCGGGAACTGGACGAGGGCGCCATCCGCTGCATCACCAAGCTCGACGCCGGCGGGTTCATGGAATACATCGGCCGCACCGGCGCCACCATCTGCGGCGCCGGGCCGATTTTCCTGTTGCTGGCCACGCTGGAGCCAGTCGCCGGCACGGTGCAGGCGACGCCGCTGGCCTACACCACTTCCGGCGATTTGACTCAGGACTGGGCGCACACCGTCAGCTACGCCGCCATCGCCGTGTCCGACGTTCCCGCCGGGAAGACCGCAATCAAGCCGGCCGGGACCGGAGTCGCGGCGGTCGTACCCGTGGCCGCCGCCACGACGTCCGCGCCGGAAACCGGGGGAGATCCGTTCTCGCCGCAGGATAAGACCGTGCTGTTGGGACTGGCGCGGGAAACTATCGCCATCGCGTTCCGCGGCGGCCGGGCGCCGGCCGTGGACGAAGCGGCGCTCTCCGCCGCGCTCAAGGCGGACGGCGCGTGTTTTGTCACGCTCTCTGAAAAGAACGGCGCGCTGCGCGGCTGCATCGGCCACTTGGAGGCGTCGGAACCGTTGTGGCGGAACGTGATCCGCAACGCCCGCAATGCCGCGTTCAGTGATTCTCGGTTCTTTCCGGTCACGGCGGAGGAACTGCCGAACCTGCGCGTGGAAATCTCGGTGCTGACCCCGGCGAAGAAGATCGCGTCGCTGGACGAATTCGTCATCGGCCGGCACGGCATCATCCTGGAAAAAGGCCGGAACCGCTCCGTGTTCCTGCCGCAGGTCGCCCCGGAACAGGGCTGGGACAAGGACACCACGCTCACCCATCTCGCCCTGAAAGCCGGCCTCTCCGCCGACGCCTGGCGCACCGGTGCCACCTTCTACACCTTCGAAGCTATCGTCTTCCACGAGATGAAGTAAGATTGTCAGGGGGCGGCGTCCTCCCGCCCCCTGAATCCCCCTGGAGGGTGGCACGGCCACGTTTCCTTTTGGCAACCGCCGGGCGTGGCGAAATCCGCTGGCGAAGAAAGCGTCGGCGAGATGACCACGCCAGGGATCGCCAGCGCATTTCGCCACGCCTGCTTTTTCAAAAAGG
>CAITSE010000070.1 GCA_903894975.1 uncultured Lentisphaerota bacterium
ATCCAAAATCCAAAATTCAACCATGGAACCGGGCCGCGACTATTGGTTTCTAATAAAGCATACCTGTATGTTTCCCGTATCATCGCCCTGCCACGGTCCGGAGGTTTCCCATGCACCATCACTCATTCCGCTGGCGCGGCCTGGCCTGTGCGGCCGTGCTGGCCGCCGCCCCGTCTGCCGTTCATGCCGGCATCTTCGCCGCCAAGGCTCCCGCCGCACCGCCGCCGGCCGGCACGGACGCCGTGATGGCCCAGGTTGAAGAGGCCTTCACCCGGGTGGCGGAAAACGCCTTTCCTGCCGTGGTCGTCATCACCAACAAGCGCGTGGACCGCCGCCCGGTCTACCCCGCGAATGCGCTGCCCCCGGAGTTCCGTTATTTCTTCGGCATTCCGGAAGGGCCGGAGGAAACCTCCCCGGCGCCCCAGGCCGGGAAAGCCCGGCCGATGCCGGTCGGCAAGGGCTCCGGCGTGGTCATCCGCGGCGAAGGTTACATCCTCACTAATTACCATGTGATCGAAGATGCCGACGCACTGGAGGTCAAGCTCCACGACGGCCGCGTGTTCGACAATGCCCGGGACAAGACCGAGGTTGTGGTCGTCGGCCTCGACCGTGAAACCGACCTGGCCGTGCTCAAGATCGGCGGCGGCAAGCTCAATGACCTGCCCCTGCTCCCGTTTGCGGACTCCGGAAAGGTCAAGGTCGGGCAGTTTGCCATCGCCGTGGGCGCGCCGTTCAATCTGGACTACTCGGTCTCCGTCGGTCATGTCAGCCAGAAAGGGCGCTATGACGTCAACATCAACACCTATGAGAACTACATCCAGACCGACGCCTCCATCAACCCCGGCAACAGTGGCGGTCCGTTGCTGAACATCCGCGGCGAGATCATCGGCATCAACGAATTCATCGTCACTGGCGGGCCCCAGAACCGGGGCAACATCGGCATCGGCTTCGCCATCGCCTCCAACCTGGTCCGGCAGGTGGCCGACAACCTGGTTGAGAAGGGGGTCGTGGCCCGGCCGTGGCTCGGCATTTCCATGCAGGCGTTGTCCGAGGAACTGAAAACCCAGTTCAAGGTTCGGGACGGCATTCTGGTCAACGAGGCGATCAAAGACGATCCGGCCGAGAAAGCCGGCATCCGCGCCGGGGATGTCATCATCCGGGTCGGCGCAACCCCGGTCTACACTCCCCATGACCTGCAGTTCGCGGTGCTGGGGTACAAGCCCGGCGATACCATTCCCGTGACGGTCAATCGCGGTGGCAAGACCCTGGAATTCAAAGTGGTGGCCCGCCTGCGCAACAACCGCGACGCCGCCGCCAACCCCGCCGAGGCCAGCGAAGCCCTGGGCCGGCTCGGTCTGAACCTTGAGGATGGCAAAGATGGGATTAAGGTACAGTCTGTGATTCAGGGCTCGCCCGCGGCGGCCGCCCAGCTCCGCAAAGGCGATGTCATCCTGGAGGTCAACCGGCAGTCTGTGAAGACCGTGCCGGAATTCCTGGCCGCCATGGCGGCGGCGGATTCCGACACGTTGGTTCTGTACATCGACCGCAAGGGCGCCAAATTCTTCGTTCCGGTGACGCCGGCGGGCGGCAAAGACGGCAAGTGAACGCAATCCCATGACCCAACTCGATCCTAAATCCCCGGGCGCGGCAGACAAGCCGCGCCCCGTTGTTCACCCCGAGGAATGCAAGGGCTGCGGCCGCTGCGTGGCCGCCTGTCCGAAGAAGGTGCTGCGTTTCCGGGCCGGACTGAACAGCCGGGGAAACCGGGTGGTCGAGTATGCCGGCGAGGGCTGCGTCGGCTGCGGTTCATGCTTCTACAACTGCCCAGAGCCGTACGCCTTGGACGTCATCGTTCCCGAAAAGCCGGCCGCCGCCAAACCCGGCCCCGCCAAACCGTAAGCCCTTTTTAAACAGAAGTTCGCAAAGGACGCCAGTCTGAATTATTCATGAAAGAACGGGATTGCTCATGGGCAGTCGGAACTTGCGATTGGCTGGTCAGGTCAGAACCGCGCGGGTAACCAAGCGGACTCTTTTGGATCTTGCATGGGGTGAGCGGGAAAGTCCGCTTACTGACGTGCGCGGTTCTGACGAAAAAGAGGCTGCGAAGAGCGAGAAGTCATGAAATGAGCTTGACCTTCTCATGAATAGATCAGGCTAACCACTTTTCACCTCAACCCTTGTGCGGCCTTTGCGGCCTTCTGTTCAAAACAACGGCAGATCATTCATTCAGGATCGGGCTTTATCCGTGCCGACAAAACTGGTCAAAGGCAATGAAGCGGTGGTAATCGGCGCCCTCTATGCGGGGTGTGACGCCTATTTCGGCTATCCCATCACGCCCGCCAGCGAGATCGCCCAGGCCGCTGCCGTCTGGTTTCCCGCCGTCGGCCGGCCCTTCCTCCAGGCCGAATGCGAAACCGCCTCGATCAACATGGTCTACGGCGCCGCAGCAGCCGGGAAAAAAGCCATGACCGGCTCCTCCGGGCCGGGCATCAGCCTCATGCAGGAGGGCATCTCCTATATGGCCGGCGCCCAGCTCCCCGGCGTCATCGTCAACATCATGCGGGCCGGGCCGGGGCTCGGCAACATCGGCCCCGAACAGTCCGACTACAACCAGGCCGTCAAGGGTGGCGGCCACGGCAGTTATCACAACATCGTCCTGGCCCCCGGTTCGGTTCAGGAAATGTGCGACCTGACCATGCGCGCCTTTGAGCTTTCCTTCAAATACCGCAACCCGGCCATGGTCATTTCCGATGCGGTCCTCGGCCAGATGATGGAACCGTTGGAGCTGCCGGCCCGCGAAATCCCGCCGGTCGACACCCGCGCCTGGGCCGTCCAGGCCACGGCCGACACCCGCCGGAATTTCATCACCTCCATCATCCTGGACCCGGACGAGCTGGAGGCGCACAACCGGAACCTGGTGGAAAAGTATGCGTCCATGCAGGTCGACGCCGCCTGGGAATTGTACCGGGACGACGACGCGGACCTGCTGCTGGTGGCCTACGGCATTTGCAGCCGGATCGCCCGCACCGCCGTGGACCTCTGCCGCGAGCGCGGCCTCAAGGTCGGCCTGTTCCGCCCCATCAGCCTGTTTCCCTTTCCCGGCGCCGCCCTGCGCCATGCCGCCGCCGCCAAGGCCGGCCGGCGCCTGCTCGTGGTTGAACTGAGCACCGGCCAGTTCCGCGACGACGTCCTGCTCCAGCTCGCCGGCGCCCGGGTCCAGGTGGAACTGCTCAACCGCATGGGCGGCAACCTGGTCTCCGTCGAAGAAGCCGTCCAGGCCATCACCAGCCGCCTGGGGTGATGCCGACCGTCCGGCGCAATCGCCGGAAGACCACGCGGCGAAACCGCGTGCCTGCAAGTTGAGACCGGTCGTTGTAAGCCCGGGGCCGCCGCCGCCGCCCCGTCCATTTCGTCCAGAACGTCCATACCGTCCATGAGTGGACGAAATAGACTTTATGGACAAAATGGACTGTGCTGGGGCCATGTGATCCGCGGCGTTGTCGGAAACCTGAGCGTTGAACATTCCGCCGCCCGCCATCACCGGCGGCGGTACATGGTTTCGGCGACGGCGCGGGCGGCGCGGGTGGTTTCGACGTAGGGGGTGTCGCAGACGTCGACGAAGCCGCACTGGGCGTTCTCGCCGTCAATGCGGCCGGTCGCGGCCTCGTCGCCGTATTGGAACCAGTGGGCGCCGACGATCTGGGGATTGTCGATCGCGCTCTGGAGGTAGGCGGTGAGTTTCTTGGCGCGGTCCTCCTGGTTTTCGGCGTAGAAGAGTCCAGACCAGAACGGGCCGCGGTCCAGGCCGCCAAAGTGGAACTCGCCGATGAGTACCGGCGCGTCCTGGTTGTCCGGCAGCCGGATGTCGCGCACCGAGGCGCAGTAGCGGTTGTAGCTGATGACATCGCAATTTTTGACGGCCGCGGCAATGACATTGGACGAGCCGCCGACGCAACGGCAGCCGAGGTAGAGCCGGTTGGGCGCGGCTTTTTTGATCGTGTCGCGGACGGTGCGGAAATAGGTTTCCGCCATGAGCCCGGTGAACTCGACCAGGTCGGCCTTGGCCGCCGCGGTGGCGGGCTTGGCTGCAGTGTCCGCCGCAAAGGCATCCCAGGACGCCCATTTCGTGCCCCAGGCCGTGTTCAGGTCGGTGATGGCCGGGTGCCGTTCCTGGAGCCAGGCGGCCAGCCGCTTTTTCGCCGCCTGCGTGGCGGGCGAGGCCAGGGCGTAGCCGGCCAGGGCGTCGTCGCCGCCCCAGGGCATCTCGTTGTCCAGGAAATAACCGATGCACCACGGGTCGTCCCAGGAACCTTTCTGGAATTGGGCGAAGCCTTTGTTCAGGGCCGGCGCAAAGGCGGGGTCGAACATGTCGGGGAACTGGACCTTGTTGTTCTTGAGCCGCGGCGAGTCGTAGAAGAAAGTGCAGGTGTAGGGGGTACGGTGCAGCCCGGCGATCCGCCCGTCCGACCAGTTGCCGATGGTGTTGAGCCCCCAGGCGCGCAACCGCTGGTGGACGACGTCGGGATAGGTTTTGGCCCAGTCCGCGCCGTACTTGCGCTGCAGATTGGCGGAGGAGAGGTTGAAGATCACCGGGGATTTGCCCTGGTAATAGCCGCCGCCCCAGCTCTGGCCGCCCTTTTTCAGGTAAGCGTGGAGCGGGTTGTCCGACTGGCTGGGCAGATCCTGGAACCAGGACTCGCGGTCGTCCACGGGAGTGGCCGCCCAGCCCGTGCCGACGCCGGTGATGCCGGTGCTGAAGAACAGGCGGCCGTCGGGATCGACCAGCCACCACTTGCCCTGGTGCTTGGCGGTGCGGAAATTGCCGGTGGCCTCAAGCTTGGGGCCGGCGGCCCAGCCGCCCCACTTGTCCCACTCGCCGGGGCCTGCGTCGGCCGCGAGCTGCGCGGCTTCTGCGGTGCGGTTGGCCTGCAGCTCCGCGTCATCATGCACCTTGCCGGGCCAGTCTTTGTGGATGAACTGCCCGAACTTGTCGATGCAGGGGAAAAACTCTTTCTCCGTCATCTCCGCCCATTTCGGCTTTTCATAGCGCCCGAACACCCGGATGTTGGAGACCTCAAACGAGTGGCTCACCAGCGGCTTGTTCTCGGTGAAAATGGTCAGGGCGATGACTTTGCTCGGATCAATGCCGCCGCTGGCGTACATGCCCTGCGGAAACCCATTCATGCCGAAGAGTTTAATCGCGCTTTGCGCCTGGCGCCGGATGGGAATGGTCAAGGTGACGCGCTGGTCCGGTTGCGTGCCGATGCGGTCGGTGGTGCAATGGTCGCGGCCGTTGGCACCGGCATTGTCGATGCGGACGAAGACGTCGATGTCATGCTTGTCCACATTGCGTATGTCCATGGCCACATATTCATACGCGGAGAGATCCCACGCGCCGCCGGGAGCGGTCAGCCCCACGCCCGGCCAGTTGCCCTGGGCCTTGGCCGTAATCCGCAGCGCCGGCGCCTCGGCTGTGCCACCCAGGGCGACCTCGACGGCGCTGGGCTTCAGGGCGGTCAAGTCAAAGTCCGAACTGAAGACGATCAGCCGTCCGGCGGCGTCCGGCAGTTTGACAGCGGGTGCGACGGCCGGCGCCGCGGCGGGGGCTGCGGGTTCCGCGGCGCGTCCGGCCAGGCTCCAGGCTCCCGCCATCAGCAAGCCTGCGGCTCCGGCCAGGCGCGCGGCCGTTTTCCAATTAATCGATTGGTTCATGAGAGGCGTGTCCTTGGGAAGTAGGAAGAAGGTGGAACGAGAAAGGCACGGACGGTAAGACATACTGTACCACGGGTTGGTTCCATTGATCCGGTTTCATCCCCTGCGGAGAAAGACAAGCCCCGGAAACGGGCTCTTGCAAGGATGTCAAGAAGCGTCATATTATGACTTCACTTTTGTTCATAGCCTCAGGAGAGACTGCCATGTCCATTCATTCCAGCCTGCGCAACAACGACAACGTCATCGTCAAGCGCAACGTGCTCAAGCGTTATGAGCGCGTCGACCTGCTCAAGAAGCAGGGCAAGCTCAAGGAAGGCCAACGCGCCTGGAACCTGCCGAAGACCAAGGCGAGCTAATTTCGTCCGTCCGTCTTTCCGCAAAACCCGGAACCGCCGAGTCATTCCCGGCAGCCCGGGTTTTTTGCTGCCCGGAAGGGGGCGGGGCAGCCGATCAGATGGGACGTATGGGACGTAGGAGACTTATGGGACGTATGGGAACCCGCCCCCCCAACCCCAAGGGTTCCTTTGTATTCAACACCGTACCCTGTAATTTCTTGGCGAACTTTGTGCTTTGGCGAGAGACGGTTCTGAAAACACAGCGGGGTGTGCGATGCGGGCTTTGGTGCAGCGGGTGAAGCAGGCGCGGGTGGAGATCGGCGGCGAAGTGGCCGGAGCCGTGGGCGAGGGGCTGCTCGTGCTGCTCGGCGTGCGCCATGGCGACACCCCGGCCGAGGCCGCCTGGCTCGCCGACAAGTGTCTCAATCTGCGCATCTTCACAGACGAGGCCGGCAAGTTCAACCATTCCGTCCTCGACCTCCGCGGCGAAATCCTGGTGGTCTCCCAGTTCACTCTCTACGGCGACGCCAGCCGCGGCCGCCGGCCCGGCTTCACCGACGCCGCCCCACCGGACATCGCCATTCCGCTCTACGAGCAATTCACGGCGGAACTGCGCCAGTCCGGCCTGAAAGTGGCAACCGGCCGGTTCGGCGCCGCCATGGAGGTATTCCTCCAAAATCACGGTCCGGTAACGCTTCTGCTGGAGCGTGATGCCACCGCCTCCCCGGCGGCCTCCGCGCCCTGACCGGCGCCCCCGGCTCCGCCGGTTTGGATCAGTCCAACTAGTCGGACTAGTTGGACTGATCCGTACTCGTCCGTGTTAGTCCGTGATTTTCTGGCACCCGGGCGCCGCCCCGGCCCGCGCCTGCCCGGATTGGACGAAGTTGGGCAAAAAATATTTTCCCTCGGGCTTGCATTGCTTCCTTTTTGGAATAAAATGGAGAAAAGTGGAATGCAATGGAATCGGATGGTTAGACAAGGGCAGGCGCATGACAGGGTTTTGCGGACAAGACCGGTGCCTGATTGACGCCAATGGGCGACTCAAGCTCCCGCCGCGCGTCGAACAGGCGTTCCGCCGCGCCGGAGCCTTGGAAATTGTTTTCCATTGTTTGCCCGAGGGGGCGTTGGCCGTCTATCCGATCGCGTTCTGGGAACAGCTCCGGGCTGAAGAGGCGAAGGACGCGTTGCGAACCGCCGCCAGCATTGTCATCCGCCGGCAGCTCCGCCGCTTCGGAGCGCTCACCCAGGTGGAAACCCTTTCCAACCAAGGACGAATCACCATTCCGGCCGGCTTCCGTAGTCTGGTCGCACTTGAACCCGGCACCGAAGCCGTGGTGGTTGGCTGTGAAGTGGGCGTGGAGATTTGGAACTCCGGCCGCTGGCAGGAAGAACTGGGGTTGGTGCGCGACCATGAAACTCTCCGGGCCGATGCGGAAATGAAGGCGGATGTCGCCGCCGCCGGGATCCCTCCCGCCACCCGTAACCCGTAACCGATTTAACAGAAGGCACAAAGGCGCAAAGAGACTTTTCAGTTCCGCCCAATTCAACCCACGCATCTGCAACCCAGCCAAGTGGGCAAGATACCTACTTTCCCAAGGGGGCAGGATGCCCCCCTCTCCCACCCTGAACCCTGAACCCGCAACCATGTCCACCAATCCCTCACAATCCCGGTTCCGCAAGGCCCACCTGCTGGCGATCATCTTTGCCGCCGGGGCGGCGCTGTTGGTCACGGGCGCCTTCCAGGTGACTCGGGAGATGAAAGACCGGCCGCGCCGCTGTTTTGAATTGCACCGGCAGTGGCAGAACTGGTCGCAGATGATGCTGACATCAGTGCCGGGAGCCGGACGCCAGGAATGGTCGCGCCTGTCGGAGGAAAACCCGATGTTGCTGCTGGAAGCGTGCGCTTTGAACTCCGCCCGGCCGGCGGGGAGGACTCCATGAACGAGCATCCACTTCTTTTTGCCTTGACCCCGGCCCGGCCCGGCCGAATTCCCTGCCCGTGGACTTGGGGACGAATTTCGCTCCTGCTTATTTTTATGGCACTATGGGGCGCGTTGATCCTGTTCCGGCTGGGGCAACTCATGCTGTTTCCCAGGGAAAAACTGGTCCGCGCCGTCCAGCAGGATTCCTGGGTAGCCGGAGAAGTACCGGCGCCCCGGGGGTGCATTCTGGACCGTGACGGCCGGCCGCTGGCCTGGTCAACCCGGCATTTTGCGCTGTACTGGCAGGTGCCGGCGGACGCAGTTTTGGCCCGGGAGGAATTCGCGGTGCTGCGGCAATATGTCCGGCCCGAGTCCGGCGTGACAGAGGAGCGGGTGGCGGCTGCAGCCGGGACCCGGCTGTTGGTCCGGCTGGATCTTTCGGCCCGGGAACTGGACGGCGCCGGGCGGCTGCGCGGGTCTCTGGCGGGGTTGGAGTTGCGCGGCTACAGCGTGCGCCACCGCACGGCGGATCCAGCGCTGGCGGCGATCGTCGGCACCGTGCGGCTTGAGAGCGGCCGCGAGATCGGGGAATCGGGGCTCGAAAAAGAACAGGATGAGAAGCTCAACGGCACATCCGGGCAGTTCCGGGTGATGGTTGGGCGAGACGGCAAGTGGATTCGCGAAAGCTGGCAGAAGACGGCGGAGATCCGACCCGGCTATGATGTTTACCTCCCCATTCGTCCAGGGCAACCCATGGTTGCGTCTGCCGCTCCGGCGACGCGCCACTGATATTGGTGCGCGCCTCGGCGGCGGCCTGAGGCGGAGCATTGGCCCGGTCACCATCACCTGTCTTCTCCTCGGCCTGGCCGGATGCCTGGCGATATTCAATGCGACCTTCCACCGGGTGGCGCCGCTGGCCTTTGTGGCGCGGCAGGCGGTCTGGCTCGTTGCCGCCGCGGTCGTGATGCTGGCCGCCGCAGGCCGCGGACCGAAATTCTGGCGACGGAGCCTGCCGCTCTGGGCGACGGGCGCCTATGCGGCACTGCTGCTGGTACTGCTCTGCGGGGAACGGGTCAACGGCATGCGCGGCTGGTTCGCCTGGCACGGCGTCTTCATCCAGCCGTCCGAACTGGCCAAGCCGATCTTCCTGTTATGCCTGGCCTCGCGCCTGGAGTACCGCTCCGAGGACTTGCGTAACGGAAAGGGGTACCTGTCCCTGCTCGGCCTGTTCGGACTGTGGGCGGTGCCGCTGCTGCTGCAACCGGATTTCGGCACACTGCTGGTGTACGGGGCGACCTTTGCCGTGACGGTCTGGTGCATGGGCGGCCGCACCTGGCATCTGCTGGCCACCGGTCTGGCCGCCGTGCCGATGGTGGCGGCAGCATGTTTATACCGGCCCTATCTTTGGCAGCGGTTCGCAGGTTTTTTGGATCCAGAAGGCGCGGGACAGGGCGCGGGCTGGCACATCCTTCAGTTCCAGCGCACGCTGGCCTCGGGCGGCGCCTTCGGCTGTTCGCTGGGCCGTGGCGTGTGGTCCAACACGTATCTTCCTCTGGGGCACAGTGATTCAATATTCGCGACCCTGGCCGAGGCGCTGGGCTTTTTCGGCGTGCTACCGCTGGTCTTGCTGGTACTGGCCTGGGCCTGGTACGGAATGCGCCGGGCGCAGGCATCGTCCCGGGACCGCTTTGTCAGCGGCGCGGTGCTGGGCATGAGCGTGATGCTCACGGTTCAGAGCCTGATCCATCTCAGCGTCAATCTCGGTCTCATGCCCCCCACCGGTGTGACTCTGCCGTTGATCAGTTACGGCGGCAGTTCGCTGGTCAGCTCCCTGGCCATGATCGGCATGGTCGAAGGCATGACCCGGACCCCGGACCGGGAGGAATGACGCCGCGGCGGAGATTTGAGCCCGGCGTTTTTGCCGTTGTTCCTGCTTACATTTGTAGCAACGTGGTTGCACCACGTTTCCGTGACATCGCCGAAAGCCACCGCGGTGAACGTTCCGATACCCGCCGGGGATCTTATGCCAGCGCCACGAACCGAGGCGGCACGAGGGCACACGGGCGGCACGCCCGTGGCTACACTTGTCCTCATTCCCTTAACCTGATGGCTATGGGCAGGATGCCCCCTCCCATGCGTCAGGCGCCGGTTTTTTCCGGGACGGCAGACGTCTGGGCGGCGGATTCGGCTTCGAGTTCGGCGTCCGCCCTGGCCACGGCTTCGGCCTTGGCGGCCAGGAGGCGGGCCTCGGCTTCGGCGCGGGCGGCGATGGCCTTGGCCTCGTCATCGGCCTTGGTCTGGTTGGCGGCGATCTCGTCGTCGCTGAGCTTGTCCACAAGCGAGACGCTGCTAACCAGATCCTTTTCTTCCAACCGCATGACAATGACGCCCTGGGCGGCACGGCCGGTCTGACGGATTTCGGCGACGCGGGTGCGCACCATCTGCCCCTGCACGGAGGTGAGGATGATCTCGTCGGGGGTGTCCGGCATAACCTGAATCGCGGCCACAACGCGGTCGCCTTCGCGGAGCTTGATGCTGGTGACGCCCTTGGCGCCACGGCGGGTCAGACGGTAGCCGCCCTTGACGACGCGCGGCGCGCCGACGGCTGCGCCTTCGGCGGCAACGGAACCGGCTTCGCCTGCGGCAGCGTCGGCGGAAGCACCTTCCGCGACGGGCTCGCCGTCCTCGCTTTCGGCCGCGGCGGAGACGCCGGTGCCGAGCGGAGTGCGCTTGCCGATGCCCTGGGCGGTGATGACCAGCAGTTCGTCATCGGGATTGACCACGGTCATGGCCACGATCGCGGAAACGGGCTTGTCGTCATCGCCGCGCAGTTCCATGCCGCGGACGCCGGTGGTGTCGCGGCCGAGGGTGCGGAGTTCTTCCTCGCGGAAGCGGACGGCCATGCCGTGGGCCGAGGAGAGCAGGAGCTGCTGCTTGCCGTCGGTGAGCTTGGCATCGATGAGGTCGTCGCCCTCCTCCAGGTTGATGGCGATGATGCCCTTGCGGCGCATATTTTTGAACGCGCGCAGTTCGGTCTTCTTGACGGTGCCGTTCTTGGTGGCCATGACGATGTACTGGCCTTCAACATCCACTTCGGTGACCGTGATCATGGCGCGGACGCGTTCGCCCTCCTGAAGTTGGAGGAGATTGATGAGCGCCTTACCCTGGCCGTCGCGCGAGCTCTCCGGAATCTCATAGGCCTTGAGCCAGTGCATGAGCCCCTTGTTGGTGAAGAAGAGGATGGTGTCGTGGGTGCAGCAGGTCAGCAGCATGTCCACGTAATCCGCATCCTTGGTCTTCATGCCGCGGACGCCCTTGCCGCCGCGGTTCTGGGCTTCGTAGACGCTGGCGGAGACGCGCTTGATGTAGCCGGTGGCGGAGATGGGGATCACACAGATGTCGCGGGCGATCAGGTCTTCCATGCCGATTTCGCGTTCGGCCGGCAGGATCTGGGTGCGGCGGCGGTCGGCGTACTTGGCGCGGACGTCGAGCAGTTCCTGCTTGACCACACCCATGAGCAGGGTGCGGCTGGCGAGGAGTTCCTTGTAATAGGTGATCTGCTTCTGCAGTTCGTTGTGCTCGTTGGTCAGATCCTCGACGGCGAGGTTGGTGAGCTGGTGCAGGCGCATCTCGAGAATGGCGTTGGTCTGAAGCTGGCTGAGGCCGAAACGGGCCATGAGGGCCTGGCCGGCGGCCACGCGGTCGCGGGATTCCCTGATGATGCGGACGACCTCGTCGATGTTCGCCTGGGCGATGAGCAGCCCCTGGACGATGTGGTCGCGGTCCTCGGCCTTTTTCAGTTCGAACTTGGTGCGGCGGGTGACGACCTCGAAGCGGTGGTCGATGTACGCTTCCAGGATCTGCTTGAGGTTCATGGTCTTCGGGCGATTCTTGTCGACCACCAGGAACTGCGCCGCGAAAACATTCTCAAGCTGGGTCATGGAGTAGAGCTGATTGAGCACAATGGAGGCCATGGCGCCGCGTTTGACGTCAATGACGATGCGAATGCCGACGCGGGAGCTGGATTCATCCGCGATGCCGCTGATCCCGGTGATGCGCTTTTCATTGACGTGTTCGGCGATCTTGGTGACCAGGGTTTCCTTGTTGAGAGCATAGGGGATTTCGGTGATGATGATGCGTTCCCGGCCGTCCTCCTCCTCGACGGTGGCCTTGCCGCGGATGCGGATCGAACCGCGGCCGGTTTCGTAGAGGTCGACGATCGGCTTCATCCCCATGATCATGGCGCCGGTGGGAAAGTCGGGACCCGGCAGATGCTGCATCAGTTCGCGGATGGTGACGCGCGGACTGTCAATGATGGCGACGGTGGCGTCGATGACTTCGCCCAGGTTGTGCGGCGGAATGTTGGTGGCCATGCCGACGCCGATGCCGGTGGTGCCGTTGACGAGCAGGTTCGGGAAGCGCGAGGGCAGGACCGTCGGCTCCATGGTCTTCTCGTCAAAGGTCGGATGCATGTCCACGGTGTCGCGGTCAATGTCGGCGAGGAGTTCCTCGGCGAGACGTTCCATGCGGCACTCGGTGTAACGGTAGGCGGCGGCGGAGTCGCCGTCGATGGAGCCGAAATTGCCCTGCCCGTCGACCAGGGTGTAGCGCATGGCGAAATCCTGGGCCATGCGAACCAGGGTGTCGTAGACGGCGACGTCGCCGTGGGGATGGTAATTACCGATGACCTGGCCGACGACCTTGGCGCACTTGGTGTAGGGATGGCTCTTGCTCAGGCCAAGCTCGCGCATGGCGAAGAGGATGCGGCGGTTGCCGGGCTTCATGCCGTCGCGCACATCGGGGATGGCGCGGCCGACATTCACGCTCAACGAGTACTGCAGGTACGCGTTGTGCATGATGTCTTCGATGGCGAACGGAATGTCGTTCTTGCGGATGTCATCGCTCATGATCGGAATGTCCTCGGTTGACGCTTATTCACAGAATCCATGCGCCGGTCGCAGAGACGGAGGCGGCATGCTTCTCGGGATCACTGCAATTCATTCAAATCCTGCAGGTCTTTGGGACGGCCGGCGGCCTTCTTGTTGCGGATCAGCTCATCCAAACCAATAAAGTGAACCTTGACTTTTTCATACATGCCGGGAACCCGGTGGTTCCAGACTTCCTCCGGAGAAACCCCGCTGATTTCATTCAGCAACTCAATGCGCACCGGCGGCACGCCGATGCGGATGATCTGGCCCGGTTCAAAGAGGGAGTCGGGCAGGCTTGAAATGGGGAAACCGAAATCCATTAGCGTTTTTTTCAGGTTTTCCATGTTTTCGGGCGTTCGCCGGTAGAGAATGTCAATATCGGCGGTGTAGCGGATAAACCCGTGAAAGGCCACCGCATAACCGCCGATTAAGGTGAAGTCAACGCCGTTGGAAGCGAGCAACTTCAAGAATTCGTGGAATTGGCTGGGATGTTTCATGACCAAAACTTTTTGCCTGCCGCCGCAGTTCTTCAAGCAACGCCAGCCGTTGCGGCGGCGTGAGCGAACACTCCCGCCGCGCTGGCTTCCGCGGCTCGTCAAGCCTGCCGCTGGATAAAACGTGTTTAACCTGCATGAGTTTTCCGTTTCAGCACGAACCGGCAATTGGCGTAGGGGTCTTCGAACTTGTTCACACAGCCCAGGGCGTGCATCTGTTGCCGGAGTCTCCACAGCACCGCCAACGGGTCGGCAACCTTGCCGGCCTTCGGTTTTCCGAGATTTTTCCGCGTGAACTCCATGCCATCCATTCCCGAATTGCTTATTCCGAATCCGCCACCATGCGGGCCGGCCCAATCTCTTCCGGGTATTGGGAACAGGATTTTCCCGCCACTCCGTTCGCCCACAGTTCAGTTTCGGCCAAATCCATCTCGTCGTTCCAGGACACTCCATACCCGCCGCTGGCTTAAATATCCAGATCCTTGACCGATTCCGCGTATTTCTCGATGTACTCGCGGCGGGGTTCGACCTGCTCGCCCATGAGCAGGGTGAACATGCGCTCGGCCTCGACGGCGTCCTCCATGGTGACGCGCAGCATCTTGCGCTTGTCCGGGTCCATGGTCGTCTCCCAAAGCTGGTCGGCGTTCATTTCGCCCAAGCCCTTGTAGCGCTGGATGTAGATGCCCTGGCGGCCGATGGCGGTGATTTTCTGATACATGCCGACCAGGGAGTTGACGACCACGGTCTCGCCGCCCTGGACGATCTCGATCAGCGGCTTGTCGCCCTCGAAAAGTTCGGTGACGGTCAGGCCGCGCTTGGCCAGGCGCGCCTCAATGTCACGGAAAGCGTTGGCCTCGAAGATGGAGATGATGTCGATGTCTGGGTTAAGCATCGGCTTGGCGGGTTCGGCGGGAGCCGGAACGGCGGCGCCGGCGGCCAGGGCCGAAGCCTGAAGGTCGAGGTTGGCGGCGGAATCCGCGGAAACGCAGGCGTCTCCGGGCGCGGCATCGGCGGGCGGAATGGTGCTGACCACGTCCTCCACCGCCGGAACGCCAGAGACGACGACGGGAAGCACGGGGGAAACCGGGGCCAGCCGCTTCTCGGCGGCCTCAATCACGTCGGCCTCTTCATCATCACTGTAGACATACTGCTGGCTGACGGTGCCGTCCAGTTCGCGGGTGCTGACAAGGGCAAGCGGGAAGGCGTTGGTGGCCGGGTTCTTCATGCGCAGGTATTTGGCCGGATCGATGCCGTGGCGCGCCAGGCCGGTGGCGAGGCGCATGGTTTCCTTGACGATGGCGATGGCCTCATTGATGCGCTCACGATCAAGCACGCCGTCATCGACGCGCCGGATCTCGACGTCCTGAAGCCCGAGTTCCAGGAGCATGGTGTCAAGTTGCTCTTCGCTTTCGACGTACTGCTCGACCTTGCGCCGGCGGATCTTGAAGAGCGGCGGCTTGGCGATGTAGATGTAGCCGGCCTCGATAAGTGGCTTGAGCTGGCGGAAGAAGAAGGTCAGGAGCAGCGTGCGGATGTGCGAGCCGTCCACGTCGGCGTCGGTCATGATGACGACGCGGTGGTACCGGGCCTTGGTAAGGTCGAATTCGTCGCCGCCGATGCCGCAGCCGATGGCCGTGATCAGGGAACGGATTTCGTGGTTGTTGAGGAGCTTGTCCAGGCGCGCCTTCTCGACGTTAAGCAGTTTGCCGCGGATGGGGAGGATGGCCTGGTACTTGCTGTTGCGCCCCTGCTTGGCGGAGCCGCCGGCGGAGTCGCCCTCGACGATGTAGAGTTCGGACTTGGCCGGATCCTTCTCCGAGCAGTCGGCGAGCTTGCCGGGGAGCGCGGACCCGTCGAGCGCGGTCTTGCGCCGGGCGAGTTCACGGGCCTTGCGGGCCGCTTCCCGGGCGCGGGAGGCGAGCATGGCTTTTTCGCAGACCATCCTGGCGCCCTGGGGATGCTCCTCGAAATAGACGCTCAGGCCGTCATAGACGATGGAATCGACGAGGCCGCGGACCTCGCCATTGCCGAGCTTGGTCTTGGTCTGCCCCTCGAACTGGGGATCGCGCACCTTGACGCTGACCACGGCGGAAAGACCCTCGCGCACGTCGGTGCCGGAGACGGCCGGCTCATTCTTGAAGGCGGGCACGGTCTTGGCGTAATTATTGATACAGCGGGTCAGCGCCCCCTGGAAGCCGGAAAGATGGGTGCCGCCTTCAATGGTGTTGATGTTATTAGCGTAAGAGTAAATGTTTTCGTTGTAGCTGTCGTTGAACTGCATGGCAATCTCGGCCTCAAGCCCTTCCCGGGTGGTCTGGAAGTAGATCACCTCGCAGATGGACTGCTTGCCGATGTTCAGGTGCTTGACGAACTCGCGCAGGCCGCCGCTGTATTGGAAGGTCTCCTGCCGGGTGTCGCCGCGCTCGTCCTTGAGGGTGATCTTGATGCCGGCGTTGAGAAAGGCAAGCTCGCGCAGACGCTTGGAAAGGATGTCCCACTTGTATTCGTCGGTGGTGAAAATCTGGGTGTCGGGCTTGAAGGTGACCGTGGTGCCGCGTTCGTTGCTGGCGCGGACCTTCTTCAACTGCTGGGTGGTGACGCCGCGCTGGAAGCGCATGTGGAAGACGCCGCCGTCGCGCTTGACCTCGACCTCGAGCCATTCGCTGAGCGCGTTGACGCAGGAGACGCCGACGCCGTGGAGGCCGCCGGAGACCTTGTAGGAGTTGTGGTCAAACTTGCCGCCGGCATGGAGGATGGTCAGGGCGACCTCAACCGCGGGCTTGCCCTGTTCCGGGTGCATGTCCACGGGAATGCCGCGGCCGTTGTCGACGACGGTGATGCTGTTGTCCACGTGAATGACCACGTCCACGCCGGTGCAGTAGCCGGCCAGCGCTTCGTCGATGGAGTTGTCCACGACTTCGTAGACCAGATGATGCAGGCCGCGCTCGCCGGTGTCGCCGATGTACATGCTGGGCCGCATGCGGACGGCTTCCAGGCCCTCCAGGACCTGGATCTTGCTGGCGTCATAATTGCCGGAAGTGGAAGGCGCGGGCGCCAGGGAATCCGGGGCGGCGGGGGTCGGGCTGGTGGAGTCGTCCATGTCGGGAATGTCTCACTCCTCATTGGCTCGGTGCGGCGGACAGGTGGGGAAAGGGGTGTCTGCGGAAAACAGGTTAGGGCTAATGTACCCCCCCGTCCTCACAAAGCAAACGCGTGTGCGTATGCGTGTGTGCATATACGCGCGCGCGAGAGAAACGCAGGACATCCCCATAGCCCGGAGACGGGGCAGGATGGATTTTATGGACGCAATGAACGCGGTGGACGCGGTGGACGCGGTGGACACGGTGAGACGACAGCCCGCCAGTGGCTGTCCATACCCGTCCATCACGTCCACAAGGGGCGTCCATTCCGTCCCGCGGCCGCCCTAGCGCCGGCGCCGGCGGGCTTCAGAACACGAAGCGGTCGGAACCGAGGCGGCGCTTGACCTCGTCGAGCACGCGCTTCTCGTCCGCCTCGCCTTGGGAGACGAAGGTGGCGCTGAAACGCACGAAGGCGCCGGCATCATCCCACGGCACGGTGCTGATCTGCTTTTCGGTGATCAGCCACTGGCTGAATTCCTCGGCGCTAGCAAAGGCCCGGCCGGAGGCGGTGCCCTTCGGAATCTGGACGTACAGGTAGAAGGAGCCTTCCGGCATCTTCGCGTCAAAGCCCAGTTCCTTGAGCGTGGCGGTCAGCGAGGCCAGGCGGCGGCCGTACTTGGCGCAGATTTTCGGAGTGATCGTGGCCTGATTGTCCAGCGCCTTGACCGACGCCTTCTGGATGGCGATGAACTGGCCGCTGTCGGCGTTATCCTTGACCATGGCGAAGGCCTTGACCGCCAGTTCGTTGCCGCAGACCCAGCCCAGACGCCAGCCGGTCATGTTGAAGCCCTTGGACATGGAGTGCAGCTCCACCGCGACGTCCATGCCGCCGGGACGGGACAGGATGCTCAGTGGCTTGCCGGCGAAGTTGAGGGGCGCATAGGCCGCGTCGAACACGATCAGCGCCTGGTTCGTCTTGGCGAAGGCAATGGCCTTGTCCAGGAACGCCGGGGTCGCCGACGCGCCGGTGGGGTTGTTCGGGTAGTTGAGGTAAATGAGCTTGACCCGGGCGCGCTTTTCCGCCGGGATGCTCTCCAGGTTCGGCAGGAAGCCGTTAGCCTTAATCAGCGGCAGATTAATGACTTCGCCGCCCAGGTATTTCGACCAGGTGCCGAGCACCGGGTACCCGGGCACGGTCATGACCGTGATGTCGCCGGGATTGACGAAGCAGGCCGGCAGCAGCGCCAGGGCCGCCTTGCTGCCCATGGAATGGACGATCTCGGTCTCCGGGTTGAGGGTGACGCCGTAGAGCGCCTTCATGTAGCGCACGACCGCCTCGCGGAAGGGCATGATCCCGTTGTCGGCGTAAATCCGGTTCTCCCAGCGGGCGGCTTCTTCGCCAAGCGCCTGGACCACTTCCGGGAAAGCCGCCTCGTCCGGCTCGCCCACGCCCATGTCGATCAGTTCAACGTCCGGATGGGCCGCGCGGGCCGCCGCCTTGGCGCGCTTGATCTTCTCGAACTTGTAGATCGTCGTATCTTTGCCGAAGCGGTTGCCGCCGATGCGCGCGGCGAAGCGTTCCTGAAGATAATGCTCGCTCATGGTCCGGTCCTGTTCCAGAGGCGGCCCCCATGGGGCGCCCGGGTTGATAGGTTGTTAGACTGTAGACTGTTAGGTTTTAAGCAGGTCCTGTCACACATGAAACTCAGAGTTTCAGGCTGCACCCTAATAGCCTACAGCCTAAACCGCTACAGCCTCCCCCCCGTCCGCTTTGGGCGCGGATCATCCGGCGGTGCCGGGGGGATCGGATAATATGGAGACCCCCGCGGATTCCGCAACGCAATTCCCGGCGGAGCCGGCAACCCGGGGAAAATCGGGGAGATGCCATTCTCGCCTCTCCCCGACACCCCTCTGGAGAGAGTCAGCGACCCGTTTCCTTTTGAACAGCCGGGAGTTGCGAAATGCGCCGGCGGAGGAAGCGTTGGCAAGTTGACCACGCGTTGGCCGCCGGCCCATTTCGCAACTCCTGCTTTTCCCAAAAGAAAACGTGGCCGCTGCCACCCTCCAGGGGGTGTCGGGGGATGGGAGGACGCCATCCCCTGACTCTTCCACCCGGGAGACTACCCGCTCACCGACGGTGCGGAGTGGTCGTGTATTCGCCCGGTTCTTCGGCGATGCCGGGCGCGGGGTCGAACTGGCCGAGGCGGTAATCGCCGGCGGGAAGATGGACCACAATGTCGAGCCGGCCGCCAAGGGCCTCGACAATGCGCTTGAGCGTGCTGACCTGCATGTCCCCCTGCCCCTCCAAGCGGGAAAGCGTGGGCTGCTTGATGCCCAGGGAGCGGGCAAGCTCAACCTGGGTCATGCCGGAGAGACGGCGCATCTCCGGCAGGAGCAATTCCGCCAGCATGCGCTGCGCCTTGGCCTGCGCCCGTTCCCGGGAGGCCGCCGGCATCTTCGCCTCAAGTTCGCTGAATTTGCGCGCCATAGTCCGTGAATTCCACATCCCAAGTAACCATATTCCTTACTTCTCCCCAATATAGCTTGCATGCTATAAACCGCCAAGTCCCCCGTGCATGCGCGTAAACTTAAGGATTCAAGTCTCCACATACCGATGCGCAGCATCTTTGGAGTGCGGTGGCTCGACACCGCTTTCCCCGGCGGCGGAGCCGCCTTTCCCGCGCGTTGCTATAACTCCCACGCCCGGGGGAAAGCAGAGACGTAAATCTGGAGGCCGGTTCCACCGGCGGGAAAAAGCGGCATCAAGCCACCGC
>CAITSE010000071.1 GCA_903894975.1 uncultured Lentisphaerota bacterium
GGCGTTGGCGAAAACCGGCTGCGTCTGCCTGCAAAAAAAAGAACCGCGAATGAACGCCAATGAACGCGAATGTCACCCTCGCAACCGGCATCCTGTATGTATATAGTAATTATATCAGACGGCCCACTGTCGAGAGGATACGATTCATGAACGCATTCCCCCGGACTCAAATCGAAAACCTGTCGGTTTCGCGGATGATCATCGGCACCAACTGGTTTTTCGGGTGGTCGCACACCAGCGCCGCCAAGGACAAGTATATCAAGTCTACCATGACCCGGGACAAGATTGCCGATGTGCTCGAGGTGTTCCTGGCGGCCGGTGTCGACACGATCATGGGGAAGATTTCGCATCCCGGGCAGAAAGAGGCCATCGATGAGGCGCAGCAGCGGACCGGCAAGAAAATGATCATCGTCAGCACGCCGGGCCTGGAACCGGGCGACACGCCGGAGGCGTTCGCCGAGAGCCAGCGGATCATTGAGCTGGACGCGAAGCTTGGCGCGTCGGTCTGCATGCCGCACCAGTGCACGACCGATGCGCTGGTGGATTCCCGGGCGCGGCGGATCCATAACATGGACCGGTATTGCCGGATGATCCGCGATTGCGGGATGATCCCCGGCTTGTCCACGCACATGCCCGAGTCGATCGTCTATGCCGATGAAACGAACCTGGATGTCGGCACCTACATTTCGATCTACAACGCGGCGGGGTTCCTGATGCATGTGGAGGCGGATTGGGTGCAACGGCTGATCTCCAACGCCAAACATCCGGTGATCACCATCAAGCCGATGGCGGCCGGCCGGCTGTTGCCGTTGGTGGGGATGTCTTTTGTGTGGTCCACGATCCGGGAGCAGGACATGGTCACCGTGGGCACCATGACCCCGGATGAGGCGAAGGAAATCATCGAGATCTCACTGTCCCTGCTGCAGAAACGGCAGGTGACCTTCGAACTGCAGAAAACCCGCAGCAAGCAGACCGTGATCAGCAAGTGAAGGTCGCGGGCGGAGCGCCGGAAGGCAGGCAGGAATGCCTGCCGCACCTTGGGGCACAGCCGCACATATGAAACTTCCCCGCCGCGGGGAAGTTTCATTCGGCGTGGAGGAATTTGCTGCTGAAGTTGGGGTCGCAGGTGAGGTTCAGGCCGAGCTTGCGCAGGCCGGCCTCGTCGCCGGGTGGCGGCATGTGGGTCAGGTGCATTTCGCAGCCGCGCAGTTCCTGGAGGCGGCCGATGGCGGCCTGGGCCATGGGGTTGGCGGCGGCGCTGACGCTGAGGGCGATCAGGGTTTCCTCCAGGTTCATGCTGACCTCGCTGCCCTGCAGGATGCCGGTCTTCATGGCGCCGACGGATTCCAGGACCTGGCCGGAGATCAGGTGGATGGCGTCCGGGATGCCGGCCAGGGTCTTGATGGCATTGACCACGGCGGAGGCGGCCGCGTGGAGCAGGGCGGAATTTTTGCCGGTGACGATGCGGCCGTCGTCGAGCTGGATGGCGGCGCCGCAGCAGATGCCGGCGTGGCCGCGGCCTGCGGCCCGGGCCGTTTCCGCGGCGGCGCGCGCCGGCGGCACCACGGGGCGGCCGGTTTCCGTGCAGTTTAGCTCTTCCATGATGATGCGGACGCGGTCGACCGTGTCCTTCCCGGTCAGTCCCATCTTGTATTCGCACTGGTAGCGGAAGAAGCGGCGGATGACTTCCTGGGTCGAGGCGTTGCGGCAGACGGCATCGTCGCAGATGGCGAACCCCGCCCGGTTGACGCCCATATCGGTGGGGGACTTGTAGACGCGCTCGGCGCCCATGATCCGTTCCAGGATGCGGCGGACGACGGGGAAGATCTCGACGTCGCGGTTGTAGTTAATGGAGGTCTGGCCATAGGCCTCCAGGTGAAAGGGGTCAACCTGGTTGAAGTCGCCGAGATCGGCGGTGGCGGCTTCATAGGCGATGTTGACCGGATGTTTGAGCGGCAGGCTCCAGATGGGGAAGGTTTCAAACTTCGCGTACCCGGCGGCGATGCCGCGGCGGTGTTCGTGGAAGACCTGGGAGAGGCAGGTGGCCATCTTGCCGGAGCCGGGGCCGGGGCCGGTTACCACCACGATCGGGCGCTCGGTGGGGATGTAGGGATTGCTGCCGTAGCCGTCGTCGCTGACGATGCGGTCCACGTCCGCCGGGTACCCGGCGATGGCGCGGTGGCGCCAGACCGGGATCTCGTGCTGTTCCAGGCGGCGGATGAAGGTGTCGACCACCGGCTGCCGGTCGTAGCGGGTGACGACGACGCCGCGGACCAGGATTTCGCGGCGGCGCATGTCGTCGATCAGCCGGAGCACGTCCAGGTCATAGGTGATGCCGAAGTCGGCGCGGGTTTTGCGGCGTTCGATGTCGCCGGCGTAGACGCAGATCAGGATTTCCGCCTGATCCTTGAGACGTTCCAGCAGCTCGATCTTGGCAGTGGGATGGAATCCCGGCAGGATGCGCGCGGCGTGATGGTCGTGGACCAGCTTGCCGCCGAACTCCAGGTAGAGCTTGTTCTGGAAGAGCTTGGCGCGTTCGCGGATGTATTCGGACTGCTCGCGCAGGTACAGGGCGTTGTCAAAACCGAGCGTGGGCATGGGGCGTGGTCCTCGGACGCGTTAATGTTTAGGCATAACTTATTGCAATCGAACGTTGAACATTGAACGTCGAACGTCGAATGGGGAACGGGGAATGAAAACCGCGGCGGCACATGAGGCCGGCACCGCCTGAAGGCGGAACTCCGAACTCGGACAGTCGGTTCAGGTTCGGAGTTCCCACTTCAGTGGGGGCTGTTGATTTTTCCGCGGCCTCTGGCAACGTCGCGGGAACGTGGTGCAACCACGTTGCTACAACTGGAGCGGAATGGATCTCCTCATGAATGGATCTGGCTGCCGGAGCCCGGTTCGACGTTCGTTTTGGTATCACTCCGACAGGTCGCGGTGGTAGTCCTGGAGTGACTTGACCTCGCCGGGTTGCTGGCGCCAGGCGGCGATGCCCTCCACCGCTGCGAGTGCGGCGGCGACGGTGGTGATGTAGGGCACCTTGTGCTTGATGGCGGCTTTGCGGTTGTAGGAGTCGTCCTCGGCGCTCTGCTTGCCGGCGGGGGTGTTGATGACGAGCTGGATTTCCCCGTTCTTGAGCGCGTCGAGCACGTTCGGGCGGCCTTCGTGCAGTTTCAGGATTTTCGTGCCGGCGACGCCGTGTTCCTTGAGGAAGTTCAGCGTGCCGTCGGTGGCTAGGATTTTGAAACCGATTTCCTGGAGGCGGCGGCCGAGCCGGGCCACGTCTTCGGTGCGGTCGCGGCGGTTGATGGAGAGATAGACGGTCCCGGAGAGGGGCAGGGTGGCCTTGGCGGCGTCTTCGGCCTTGAAAAAGGCCAGGGGGAATGAGGCGGCCAGGCCGAGAACTTCGCCGGTGGAACGCATCTCTGGCCCGAGCACGGGATCGGCTTCGGGGAACATGTTGAAGGGGAACACCGATTCCTTGACGCCGAAGTGCGGCACAATCTTTTCCTTCAGGTGGAAGTCGGCCAGTTTCTTGCCGAGCATGATCTCGGTGGCGATGCGGGCCATGGAAATGCCGCACACCTTGGAGACCAGCGGCACGGTGCGGGAGGCGCGGGGGTTGGCCTCCAGCACATACACCTTGTCGCGGTGGATGGCGTACTGGATGTTCATCAGGCCGACAACCTTCATCTCCTGGGCGATGCGGCGGGTGTAGTCCTTGATCGTGGCCAAGTGCCTGGCCGGGATGCCGACCGGGGGGAGGACGCAGGCGGAGTCGCCGGAGTGAATGCCGGCCTGTTCGATGTGTTCCATGACGGCCGGGACAAAGGCGTCGGTGCCGTCGGCGATGGCGTCGGCCTCGGTTTCCAGGGCATTGTCCAAGTACTTGTCGATGAGGATGGGCCGGTCAGGGGTGACGTCCACCGCGGCGGCGACGTAGTTGCGCAGCATGGCCTCGTCATAGACGATCTCCATGCCGCGGCCGCCGAGCACGAACGAGGGGCGGACCATGAGCGGGTAGCCGATGCGCGCGGCGATGGCCAGGGCTTCGTCGGTGCCGGTGGCCATGCCACTTTCGGCCATGGGCATGCCGAGGCGGTCCATGATCTTGCGGAAGAGATCGCGGTCTTCGGCCAGGTCGATGGTGTCGGGCGAGGTGCCGAGGATGCGCACGCCGGCATCGGCCAGTTCGCGGGCGATGTTCAGCGGGGTCTGGCCGCCGAACTGGCAGATGACGCCGAGCGGCTTTTCTTTCTCGTAGATCTGCAGGACGTCCTCGACGGTGAGCGGTTCGAAATAGAGCTTGTCGGAGGTGTCGTAGTCGGTGGAAACGGTTTCGGGATTGCAATTGACCATGACGGTTTCGTAGCCCATCTCGCGCAGGGCGTAGGCGGCATGGCAGCAGCAGTAGTCGAACTCGATGCCCTGGCCGATGCGGTTCGGGCCGCCGCCGAGGATCATGACCTTGCGTGGGTTCGTAGTCGCCTTGGAGGTGTCGGGGGCGACATAGCTGGAGTAGTAATAACAGGCGTTCTCGGCGCCGCTGACTGGCACGGCGTGCCAGCCTTCGACGATGCCGGCGCGGAGGCGCTGAGCGCGGATCTGGGCCTCCGGCACGGCCAGGATCTTGGCCAGGTACTTGTCGGCAAAGCCGTCGCGCTTGGCGACGCGCAGCAGTTCGTCCGGCAACGCCTTGCCCTTGTACTTGAGGATTTCCTCCTCGACCTGAACAAGTTCCCACATCTGTTCGAGGAACCAGGGCTTGATGTGCGTCATCCGGTAGAGTTTCTGGATGTCGGCGCCTTTGCGCAACGCCTCGTACAGGAGGAATTGCCGTTCACTGGAAGGCTCGCCCAGGCGCGCCAGTAGCTCGTCCAGGGAAAGGGCGTTAAAGTTCTTGGCGAACCCGAGCCCGTGCCGGCCGTTTTCCAGCGAACGGATGGATTTCTGGACGGCTTCTTTGTACGTCTTGCCGATGCTCATGACCTCGCCGACGGCGCGCATCTGGGTGCCGAGCTTGTCCGGAACGCCCTTGAACTTCTCAAAGGCCCAGCGCGCGAACTTGATGACGACATAATCGCCGGAAGGGGTGTATTTCTCCAGGGAGCCGTCGCGCCAGTAGGGGATTTCCTCCATGTTCATGCCGCCGGCGAGCTTGGCGGAAACCAGCGCGATGGGGAACCCCGTCGCCTTTGAGGCCAGCGCGGAGGAACGTGAGGTGCGCGGGTTGATCTCAATCACGACGATGCGGCCGGTCTTGGGATCATGGGCGAACTGGACGTTGGTGCCGCCGATGACTTCAATCGCCTCGACAATGGCATAGGAATAGTCCTGCAACCTCTTTTGGACCGCGGCGGAGATGGTCAGCATCGGCGCGGCGCAGAAGGAGTCGCCGGTGTGGACACCCATGGCGTCGATATTCTCGATGAAACAGACGGTGATCAGGTGATTCTTGGCGTCGCGGACGACTTCCAGCTCTAGTTCCTCCCAGCCGAGCACCGATTCCTCGACCAGCACCTGGCCGACCAGGCTGGC
The DNA here is from genome assembly GCA_903894975.1 of uncultured Lentisphaerota bacterium. GTDB lineage: Bacteria > Verrucomicrobiota > Lentisphaeria > Oligosphaerales > CAITYL01 > CAITSE01. The sequence continues at coordinate 5,542 of CAITSE010000071.1, forward strand.
GGCAATGCCGCGGGGGACGATGGTGCGCAATTCGTCGATGTTGTAGACCAGCCCGCCGCCGGTGCCGCCCATGGTGTAGGCCGGGCGGATTACCACCGGATAGCCCAGCGTCGCGGCGACGGCTTCGGCTTCCTCCACGGTGTAGGCGATCTCGCTTTTGGGCATGTCGATGCCGAGCTTGGTCATGGCTTCCTTGAAGGCCATGCGGTCTTCGCCGCGCTCGATGGCGTCCAGTTTCACGCCGATGACCTTGACGCCGTACTTGTCCAAGATCCCCGTCTTGCCGAGTTCCGAGGCCAGGTTCAGGGCGGACTGGCCGCCGAGGTTTGGCAGCAGCGCGTCCGGCCGTTCCTTGGCAATAATTTTTTCGATGGTCTCGATGTTGAGCGCCTCGATGTAGGTGCTGTCGGCCATGCCGGGGTCGGTCATGATCGTGGCGGGGTTCGAATTGACCAGGACGATCTTGTAGCCGAGCGCCCGCAGCGCCTTGCAGGCTTGCGTCCCCGAGTAGTCGAACTCGCAGGCCTGGCCGATGATGATGGGGCCGGAGCCGATGATCATCACCTTGTCGATGCCGTGCAGCTTGCCCATGGTGTTCATGTCCCCGGTTGCGTGTCTGGTTTTAAAGGCGGCGTCGGGCTCGCGGCCAGCGTGCGGGCCGCGCGCAATTCCGGTACAATAGCGTGCCAAATACAAGAATGTGTCAGCCCGGCGGGCGCCATCGCCGGCGGGAGGCGGTGTGGCGGTGTGGTCGGTAGACAAAACCTGGGAACGCCGAGCCCCAGCTCGGCAAGTCGCGCCGGTTTCGGCGCTTATTTTTCCGCCAGTTCGTAGATCAGCGCGGGGGGGCCGCTGCTGGCGGAAATTTCGGCTTTGAAGGTGTAGGCGCCGTCGGCATACTCCGTCTTTTCTTCGCGCAGGCGTTTCCCGCCGAAGTCCACCACGTAGAGCTTCAAACCCGGGTTGCGGTTCTTTAAGGAAACATCCGCCGAGCCGGCGCGGACCAGGTAGGGGAGGGTGCCGCGGTTTACCAGCGTCGTCATTTTGGGGTTGCTGAACTGCATGTTGGTGTTGAACACGTTGGTCAGGTGAAAGAGCAGGACGCGCCGGCTTTCCGCCAACGGCTTGTTGTCCATGGCCGACGCGGAGATGGAGGAAAACCCGCTGCGGTTCTTCACCGCGAGGGTGTTGCCGGTCAGGTCGATCGCTGCCGGAGCCACGAGGCATTCGGTTTTGCCGGTGACAACTTTGATATAGCCCTTCTTGTTGTTCAGGATGATCTGGCCGTTGTCGGAAACGATTTCTTCGCCGCTTTCCGGAGTCTTCGGCAGGCTTTTGGCCTCGACAAACGGGTTGCCGGACAAGGCGTCGGCGGCCGGCGCGGTTGCCGCAACGACGCCATCATACCGGCCTTGAATCGTCTGGCCGTTATCCACCACCTGGGAGCCGATTTGCGAGACCAGGCCCAGCGTGGTGAAGGGTTGTGGGAACAGGCCTTTGGCCCACATGTCGCCCAAGCCGTTTTTGGTTGCTTCGGCCATGGTGACGGCATAAATGAATTTCTTTTTGGCCGGCGTCACGTCGCCGCGCCCGAACAGAAGAATGATCTGGCGTTCCGTGAGCTGGTTGAGCGGGTCCGTGGCAGTGTCAAAGCCCTCGACCGGTTTTTGTTCCATCACATTTTTGTCGCTGTGAGCCCAGGCGAAGCGGTAGACCCCGTCCCAGTCCTGTAACGCGGAGTAGGCGCCGAACATGGCCCCGGCTTCCGCCCGGAACTGGTTGGGCGCGCAAAAGTTGTATTCGCTGACCGTGAACGGCTTGCCAAAGATCCGGGTCGGCATCATGAAGCCCGGGGCGGTATAGGCCAGGGATGATTTCATGTCGCTGTTCTGATTGTAGCTGGGCTGGGGATGGTCCCAGTAATGGTGGTTGTCGACCACGTCCAGTTCGTCGCGTTCGAAGGTCTGCGCCATGGTGTCCCACCAGTTGCAGCCGGTGATCATGGCGTGGATACCGTTATCCTTGAAAAACTTGGCCATCTGCCGGTTGGAGGCCACCTTGAGTTCAGTCAGGAACTGGGCGAAAAGCGGGTCGGGCTCGCCGGATTTGCCCGTTTCCTGCTTCCATTTTTCGAACCGGTCCAGGTAGAGTTGTTTGACATCGGGTGTCGGCGCCCAGACGGAGGCGATGCTGTCTTCGTTCACCGGGCAGATGCTCAGCAGGGCCGGGTCATCCTTCATGGGGATGCCCGTGTAGGGATTGACGTGATTCAGCCATTTCAGGGCCATCTTGGTCCAGGCGTTGAAGGCCCCCGGGAGCAGGGGGACCAGGGCCTTGATCACGTTCGGGTTGTCCACGTACTTGTTCCAGCCTTCGATTTCGTCCGCGCCGAAGCGGCGCATGGTGTACAGGTCGATCACGACATACATCCCCTGTTTTTTCATCGCCGCGAACAGGTAGTCCAGCTTGTCCTGCTGGGCCGGATTGATGTCGTCGGACTGGCGGGCGTTCCAGGTGCCGTTGATCAGATCCACGTCGGTGTGGTGGAAGCGGACGGTGTTGTAACCCATCATCTTGAACGTGTGCGCCAGGGTGTCCGCGGCGTCTTTGGAGAGATAATTGGCGCTGAAGCAGAGGTTGGTGCCGACGAGTTTTGGGCGCGAGCCCGGATTTTTCTCGTATTCAAAATGACCGTCCTTACCGGGAACGATGCGTCCGTATTTGCCGGCCGGCGCGTCCGCCCGGAACGAGAAGTCCAGGATGCCGCCTTCTTGGATTTCACGGGCCACCGGAAGCTCGATCCAGTTCTTGTCCGCTGTAATGAAGAACGGCGGTTCCAGGGAAAAGACCTCGAACGCCAAACTGGAACTTTTCGTGTTCTTGAGGTTGCTGAATTCGAGGCGGATTTCAAAGGTGGCGCCTTTTTTCTGGCGGGTGTCCACATATGCCACCGCAAGCTTGTCGCCCTTGATTTCCAGGGCGGCTTTCCCGTTCGTCAGGAAGATCCGGGAGGCGCTCTTCGGCAGGGGAAGATATTCTTTATCAAAGGTCTGCGGGAAGGTGAAATCCTTGCCATCAACCGTGACCTTGGCGCCGGCGAAATCCGCCGCCGGGATGCGGAGGGCGAGATAGGCGCTGTCCAGCGAAAACGGGTTTTCGTGGCTGAGGGTGTAGCTGACCTTGAGCCCTTTCAGGCTTTTATCCTTAATCACGGATTGGGTGGTCTCGAGCATGTTGACCGTGGCGCCGGGGACGGCAAAGTCCGCCTCATAGCGCAGATCTGTGCCCCGGCCGGACTTTTTGATCCCTTTCAGGCCATAATCCTGCGCCGCATATTGCCAGCCGGGGCCGAACGCGATCAGGTTGCTGCTGATGTTCCCGGAAAACGTCATCATCCCCCGTTGGTCAATGGAGATCCCCGGCGTCATGTCGGCGGCATGAAGACCCGGCGCGCCGCACAGGGCGGCGGCGAGGATCGTAATCACTCTGACCAATGACCATTTTCTGTTCATGAAGATCTCTCGGTACATCCTAATAGCCTACAGCCTAAA
>CAITSE010000072.1 GCA_903894975.1 uncultured Lentisphaerota bacterium
ACGGCCGCTCTCAACCTCGCGGATCACCTGCAACTTGAACGCCTCACTGTAACGCATCACAGTACTCATTGAACACCTGTCCTTCCTCTGACAAGTGTCAACGTATATCAGGACAAGACACGAACGTCGAACATTGAACATTGAACATTGAACGTTGAAGTAAATTGAAGCTTACCATCCCGGTTCGACGTTGAACGTTCAACGTTCGATGTTCGACGTTCGCATTTGAAGATTACAGGGACTTCTCCTGCGCCGGCGCGGCCGAAACCGCGCCGGGGATCATTTGCCAGGCGGGTCGGAACTGGAGAAGAAACTTTTGAGTTTGCTGTTGACGCGCCACTTGGGATCGTCGACGGTGCCGCCCAGGTCGGCCTCGAACATCCAGAAGAACGGCTTGAGCAAGAAGGGGATGATGCGCATCTTGTCCATGGCCGTGCCGCGGACCTTGAATTCCAGGCCGCCGTCGGCAATGCTATAGCTGCCGGAACCGCGCAGGGCGAGCACGGTGCCGTCGGTAGTGAATTCGGGAACGCCGACCTGGTTGCCGGCAAAGGTGAGGTCGGCATCGAAGCGGGTGATTTTGCCGAGGTTGGACATGCCGACGACGGTGCCGAGATTGCTCATCAACTTGAGGTTGAGCAGATCACCGTCGCGCACCCAGACCCGGCCGTCGCCGTGCAAGGCAAGATGGGCGCCAGGCTCGGAGGGGCGGTAGAGTTCCAGGGAACCGTTGGCGGAGACCAGGCCCTGAATGGCCTGCGGTTTTTCCACTCTGCCCAGGGCTTGGAGAAGACGCTGCAGATTGACGCGCACGGCATTGTAATCAAGGCGGCCGCTGTCGGCAACGAAGTCATACGCGCCGGTGGAATAGACCGCGCCCCCGAACAAGCGGCCGGTCATGGGCATCCAGGCGAGCTGGGTGTCCTGCATCTGCCAACGGACGGAGAAGTCGTCCACCTGAAGCTGGCGGTACCAAGCCTGTTCGGATTTCAAGGTGCCGCGCAGGACGGGGCGCGGCTCCGGGGTGAGGAGGAAAAAATTGCCGTCGCAGGCGTAACTGGTTTTGCCGACAAACCGGGTATTGTCGAAGAACTTGTCCCAGTCGGGATTCAAGCTTTTGAGGAGCAGGCGCGGGTCCCCGTCGGCCTTGAGGCGGAAGCGACAGAGAGGGAGCCCGGTGAAATAGAATTCGGCGGAGCCGTCGGCATGGTTGTCCCCGACGTCGACATGGACGGGGTTGAGGGTAAGGGAGTCGGGCAGGTTGAGCTTCAGCGTCACGTCCACCACTTCGGCCTTGAGCTCTTTCCGGGTGGCGTTTTTGGCGGTGATATGAGCGTCCAGAAGCAGGCTCCAGACCCGGCCGTCGGCGGAATCGCGGTACAGCATGGAAGCGATCTGTGACACGGGAGGATTAGCCGGATCCCAGACAAAGCCGGCAAAGATGCTGTCGAACACCTCCCGGGACTGGCCGCGGCCGACAAAGACGCGGACCAGGCGCGGGTCGCCGCGGATGACGCAGTCACGGATCACGACTTCGATACGGCGGGTGGTGACTTCAAGATTGCCGTTCAGAGTGTCGCCGACGGCGGTCGTGCCGGAGAGGTTGAGGAAGCTGATGCGTCCCGGCTCCAGGCGCAGATCACAGGAACCGGAAAGGAAGCGCAGATCCTCGTAGGAGGCATCAGCTGCGGTGATCCGACCGGTGCCGTTCCAGTCCAACGGAAACAACGGCGAATCGGCGATGTCGAGATGAATGACGGCGGGCGCGCCGTGGTGGATCAGGAGGCCACCGGTGGCCACGTCTTCGAGGCGCAGGCCGCGGAGCAGGCGATCTGCCAGGATCCGCGCGTCCAGGGTGCCGGAGAGCCGCTGCCGGGCCAGGTCCACCTTAAACCGCCCCTGGACGGACTGCGCCGGTTCGCCGGCAAGAATGAATTCGGCTTCGGCGGTGACCGCGCCCGGCTCCAGGACGGCGCGCACGCTGCCGCCCTGCAGAGCCAGATCCCGGTAGCGGACCGGTTCCAGGCGGACATTCAGTTCGCCGCGCCATTCCAGCGGCCGGGTCACGGGAGACGGGTCCAGATGACAGGTCACGGCCGGAGCCTTGTCCTCCGCCTTCAGTTCACCGCAGGCGGTTTGGACCGATTCGGGAATGCCGGGCACCAAGGAGGCCAGGGTGCCGGGCAGCAGGTGGCCGGAGAGGTCGCCGGCCAGCATTTCATCGCGCAGATTGTAGCTGAGGGTGCCGGAAAGCTGCTCCCCCGCGGTGGATCCGGAACGAATGTCCAGATCCCGCACGATTAGCTGGGAACCATCAAAGGCGAGACCGGCCTTGACCTTGTCGATACGGACGTCGCGGATGCGCAGGCCGGTCAGATCCAGTTTTCCGCTCCGGCTCTGGCCTGGAACGGCTTCCATGACGACTTCGGCGGATTCGAAAGAAAAATCGGGGAAATACACGAAGCCCGTTTCCAGCGTCAGCCGGGCGTTCAGTTTTTCCAGATCCCGCCACGGCGACGGCTGCAACTCCAGCTTGAAGCGGATGGGCGTGGTGAAATCGGCGTCGCGCATTGCCTTGGGCAGCGGCCGACGCAGAAGGTAGGCCAGAACATCGGGCCGGACCGCACCGTGCGCCTCGCCGGAAAGCAATTGGCGCCGCAGATCCACGACAAGGTCACCGTTCAGGCTCTGATCGGCGTTCAGCCGGGCGTTGAATTGCTGCAGCGACAACGCCCCGTCCCGGAACTGGAAGCGGGTGCGGATCTTGTGAAATTCCGCGTCGCGGATGGTGACGTCGCTCAGGGAAAGGCTGCCGGAAACCTTGGCGGCGGCGGGCCGGGCGGCGGGAATCGTGAAGGAGAGATCGACCCAACCGTCGCCCTGGGGCACGCCATTGACAAAGGCCGTTTCCATGAAGGCCTCCACCTGATCGCGGCTGTCCGCGGGCAGCCGGTCCAAAAGATGTTTCCAGCCGAGGACGCCGAGGGGTTTTCTCTGGGGATCCGGGGTGAAATCCAGCACTTCGCCCTGGATCTGAAAGCGCACCCCGGCAAGGTCGCCCACGACATTGGCCACTTCCAGGCGCGACCGGTGCAGGCGCGCCTCGCCGGTGAACCGGCCCAGGAAGCGTTTGTGCAACGACTGGGGGTTGCCCGGAAGATTGGGAAGATAGACGCCGAGACGGTCGAACCGGAGGGAACGCAACCTGATGCGTCCTGACAGCAGATCGCGGCGGGAAAGCTGAAGGGAGATTTGCTGTGCTTCGGCCATAGGCTCCCCCGGCGCGTCGGCGTCAAATATGGAGATCCGGTTGGCGACCACGCCCTTGACCAGGCCCACCCGCAGTTCGCCGATGGTCACCTGGATGCCTTGACGCAGCAGGGCGCCCTGGATGATTTCCAGGCCGCCGGCCGGCACGCCCTGCCATTCCAGCCACAAGTCGGTCCCGGCCACCGCCAGCAGCAGCGCCACGACCACGGGCCGGAGCAGGAAACGCCCGCCCCGGCACAGGCCGCGCACCAGCCGCCAAAGCAGCCGGACCAGGCCATGCGCCCCCCGCCCGATCCCTTGGAACAGGCCGAGCGTCAGACCGGACGAAAACCGCCACAGGGCGAACAGAAACCGCTTAACCATGGCCATCCCCCTCACCGGCGCGCGCCGCCAGCCACTGCCGCAACGCCTCGTAGAGGACGACCGCGGCGCAATTGCCCACGTTCACCGAATTCTTAACCCCGCGGCAGGGCAGGCAGACCACCCCGTCGCAGAACGGCAGCGATTCCGGGGTGACTCCCAGTGCCTCGTTGCCGAACACAAACGCCGCTGGGAACCGCAACGGCTGTTCCCAAACCGGGCGGGCAGACTCCACCGTCTCTACCGCATACACCGCATAACCCCGCTCCCGCAGCGCCTGCACCGCCGTCCGCGCATCCGGGCTGCCTTCCCAGGGCACAAGTTGATCGCAGCCGCGGGCGGTCTTGGCCAGCTTCGGATGGGGCGGCGCGGCGGTGTAGCCACAGGTGATCACGCCCTCCGCGCCCACGGCGTCGGCCAGACGAAAAATGTTGCCCACGTTGTGGGCCGACCGCAAACGGTCCAGGACCAACCGTACCGGCAACCGCTCGACGGCGGCGGCCATCGCGGCCGAGCGATCGCCGGTGCGGACCGCCGGCGCAGGCGCCGGAATGAATTCTGGACCGGACAGACTCACCGGAAATTCCTCCGCAGGTGGGACGCGGGAATGTTCATCTCCTCGCGGTACTTGGCGACCGTGCGCCGGGCCACGGGCAACCCCGCCTCGGCCAGGAGCCGCACGATCTGGTCGTCGGGGAGAGGCTTGGCCGAATCCTCACCCTGAATGAGTTCATGAATTTTCTGTTTGACGGAAATGTTGGAGATTTTTTCGCCGCCGGCGTTTTCCACGCCGCCGGAACTGAAAAACTGCTTATAAGCGACGATACCGTGCGGAGTGTCGACATACTTGGCGGAGGTGGCCCGGCCAATCGTGGTCTCGTGCAGATCCAACTCGCGGGCGACCTGGGAAAGGGTGAGCGGATGCAGGGAGCCGAGGCCGTGCTCGAAGAAGTCGCGCTGGTGCCGGAGCAGGCTCCAGGTGATGCGCTCCAAGGTGCTCTGGCGCAGGGAGAGCGCCTTGATCAGCAGTTTGCTTTCCCCAAGCTTCTGGCGGAGAAACGCGCGGGTTTCGCTGTCGGTTTCCGGGTTCTGAATCATGCGCAGATAATGCCGGGAAAGGCGCAGCCGCGGCCGGGCCTCACGGTTGGATTCGACGGCCCATTCGCCCTTGTCATTGCGGTACACGCGGATCTCGGGGACAATGAACGTCTGGGCGTCGGCAATGCCCGGCGACGAACTGACGGCGCCCGGCGCGGCCGGATGCGGCTGGAGCTGACGGATTTCCGCCAGAATCTCGTACACGCGGTTGGGGGAGACGCCCAGGGTCTTGGCCAGTTGCGGGATCTGGTTGCGCGCCAGGTCGTCGAGATGCTGATCCACCACTTTCCAGACCAGAGAGTCCCGGCGCCCCTGCCGTTCCAATTGCAGAAGCAGGCACTCGCGCAGGTCCATGGCGCCGACTCCCGGAGGATCGAATGCCCGGACCACCGCCAGCGCCCGGTTCACCTCGTCCAGATCCACGCCACAGGCAATGGCAATGTCCGCGGGATGCGTGCGCAGATAGCCGGTTTCGTCGATGCTGCCGACGATCTCCTCGCCGATGCGCCGGAGCGTTTCGGACAGGGCGTCCTGCTGCCCAAGCTGTTCCATCAGGGAATCTTGAAGGGTGACGGGGGCGGTCAGGGAATCGAACCGGAACTGACGGCGTTCCTCCGCCTCCTCGGAACGCTGGGAATGACCGGTGCTCTCCTCCGGCATGTATTCGCGCCAGCTTTCGGCCAGTTCGTTCAGAAAACCTTCGTCCCCGGCGCCGGCGCCGCCCGGCTCCCAGTCGAACGTGTCACCGTGCGAACCGGAACCGGCCATTACCCTCAGCCCCTGCTCCGCCGTCTCCCCGGCGCCGTCCTCGGCTCCACTCTCGGCGCCGCCTTCAAATTCACTTTCCGGCGGCGGGGCCGGGCCGGCGCCGACGGCGCCGTCCAACGGATTGCCGGAAAGCTGCTCCGTGCCGGGCTCGATCACTTCCAAGGTCGGGTTCTTCTCCGCCAGCTCATGCAGTTTCTGCTCCAACTCGGGGATGGCCGCCTGGAGGATTTCCAGCGACAGAATCTGAGCCGGGATCAATTCCTGGCGGAGGGTCTGAATCTGAGTTTGGGACAAAGATTGCCGCAGCATCCCGGGAATGTACTATCTAAGCAGGGATCATGCCAATCCCTGCTTGGGCAGGAGTTTCTCACGGAAGCACGAGGCACACGGGGAAGATCCTTCCGGTTCCCGGCGGCGCGCCATCCCATCGGTCCCATGGGTCTCATACCAAATTCGCTTTGAAGAAAAACGTTTTCTCGCCAAGTTCGCAAAGATCGGATCTACCATTGAAAAAATGAGTTGTGGTTTTTCTTGGCGAACTTTGCGCCTTTGCGAGAGACGGTTTTGAAAGTGAATTCGGTATCATACGTCTCATACGTCCCATGCCCCAAACGCGCGCCGCCGGAGCGGAAGAATGGGACTTATGAGACGTATGCGACGTATGGGACTCATGGGACGGCGGCGCAAAAGCTCATGAATCATTCCGGGCTAAAGTATCTCCCGGTTTTCCCCATGCTCTTCCATTTCCTCTTCTCCGCCCGCCCTTTTTCCGTTATTCCGTTTTTCCGTCTTTCTCCCCGTCCCCCAATCGCAAATCCAAAATCCAAAATTCTCCAACTCCCGGAGCCCGCCATGCCCCCCGTGATCCATGCCAACGACCTGATCCTGTTCCAGGGCGACAGCATTACCGACTCCGGCCGCACCGGCACCCGGGATGGCCTCGGCAACGGCTATGTTGCCATGATCCGCGGCCTGCTCCAGACCCTGCGCCCGGAACTGCCGGTGCGCATCCTCAACCGCGGCAACGGCGGCGACCGCACCGCGGAACTGCTGGCCCGCTGGCAACCCGACTGCCTGGCGCTCAAACCCGACGTGCTCTCCCTCAAGATCGGGGTCAACGATCTCTGGCGCAAGCGCGGCGAATGGAACGGCCAACAATGGATTCCGCCGGCCGAGTTCAAGGCGAACCTGGTGAAGCTCCTGGAACAGGCCGCGGCCGCCGGCATCCGCCAGTTCCTGCTCCTGAGCCCGACCACCATCGACCCGGAAAACGACGGCGAACTGACCGCCGGCCTCGGCGAATACGCCGCGATCGTCCAGGAACAGGCCAAGGCGTTCCACGCCGTCTACGTCCCCGCCCGTGAAGCCATGCTCGACGCCCGTGCCCAACTCCCGGAAACCGCCTGGACCACCGACGGCTGCCATCCCGGCGCCGCCGGGCACGCGCTCCTGGCCGCCACCTGGCTCAAGGCGGCGGGAGTGATTTGAAACAAGGGTCTGTGGTCTGTGGCCTGTGGTCCGTGGGGGGAGAGTTGTGGGTTCGGGGGAAATCCGGCAGGATCAGTCAGATCCGTCCGATCAGTCCGATCTGACGGATCGGTGAGAAAAACATTCCCCGGCGGCTCGGCGCCGGGGATGCGCCCGGCGTGGCGAAATTCGCGGACGGAGAAAGCGTTGCCGAGATGACCGCGCGTCATACGTCCGCGCATTTCGCCACGCCAACCGGAAACGGGTCGAAGACCCTCGCCGGGGGTTCGGGGGTGGGCGAATTCCACCCCCCGACTCACGGCGCGAACTTGACCGGGGTGCCGAGGGTGACCATCTGCAACAGCTTGGCCGCGTTCCAGTTGGCCAGGCGGAAGCAGCCGTGGGACCCGGTCTTGCCGATGTCCTCCGGCTTCGGCGTCCCGTGCATGCCGTACCCCGGCAGATCCAGGCCGATCCAGGCCACGCCAACGGGATTGTTGGGGCCGGCGGGAATCATCATTTTCCCCTTGTAAAGCTTGGATTCCTCTTCGTCGGCAAAGAGCGCCGGGTCATAGGTGTAGGTGGGATTGGGCGCGATGGCCACGACCTTGGCCTCGCCGCTCGGGCGTTTCTCGGCCTTACGGGCGATGGAACAGGGAAAATGCGCGAGGATCCGGCCGCGGCTGTCGCAGGCGCGGATGGTTTTTTCCTCCAGGTTCACCTGCAGCCAGGCGGCCATGGGCAGCGGCGCCGCGCCGGCCTGGGGATCGGGCACCGTCAGCACGGCCCCGGCCTTGACCGCGCTCCAGTCCACGTCCGGATTCAGCCTCCGGAGCAGGTCCTCCTTGCAGTGGAAGGCTTCGGAGATGAGCTCAAGGATGGTGTTGTGCCCGAGCCGCGCCATCTCGGATTTTTCCTTCCACGTCTTGGGCGCCGGCACCAGTTCGGCCAGGTCCGCCGCGGTGACGGTGTAGGGGGCCACGGCATCCTCCGGCGTGCCGAACTGCGCCAGATCCGCCGCCGCCAGTTCGCCGGTGGGCGACTGATCGTGGGCGAGCTGCCAAGCCTGGATCGCCAGCCGGGTCTGGCCGCCCAGCTTCCCGTCCAGGCAGCCCGGGGAAAAATGCAGGCGGTCGAGCCCGACCTGCAACGCCAAAATCTGGCGGAAGGAAACCTTGCCGATCCCGGTGATCGTCGTCGCCGCCGCCGGAACAGCCGGGGCCGCGGGCGCCGCCGCCGTCCCGGCCGATCCTGCCCGGCCCCGTGCCAGATCCGCGGGCGTGACCGGTCCCGGCGGCACCACGCCCGGCCGAACCGACGCCCGCTCCGCCGCTGGCGGCACCGGCACGGCGGAAACCACCGGTTCCGCCGGCAGCGCGGCCGGCACGACAACGCCCGGCGCCAACAGCGTCAGGCCGAGACAAACCGTGCAGCCAAGTCGCATGAACACGATCGGACTCTCCCGCTTGTTCTTCCGAACCTGAAATTCGCTTGGACGACAGCCGAAACCCAGCGGTCAATGTAACCATCGTCCCGGATTTTGCCGGGGCCGGGAAAATGTCGGAACATGAAACCGGCACCGCCTGAAGGCGGAACTCCGAACTCGGACGGCCGTTCCAGGTTGGGAGTTCCCGCTTCAGCGGGGGCTGTTCGTTCGTGACGCGAAACCTTCCGACGCCCGCCGGGGGGGTGTTGCCAACGCGGCAAAACGGACGACGCGCCGGAACACGGGCGGCACACCCGTGCCTACACGGGAAGCCAAAGCCCCGACGCCCAGCCGCGCATGCGCGTAACCTTAAGAACCATAATCTTCTGGAAAACAACTAAATGCGAACGTCGAACAGCGAACGTTGAACGTCCAACGTCGAATCGGGATCCATGCGGTGCATAGAAGCTTGAACCGGTCAGGTTTTACTTCAACGTTCGACGTTCAATGTTCAATGTTCGTGTCTTGTCCTGATATACGTTGACACTTGTCAGAGGAAGGACAGGTGTTCAATGAGTACTGTGATGCGTTACAGTGAGGCGTTCAAGTTGCAGGTGATCCGCGAGGTTGAGAGCG
>CAITSE010000073.1 GCA_903894975.1 uncultured Lentisphaerota bacterium
AATCCTTCGATTTTTCCGTCTTCCTCTTCACCACCAGCCACAGGCCTACAGACCACAGGCACCTTGCAGAGCCGGGACGCGGCGGACTATACTACTGTTTTCAAGAAAAAGGTCCGTGGTCTGTGGGCCTGTGGCCTGTGGGAGGGGCGGAAACTCCTCTTCCCCTAGCCCGGCCAAGCCGGAACCACGTTTGTGGTGCTATGCCATCTTTGTGCCGGCTTACCCGGGCTATTGTTTGTCCTTGTCTGCGGTAAATCCGTACCAGAAAACAACGCATTTCACTCAGAATGTTCTACAGACCACAGACCTATCAGACCTACAGACCCACAGACCGGTATTTTCAAATGAAAGACGTGATCCTCCTCAACATCGGCAACACCCACACCCAGATGGCACGGGCGGAGGGGGGGCGCATCGGCCCGGTCACACGGCTGACCACGGCGGAACTGCTGGCGGCCGGGACCAAGACCGGGCTGCTGGCAGACCAACCGCGCCTGCCGGTGGTGGCCGCCTGCGTCGTGCCCCATGCCGCAGCCTGCCTGCGGGAACAGTGGCCCGAACGGCGCCTGGTCCTGGCGGATACAGATGCGGTCAAAGAGTTCGATTTTTCCCCGATGAAGGCCCGGAACATCGGCGCGGACCGGCTGATGAACGCGGTCGCCGCACTGGAGCTGTTCACCCCGCCGTTTATCGTGCTCGATTGCGGCACGGCGCTCAGCTCGGTGGCGGTGGATGAGGCGCGACGGTTTCGCGGCGGCGCCATCCTGCCGGGACGAAAAATGTTGCGCCTCGCCCTGCATGAGCACACCGCCCAACTTCCCGAGGTGCCGCTCCAGGACAGCCTGCCCGCCGCCATCGGCACCTGCACCGAAGAGGCGATCCTGGCCGGCACCGACCTGGCCGTCATCGGCGCGGTGCAGTTCGTCCTGGAAAACATCCGCGCTGAACTCGGCGCGCCGGACTGCCCAGTGGCGGTCACCGGCGGCGATGCCATGTTTTTCCTGGCCGCCATTCCGAACCTGACCGCGGCGCCACCCGATTTCACCCTGCGCGGCCTGGCCCGGCTGGCCGCACGGCTGAGCTGAAAAGACGCCATGCCACCCGCCAAACACATGCCGCACCGTCCCAAGCCCGGACCCACCGGAGTCCCCTCCCCGCATGCGAGTAAACGGTAGAATCATAACAGCATGAAAGCGAACGTCGAACATTGAACATTGAACGCCCAACGTCGAATTGGAGTTCATTCCGTAGGTTTAAGCTCCATCCGGTCGGTTTTTTCTTCAACGTTCAACGTTCGATGTTCGATGTTCAACGTTCGCCTTCTCTTAAATTGACGCGCATGCCCTCCCCGTCCCTGGCGTCCCTCTTCCTGTCCCTCCCGTCCCTGACCGTGATGCTCGCCATCAGCCTGGCACTGGCGCCAAACCGGACTGCGGCGGCGCCGGCAACCCTTGCCACATCCCTGACCAGGACCGGGCCGATCCTGGAGGACTCACTGGTCCTGGAAGCCCGCTCCGCCCTGCGGCGCGGCGCCGGCTGGCTGCGTACCCGGCAACAGGGGGATGGAACCTGGGGCGAACACCCGGCCCTGACCTCGCTGGCCGCCCTGGCCCTGTACAACCTTCCCGAGGGCGTGGCCCATCCGGAAACCACCGCCGCGGCCGACCGCGCCGCGGACTGGCTGGTGCGCCGGGAAAGCGCCCAGCCGGAGGTCGCGGCGGGGGCCGCCGGCCCAACCGGCCAATACGCCGTCCTCTCCCGCGCGGTGGGAACGTGGGCGGTAATCCGCCGGCAGCGGCCGGAAGATTTCACCATGTTAAAACGCGTACGGAACAGCCTGTGGCCCATGCAAATCCGCGTAGACTCCGACCTCGGTTGCGGCGGGTTCCGGCCGGTTCCCGGAGCGCCCCCGGACCTGGTCACCACCGGCTACGTGCTGGAAACCCTGTACCTGACCGATTTCCTCGACCGCCCGCCGCTGGCGCAAGGCGACGCAGCGGAGGAAGAGGCCCGCGGCGGCTATCTAACCGCGCGCCGTTTTCTGGCCGCCTGCTGGGTCACGCCCGCCCCGACGGAGGGAGCGCCGGCCCGGCCGCGCTTCCAGTCCCGGCCGGCCGCCGCATCCGGGGACGAGGCCGCGCGTCAGACGGAGGCGCTGCTGACCGCGGTCGGGGTGAAGTCCCTGCTCTACGCCGGGGTGGCGCCCGGCGACCCGATCCTGCCGGAAGCCCTGGCCCGGCTGGGACGCGAATTGGAGCCGACCGGATTTCTGGAACGCGGCGGTCCCGGCTATTTCACCTGGCTGCATGCGACGGTGCAGGCCCTGCAGGCCGCCGAACACAGCCCCGCGTGGGCGGCCGCCAAACCGGCGGCGCCACCCGGAACCCGGGCCTGGCGCGAACGCGTCGCCCTGGAACTCCTACGGCGCCAGAACGGCGACGGCTCCTGGCGTCAGGTCAGCCCCGACGGCTGGGAAACCCGCCCGGAACTCAGCACCGCCTACGCCCTGCTCGCCCTGGAACTCTGCCTGCGAGAGTAACGCCAGAACTGAGTGACGCGGGCGGTCCAGCGCTTCCGAATTGTAAACTGCCGTTGCCCGCCCGCGTTCGCTCCAGTGATTTTGTTAGGCCGCTTCATTTAGGGTCTAAATGACTACGATCTGCTCCCAACTGTGCAGTCCCTCTGCGTGGAGAGAGGACGCTCGGGAGATCAGCATGAGTCAGAGTTTCGTAGTTCAGATTCCAGTCGGTCCTTGAGGCCCGAGGCCTGATTTGTTCTATAATCAGCTTCCGAGTGTTCGGCAAGGCGAACCCGGCGCGGTTGTGGTAATGGTTGTAGCCCACCTCCCATGTATCGTATCGGTCAGCAGTCGGGATGTCATTGCCGCACACGCCCTGCATCGAACCGGTGAGAAGCTGAGTGGCGAGGAGTTCCATCGCCGCTGTATATCGCTCCTGATTTTCTGAATACATATCCACACCCTGATGCCAGGCAACTTCAGCCGCGTGCAGGGCCGATCCTAGCGCAAACTGGGAATGGTGCCCGTTATCGCGACAAGTTTCCTGGGTTAGGCCCTCAACCCACTTTGTGGGATTCGACCAGAACCTGTCCAAGTCATCACTGTCGCCCGCAATCGGTTTGGGCTTGGGACCGTCCGTAATTAGATAGAAATAGGCTGGGCTCCTGGCCCTCAAACGCGCGAGACCTTGGTAGAACAACGCTTCGTCTTCGTTGAAAACGGAAATCGCCATCATTGCGTCAATCTGGGTCAAATCCACGTTGCCGTTCCAGGAACTCGCCGTGGTCAACTGGGGATAGAATGCGCGCTTGAACATGGCTTGAAGATTCGCGATCTCTTTTGGGGTCCATCCGGGATAAAGGCGCATGATTTCAGCCGCCGGAGCAAAGACCGCGCCGATCCAGCCCGCCTGCAACCGATCCTGATCCGAGCCGGCGGTGAAGGCCTGCAGATTCGTCCAAGAATTGAGAATCGCGGTGGCTCTCCTAGCATAGATCGGGTCATCCGTGAAATACCACAAAAGGGCTTGGGTGTAAGCCGCAATGGCGTCGTCTCGCGAGACTTCAGCATCGTGATTCTTGGAATCAATATTCTCCAGCCCATGCGAGCCTCGTGTGGCATAGCCCGAACTCTTGATCCGATCAAACTCGCCTTTCCACGGTTGGGCTCCTTCCTTGATCTTGGCCTTCACAAAGTCCAGTTCAGTTTTGGAATCAAGAGCTCCAGGGTGGACAAAGGTCATGGCGGAGGCGGTGGAACCCCATATCCCGACAGCCACGAGCAGAGACACTAGTGCCTTCATAAATTGCTGTGTTCCATAATCGCGTGACGTGCTACAAACGCAAACTTGCTGAGCTACGCCTAACATTTATTCAATGGTTTTTCAGTGAAGCCCGGTCGGATCGGACGCGGCGGAGCGGGATTCTTGGCCGGTGACAGAAGTCACAACATGCTTATCCACAGATTGACCCGTTCCATTGCGTGACTGGTTCGGATGACGTTGAATACCATACCCGCCGCCGTGGTGAAAAACCACCTCTCATGCGGGAGCGCGCCGTCTTTGCCGGAATTTCGCCGACTTCGGCGGTTTCCCCTGTTGCACTTCACCGTCGCCGGCGAAAGACTTCGGGCATCAGGGACAGTAATGAAGATATGAGTTCTCTCACGGTGGCACGGAGTCACGGTGGGAAGAAAACGGGTATGGCGAACGGTCCCCCGGCCTTCTCTGTGCCACCGTGCCACCGTGAGAAACCGGGAAGCCCGCGTACCTGTCCCCAGCTTTTTTTTGCCACAGAGGACACAAAGAAGCCGTACCGGCGGCGCCACAACTGCTTCCTGCCGAACTTCTTAGTGAACTGTTTTTCAATGTATCTCGGACGAATCGGCCGCGTGAAAGACGGAATTCCGGGTCGTTCTAAGGTCTTAACCGTCTTTCTTTAAAGATGTTCCGCTCCAATTTAAAACTCGGGATTGAAAGATGAGAAGTATCATACCCGCCGCCGAGGAAAAATACAAGCCCCGTGCGGGAGCGCACCGTCTTTGCCCGGATTTCGATGACTTCGGAATTCGTTCCCGTTTTTCGCCAGCGCGCGATCCCGGAACTCCCAGAATTCAAACGCGCGCCGCCGGATCCGGAAGAATGGGACTTATGGGACCTATGCGACTTATGGGACCTATGGGACGGCGGCGCGAGGGACTCCAAGGACGCGATGAGAGACGGTGTCCCTGGCGTCCCTTGAGTCCCTGGTGTCCCTTTTCTGTCCCTCCGTCCCTCCCGGTGGAAGCACGAAAAGCTCCTGTATATTGAAACTGTGAACGACGCCCCTGACAATCCCGCCGGAAACGCGCCGCCCCAGGATCCGTACTGGATGGCGATGAAGGACTTGGCGAACCGTTCCGGGTACCACCGGCACGTCAGCCGGCGTGAACGCGGCCGCATCGACGCCATGACCGACTGGTACGGCGAGACCTCGGCGCGCAACGAAATCCTGGCCCGCGTGCGGCCGCCGGTCAAAGTCGGCGACGTCATGAACAAAATCCTGACCAAGCTCCAGACTGGCCCCGACCCGGTGCTGCAGAAGCTCGCGGACGGCTGGGCGGAGCTGATTGGCGCCGAAACCGCGCGCCACTGCCGGCCCGCCACCTTTCTCGAACGGGAGAAGCGGCTTTTCATCGAAGTCTCCGACTCTTCCTGGCTCTTCGCCCTGGACCAGATGCACAAGCCGGCGCTGACCGCAAAGATCAAGGCCTTCACCCGCGGCGCCGTGACCGAACTGCGCTTCGTCGCCGGCGGCCGCGAAGAAGGCGGCATGGGCTCCTACGTCCGCAAAACCTCTTACCGCGGCCGCCCGCCCGGCGGCGCGACAAGATAAGCCTAGACGCCAATTTCATCTTTCTCAATACGAACGTTGAACATCGAACGTCGAACGTCCAACATCGAACCGAGGTTCATGCCCCAGGCTTAACTTGGATACGTCAAGATCCGATCTATTTCGACGTTCAACGTTCGATGTTCAATGTTCGACGTTCGTGTCTTGTCCTGATATACGTTGACACTTGTCAGAGGAAGGACAGGTGTTCAATGAGTACTGTGATGCGTTACAGTGAGGCGTTCAAGTTGCAGGTGATCCGCGAGGTTGAGAGCGGCCGT
>CAITSE010000074.1 GCA_903894975.1 uncultured Lentisphaerota bacterium
CGTCTCAAGAAAAAGCTCGACAAGGAAGGCACCCTCAAGGAACTGCGCAACCGCCGGCATTTTGAAAAGCCGAGCGAGAAGCGTCGTCGCACCCGCCGCCGGAGCTGACCAAAATCAACTCTGTATCTTTTAACGACCCGGACCGGAAACGGCCCGGGTCGTTTTTTTTGCGGCAAAAAAACGATCAGCCGCGGTGGCGGCGCGGGGCGGCGGCGGCGCCCTTGCGGAAATACTCGTCGTATTCCTTGCGGGCGAGGTCGTAACGGCGGCGGTCATCGCCGCTGAAGGTCTTGAGCCGGGCGGCGGCATCCTTCTGGAGCAGCGGTTCGCCGAAGGTGAGCAGGCTCTCGATGCAGCCGAGCAGGCGACCTTCGCTGGCGCAAAAGCCTTCATCGATGTTGTGGAGCTCGACAGAGGGGTCGGCAACAAGTTTGGAGAGGGCGCGGGTTTCTTTGTCCAGGGTCAGCTCATGCCGCAGGAGGACGAGGTTCAGGCCGAGGGTGTCGCGCAGAAGCTGGAAATACCGCAGGAGCGGGCCTTCGGGATTGAGCTGGGCGTGACGGGTGGCGTGGATGGCTTCGTCGAGCAGGCGCTCGCAGACCGCATAGTGATCCACGCGGCGACTGTCGGAACAGGAGGGGATATCCTCGCGGAGAATCTGCATGGCCCGGGCGTGGGCGGCATCGCGCCGCGCCGTGTAGACCGGGAAGTTCATCTCAATGAGAGTGTCCCGATGGTAGCGGGGAATCTTGGGGGCGTGGGAGGTGCTCATAACGGGGGCGGTCTCACGCGTTGTGGCCAAGGACGTACAGGGCGAAGCTGGCGGACCAGTTGGGGAAAAGCATGCTCTCCTGGACGCGGCCGCCGGCAAGGGTGCGGAAAAAGCCGCGGCGGTGGATGACCAGGTTGCGGCGGCCGCAGAACTCCTCGAAATCGCACACGGTGAGGTGATGGATGTTCGGGGTGTCGAACCACTGGTGCGGAATAATCGGATCCACCGGCATGCGGCCGAGGAAGAGCAGGCGCAGGCGGATGTGCCACTGGGCGAAATTGGGAAAACAGACCACAGCTTTTTTCCCCACCCGCAGCATTTCGTTCAAAACAAAATCGGGTTTGTGGACTTCGGGCAGGGTAAGGTTAAGGATGACGTAATCGAAAGACTGGTCCTCGAAATCGCGCAACCCTTCGTCCAGATTGCCCTGGAAGACGGAGAGTCCCTTTTCGATGCAGTCCATGATCCGGTTGGGATCGTGCTCGACGCCGTAGCCGAGGGCGCCTTTGTGTTTTTGGAGGAGTTTGAGCAGGGTGCCGTCGCCGCAGCCCAGGTCCAGGACGCGGACGCCCGGATCGACGAGTTCCACAATGGTGCGGAAATCGTTGCGGTTCAGGGCAGGGTCCGGAAGGACGGCCGGCGCGGAGGGGGCGGAATCCGGAGGAGTTGCGTTCATAGGACCGGCACCTCTCCGCCGGAGAGGGGGGGCGTCTCGTTGGCGCGATCGCGCCGATCGGCGACATGCCGCCGGGCATAGCGCAGGAAAGGGCGCAACGCCTTGGTCAATTCCTCGGTTTCCAGGAGAAACGCGTCGTGCCCGTAATCCGATTGGATGACGAGGAAGGTCACGTCCGCGCCGTTGCTGCGGAGGGCGTTGGCGATTTCCTTCATGTCGTTGGGCGGAAAGAGCCAGTCACTGGAGAAGCCGACGAGCAGGGTTTTGGCCTTGAGCCGCTTCAAGCTGGCGCGGAGCGAGGGGAACCCGGCGCCAAGGTCGAAGTAGTCCATGGCCTTGGTGATATAAAGATAGGTATTGGCGTCAAAGCGCTGGATGAACTTCTTGCCCTGGTGGTGCAGGTAGCTTTCGACCTGGAACTCGGTCTCGAAGTTGTAGGCGTAGGTGTTGCGATGGCGCAGGGCGCGACCGAACTTGCGGTGCATCGCCTTTTCGCTGAGGTAGGTGATGTGGCCGATCATGCGGGCAATGGCCAGGCCGGAATCGGGCGAAGGGCCGTTGTAATAGTCGCCGCAGTTCCAGTTCGGGTCGGCAAAAATGGCCTGACGTCCTACCTCGTTGAAGGCAATGCCCTGGGCCGACATGCGGTGGGTGCAGGCAACGGGGATGATGGTTTCGACCATGTCCGAATAGCTTACGGCCCATTCCAGGGCCTGCATGCCGCCCATGGAACCGCCGGACACCGCCAACAGGCGGCGGATGCCGAGGTGGTCGACCAGGGCCTTCTGCACCGCCACCATGTCCTGGATAGTGATCATGGGGAATTCAGTGCCCCACGGCCGGCCGGTGGCGGGGTTGGGGGACATGGCGCCGGTGGTGCCCTTGCAGCCGCCGAGGATGTTGGAGCAGATGACGAAATATTCGTTGGTGTCAAAGGCCTTTCCGGGGCCGATGGCCACGTCCCACCAGCCCGGCTCCTTATCCTCGGGCGTCAGCCGGCCGGCGGCGTGCGCGTCGCCGGAAAGGGCATGGCAGACCAGGATGGCGTTGTCCTTTTCCGGGCTGAGCGTACCGTAGGTCTCGTACTGGACAGTCACCGGCCCGAACTCGGCGCCGCTGGCCAGCTTCAGCGTAGCCGGAGGCGCGAACAGCGTGACGTGCTGAGGCACGACCAGGCCCGCGGAACCGGCCGCGGACGCCGGCTTGTCTTCAGGAGGATGAGCGGAATGCGGAGTCATAGCGCGAAACTATACAGCCTTCCGCCGGACGCGCCTAGCCCGGCCAAGCCGGAACCGGGTTTGTGGTGCTAGCCTGATCTATTCATGAACACGGTGAAAACCCTTTTTGATCCCCAATCCGTTTTGCTCGCTAAATACGCGAAATTTCGCGAAAAAAGCCGAAATCGCAGTTCCCTCGGAAGCCCCGGCGGGCATGCGCGTCAACTTAAGGATTTGAGTCTCTTTGTACCGAGGCACAGCATCTTTGGAGTGCGGTGGCTTGACACCGCTTTCCCCGGCGGCGGAGCCGCCATCCCACGCATAGTTCAACTCCCATGCCCTGACAGAAGCGGAGACGTCAGACAGGAGGCCGGTTCCACCGGCGGGAAAAAGCGGCGTCCAGCCGCCGACACTCCAAAGCGGCGCGGACGCCGCGGTCAAGGCAGAGAATCAGAGCCCTTGCTTTCGTTTTACTTCCAATACCGCAATCTTGGTGGAATGATTGAATGGGCTGGGGTCGGTAATGGAAGTTCCGGCCTGGGTTTCAGGATACCCGATGAAATCCTCGGGAACGGGAATGAGTTCTTTGATTTTCAGATACCCGTCTCCGCATAAGACGTCGAGCGTTTTCGCATAGTCGTTGCCGCTGACAAACAAAGCATTGTTCACGACGACCAAATAGCCGCCGTCGTTGATGAGAGGGCGGACTTTGTTGATGAGATTCGCGCTTTGGTTTTCCTGATCTACGCGGCCTTTTGCCGTGGTTGAAAAAAACGGGGGGTCGAGGATGACGCAGTCGAATAACGCGTTTGCCTGTTTCATCCGGCTTACCTGCTCAAAGAAATCCGCGGCGATCAAATGCCACTTGCGACGGGGGAAACCGTTCAGGGTGTATGATGTTTGGGCGAGCGCGAGGAATTCGCGGTTTAAATCAATCTGCACCACCCCGGCGGCGCCCCCACTGAGCGCGGCGACGCCGAAGCTGCCGGTGTAGGCGAAGGTGTTCAGAACGGATTTGTCTTTCATGTTTTCAATGAGCCACTTGCGCAGGTTGCGCGTGTCGAGATAAAGGCTTGAGTCGCGGTTCAGCATCAGGTCAATGGCGTACCAGACCCCATGTTCTTTGATTTTCCGGTCGAGTTCGGTTCCGAATAAAAACACCCCCCGTTTTTCTTCCGGCGTGGCGCCATAGCGGGTTTTTACCAGCCCCGCGCGCAGCCAGGGCAGCACGGATCGCACATACGCGGCCGCCTCTTGAACCCGGGTCGTTTGGGGGGCCGGATCCGCGGCATAATGGTGAATGACAAGTGTGCGCCCGTAAATATCGAGCACGAAATCGGGGTCGCCTTCGGTGAAGCCGTTGAAGAGGCGAAAGGCGGCCACATGGTGCGGGTCTATCCAGGCCTGGCGGGATCTAATCGCGTTTTCGAGCCGGGAGGTCACGGGGGATAAAATCATATCTTAAGGGGCCAGCCGCAGGTGATACACATTTTTCATTCAAGGAGATAGAGACTGTAGTCTTCAAACCGAAGGATTACCAAGCACAAAAGCTATATAAAACATTCTCTCACGGAGGCACGGGGGCACGGTGAAGAGGATCGATATTTCGCAACGGATCCAAGGCCTTCCCCGTGCCTCCGTGTCTCCGTGAGAAGCCAAACGCGGCGGAGCCCTGAACCGCAGGCCGGATTGCCTATGTCACATTCCCCGGACAAAAATTGCCGGGGCCATTGACTCGCGCCTGGAATGCATGGATATTGAGGGAGGAGAATCTCATCATGTCACACTCACGCCTCATTTGCAGTTCCCTCGTCTTCCTGGCCCTGCTTCCGGCCGGCGCCGCGGAAATCAAAATCGGCCCATCCGACAACGGCAAACCGCAGACCGTGGACAAGGGCGACGTCTTGGTCGTCGAACTCCCGACCAATCCGACTACCGGGTTCATGTGGATCAAAAGCGGCACCACCATGCCGATGCTGAGAATCACGGGCCCGGCGGACTTCAAACCCGCGCCTGACGCGGAAGGCAAAGTCGGCGCCGGCGGCACGGAAATTTTCAAGTTCGACGCCTTGGAAGCCGGACAGACCGAAGTGACCCTGCTTTACCGCCGGCCATGGGAGGCGGAGGTGCCGCCCGCCCAGACCTTCGTCCTGCCCGTGACTGTGAAATGACCGGCCGTAACACACGCATTCATTGAATTGAACAGAAGGCCGCAAAGGGCACAAAGCTGTTTAGGTTGAAGCGGGTTGAGATCTTTGCGAGCTTCTGTTCAAAATCAAAAGAGGGTTTAATCATGGCGGATCAACCGGCGGCGGTGGTGACGGGCGGCGCCCAAGGCATCGGCAAGGCGATCACGCAACTGTTGCGGCGACACGGCTGGCGCGTCGCGGTCCTGGATCGGGACGGCGAGGCCGGCGAAGCGCTGCTGGCCGAAGACTCCGGAAAGAACGAACTACGCTTTTTCCAGGTTGACGTCGGCGAAGAGGCCGCGGTGATCGAGACTGCCGAGGAGGCGCTGGCGGCGCTCGGCCGGCTCGACGGCCTGGTCAACAACGCCGGCATCGGCGGCGCCGGCTGGGGCCGGCCGATCGAGGACCTGCAGCTAGCGGATTGGAACCGGGTGCTGGCCGTGAACCTGACCTCGCATTTCCTCTGCGCCAAGCTGTTCGCCCCGGCCCTGCGCGCCGTTAACGGCGCCATCGTCAATATCGCCTCCACCCGCGCGTTCCAATCCGAGCCCAACTCCCTGGCGTACAGCGCGAGCAAGGGCGGCGTGGTGGCGCTGACCCATGCCCTGGCAGTGAGCCTGGGGCCGGCGGTCCGCGTCAACTGCGTCAGCCCCGGCTGGATCGAGTGCGGCCCGTGGCAGAAACCCGCGAAGCGCACACAGCCGGTGCACAGCGAAGCCGACTGCCTCCAACACCCCTGCGGCCGGGTCGGTACGCCAGAGGACATTGCGGAGCTGGCGGCCTTCCTGCTCTCGCCCGCCGCCGGGTTTGTCACCGGCCAGAATTTCGTCGCCGACGGTGGCATGACGAAAAAAATGATCTACGCCTGAACCCAACGCGGGTTCAGCACGAAAAGGTCTATGGCTCCTGGTTCTATCCGGCGACGATACGGCCGTGGCCGGCGAAGGGGTAATCAATGACGACCCGGCCTTCCTCGCAGTCGCCGATGCCGCTGTAGAGGTCAGCTTTGCCGTCGGGGCGCATGCCCAAACCGGAAGTGAAGGCGCAGTCTATCAACTCCGGACGCTTGCCGGGGCCGGACGGGTAGCAGGAGCGGGTGCCGATGATCTTGAGATCCAGCGCCTGGTGCCGGACGGGGTCGAAGACGAAGGAAACGTTCAGATACGTCAGGATCGGCTGCCCGTCCGCGCCGGCGCGCTTGTAGCACTTGTGGCCGGCGACGCCGATGCGCCCGCTGTCCAGGAGGTAGGCCTGGTTGCAGCCACCCCATTCACCTTGGCCGAAGAGACCGGGGATGACGGGGGCATTTTCCACCACATCGGCCGACAGATCGTCCAAGCGGTCGATCACGGCGAACCCGATCACCGATTCGCTGCCGTACTGCTTCCGGACCTGCTCGCTGCGCGGTCGTGAAAACACGCCGATCCGGCCGTCGGCCAGGCAGACCAGACGGATGTCCTTCATATGCTCCGGGCCGGTGGTGAAATACACGAGGTCATGCAAGTCATTGCCGCGGTAGAAATAACCATAATAGGTGTCCAGCTTTCCCTGCCGGAAGCGGACGTGGGTGCCGCCGAGGACAAGTTCGTCGCCGATAAAGCTAACATAGGGATCTTCGAGCTGGTAGATCATGGACCCGGGGACTAGTGTCCAATCGTCCGTTCCCGTGCGCTCGAAAAGCCGCACCCAGGAACGGGTCCATTCGCGGCGCCGCTCGACCCGGCCGAAGATGTATTCCCGGCCACGCCAGGTGAAAGGGATGGACGTGTTGTAGACGTCAAAACCCTCAACCCCGTGGAAGGTCAATCTTGCGTGTTCGTAGATGCTTTTCGCGGCTTCAAAATCGGCGCGTTCGGCGGCCAAGTTCATGGCGAACTCCATTGCCTCAGGTTCAGCGGGTTTTTCTTCAGGACCCGGAAGAGGTTGCTG
Organism: uncultured Lentisphaerota bacterium; assembly: GCA_903894975.1. Lineage (GTDB taxonomy): Bacteria > Verrucomicrobiota > Lentisphaeria > Oligosphaerales > CAITYL01 > CAITSE01. The sequence goes on from CAITSE010000074.1 coordinate 6,784, forward strand.
TAATCGTCGGTCCACAGGACGCGGGACGCGGGCTTGACGTCCAGCGGCTCCGAGGCGGCCGCCACCTCGGGATTCGCGAGAAACACACGGTTATTCGTCAGCAGAACCCATTCCGACAAATAGGCGCCCGGGTCTGAATCTTTGTCGGTGGAAACACCAATCGCGGCCAGGTGAAACTGGTCGGCCAGGGCGGCGATGACGGGATTGAGATTCAAATGATGGTTGGTGATGTGGACGGCGAGGATGCCGTCCGGTTTCAGGTGCCGGAGATACACCACGAAGGCTTCACGGGTGAGAAGGTGGACGGGGATGGCGTCGCTGCTGAAGGCGTCGAGGGCAAGGATGTCGAACCGCTGATTCATGCCATCGCGGCTTTCCTCTTCCAGGGACAGCCGGGCATCGCCCATCTTGATTTCAACGATGGCGTGGGAGTCTTTCAAATAGGTAAAGTATTCATTAGCCAGTTGCCGGACCTGCTCGTTAATCTCATAGAACCGGATGACGTCTTGCGCGCCGGGCCGGCCCCAGGCCGCGATGGTGCCGGCGCCGAGGCCGACGACCCCGATCCGGCGCGGTCCCTGCTGCGGGCAGTGCTGCACGGCCAGGCCGATGCCGGAGGATGGCGCGTAATAGGAAACCGGCAGTTGCCGCTTCGTTTCGTCCCGAAACTGCATGCCGTGATCGGTCGTGCCGTGGCAGAGGCGGATCTGGCGTTCGCGTCCGTCTTCCCCTTCCACGTCACAGAAATACACCCGCAACACCCCGAAGAAATTCCGCCGGACCGCGAGATTCCCCCCGAGAAAATCAGAAACCTGCCGGCTCAGGCCGACGCCCAACCCCAGCAGAGCGGCGATCAGGAGCGCGGCCACCCACCGCGGCCGGCCGCGGTACAGCCGGCAGGCGGGATCGGTGAACAGACACGCCAGGGCCAGCGCGCCGCACAACAGCAGTCCCGCGTGCAGTTCCAGGTACATCGGAAAGAGCAGCGGCGCCGCCACTCCGGCCAGAATACCGCCCAGGGCGCTGCCACCCGAAGAAGTCAGGTAGAACGCGGTCAACCGGGCAGGTTCCGGCCGCAGCCGGTACAATTCGCCGTGACAGACCATGCAGCAAAAGAACAACGCCGCCGTGTAATACAGCACCAACAGTCCCAGGTTCAGGGAATTGTCCTTGCTGAGCAACGCCACGACGAACAACATGCCGACCGCCATGTACGAGAGATGGAACGGCCGCCGGTAGAAGCGCTCCCCGCTGAAAGTCAGGATGTAGGAGAGCAGATACACGCCCAGCGGCAGGATCCAGAGGAACGGAATGGTCGCGATGTCCATGCACATCTGATTGGTAAACGCCAGGAGCATGATGCTCGACACCGCGGGGAAGCAGAACCAGAAAACGACCCGGCGCCCCCCAGCCATGCCTGCGGGCCGCGTCTCCGGTCCGGCCGCGGCCTCTGCGGCGGCGGGAACCGGCGCAAACCCCGTGTCAGTCCGGCTTTTTGCCGCCACCCAGACGCAGACGCCGCAGAGCACGGCGAACCCCGCGTAACCCCACGACCAGGAGACGGCCTGAACGCGCAGGCGGAAAACCGGTTCGAACACAAAGGGATAGGAGACCAGGGCCAGGAGCGACCCGGCATTGGAAAGGGCGTACAGCGCGTAGGGTTTCCGGCCCGGACAGGCGCGCCCGAACCAGGCCTGGAGCAGCGGACTGGTGGCCGAAAGACAGAAATACGGCAGCCCCACGGCCCCGCCTAGGATGAGCAGAATCCGCAACACCGGATCTTCCGCGCCCTCGGGCTTCCACCCGGCGCCGGGAATAATCGGCAGCACCAGCAGCGTGGCGCCCAGCAGCAGACCGTGCACCAGCGCCTGCCGCCGCCATGTCAGTTTTTGCAGGACATGCGCATACGCATACCCGGCGAAAAGCAGGACCTGGAAGAACAGCATGCAAGTCGTCCAGACCGCCGGCGTCCCGCCGAACCAGGGCAGAATCCACTTACCGATCAGCGGCTGGACCTGAAAAAGCAAAAACGCGCTGGTGAAAATGGTGAACGCATACAAAATCATGTCATCCGTTGCCTTCCAGGCCTGAATCATTCATCACAAAGACCTCGGCCTGGGTAGGCGGGAAAATCGGACTGTAGCTCCCGATCACGCCGATCTTTTGCCGGGGCGGAGGACGCAGGGAAGGGATCAGGCACGGGCTGGCGGGGGGCTCGGGAGCCGGGAGTTCATGCCCGTTGGCGAAGGAGGCGGGAAGGCAGCGGTAGAGAGCGTCATCATGACGGAGCAGAAGCGCGGCGAGCCAGTGGCGCATGAAAACATAGAGACTGTCACGGCCAAAAGTGTAATTAAAGTCGGAAGCCTCGGGGCCGAGGAGGATCGCGTGGAAGCGCGAGTCGTGCTTGTAGCGATTTCTCGCCTTCCGCGCGAGTTGAATGACCCAGGATTTCGGCAGGCTGACGCCAAGCCAGCGGCTGGCTTCCTCCCAGACGACTTGGGCCACGACTTCGGGAAGAACCCCGGTCTCGTCTTCAAAGACTGTATTGTCGTCTGTATTCATCACGCACACCCAAGCCGTTAATAAGGCCCCAAAAACCTTGAGCCGTTAAAATGGATCATGTGCGTGGGGGATTCCGCCATCCAAACTTCCGTTTCCCAGGCAATTTCGGCAAGATACCGCCCCATAATAGAACGGTTCGGAAATGCTGTGACATAAACCAGTCCCGCCGTGGATGGCGAAAATAGCCGGGCAAGTTCATTATGCCGCTTACCATCCATCGGCCCGTGACTTGTCACCGATTCGATAAGCACCAGCCAATTCTTGGAGGGATGATGGACAACGACATCTGGCATTTTCCCATGCTCGTCCAACGCCACTCCTAAACGGGCAAGGGCGCTCCGGTCGAAGTAACCCCATTTGTCGCCGGTATCACCGGCATAAACCAATATTCCGTTTGGGATGAAACGTGGGACAAATTGTTCGATGATCGCCTTAATAAGCTCATTGTGCTTCCCCGGCGAGAGCTGGATCTTCTGTCCCGTGGGAAGCAGGACTGGCATAACAGTCATCTTGCGTTCCATCGCGTAACGCTCTGCCAGTGGCTTATTATTTTTCAGGTATTCGGCAAGAGCGGTTCCCCATTCCAGCGTTCTATATATTTTTAGAAGCGCTAATGCCGCCGGGGCGATCTGGTAAACGGCATTCGGGCTGTTGGTTGGACGCGTCGGATCATCGGGATTGTAGAGCGCAATCCCCGCCTGAACCAACTGGTGCATGGAAAACCTTCGGAACGTTTCCCGGCTGTTAGGCGCGTATTTTCGTGAGTATTGCGCTTTGGCAAATTCCATCATGGGCGTAATGCCAATGAGGGGCGAGGCGGCTTCAGACCAACTTTTCGCGTTGGTCACATCAACAAGTGCCAGCAGGCAAAGCGCACTACGGTCGTTGTGTTGCGCTTTTGGCATGCCCAATGCCTTCAAAATTGCCAAGGCTTCCGTGATGTGATTCTTCCGCTTCATGCTATCGCCCGTATCCGTTCATCTATTTGTTCCTGAGTGACATCTTCCGCCTGCTTTAGCCAGCGACCGAGACGCATTAACGCCTGGCGGCTCGGGTATTTCAGGGAGCGCAGGTCGGTCGCATTAACTTGCGTATGGCCGCTGAACGCGCGGATGTTTTGGTCCAGCATGGCCGAGTTCAGATACGCGCAGAGCCCGTGGGCCAGCTCTTGCGGAAGGCCTTGTTTGCCGCTGTGGAAAACATTCAGATGATTTTCAAAACCAATCCACGCGCCGCCGGGAAGATCGTCCGGTTTCACCACGGTGGCCATCACGCGCCGCTTCTCCTCTTTGGACGAAAACCGGCGCACAATGGTATAACAGCCACTTGGGTACAACCACCGGCGCGTCTCGTCGTGCAACGCGATGGCGTTGGGTTTTTTGGATTTTTCCAGCGGCCACAAGAGGCGATTGCCGGTAAAATGGCAGGGGTAAAGCAAGGGTACGCTATCTGCTGTCGGCAACGCCCGGAGATAAGACTTCATCCGGAAATCCACCACCGGCCCGGTGGAAACTTCCACACCAAGGTCGGCCAGCGTGTGGCAGAATTGGCGGCCTAATCCAGCCGATGCGGTTTTTTCAATCGCTGGAATATGAATGAATCCCTCATGATCTCCGGGTTTGACGATCTCCGAAAAATCGCAGATGCGTTCCATATAATCGCCAAAGGTATCGTCAGCGCAATGGGAAACGATGACCTGCCCCTGGGGCGTGCCCCGAACCAGTTTGAGGATGACATTCTCCTGCAATACCTCATCATCCTTGAACGCCGTGTTGCGGGAGCCGAATAAATGGATGTGCTCGATAGAGGCAATGCCTCGTATGAATTCCCGGAACGGCTTGTAGTACGGGCCATTGCAGAAACTGCGCGGAATGATCGCCACCAACTCGCCGCCATCCATCAGCAGTTGCACGGAAAGCGCCACAAAGGCCGAGTAGAGATTGACGGTTTCAATCCCATTCGTTCGCAACCACTTCCGATGCATGGAATCGTTGCTGATTTTTTTGTAGGGGGGATTCAGGATGGCATGCGTGAAATCTGCCCGCGTTCCAAACTCAAGCGGATTGGCGGCGGCCTGGATGAAGTCATACGGCAGGATGGTTGTCCCCAATGTTCGCGCTTGCGTGACTACCTCGTCCCGGCAGGCCGCCATATGGCATTCCAAATGTTTGCGGAGTTCGCTATCAATCTCGTAGGCTGTGACGTCCAGTGCGGAGTCCGCACCGGCGCGCGGCTGCCAACTGTGAATGAATGCCGCCGACAGTGCCCCCAGTCCGGCTCCGGGATCAAGCAGGCGGATACGGCTGCCGGGCTGGATGGAAAACAGCGAGGCCATGTATCGGGCGACGCTGGCTGGCGTCATGAATTGTCCGAGCGCCGACCGCCGCTCCGCTTGGAGATTTGCGGAAATCCCCCTCCTGGCGGAGTCGATACTTTGGACTGCTGATCCAATCATGTCACTTCTCCCACTCGTCAAATACACTAATAAAGATTTGGTAAAATGCAAGCGCGGAAAATGTTTTTCTTGAAAAACGGGTCAAGGAATTCGCGGCGGAGCTGGGTTTCGTTGTAGCCGTCGCCCTGGTAGGCCTCGCGCTGTTCCCGGAACCGTGCCACCAGTGCCAAAATGAGTGCCGGAGCCACCATGTTGCGTGTGCCCTTGGAGTTGCTTGGAGCAATATACATAGGCGGGGTAAGAAACCACTGCGCCAAGGCTCTACCCGGGATTATTCACACCCGGTTCGCATTCATTGAACAGAAGACCGCAAAGATTAGGCAAGTGTCTGGATTGGAAAATCCTTCGTGCTCTTTGCGAGCTTCGGTTAAAAATGGGTTTGACAAAATCGGGGATCCAGATGAATCTGTCCATGAATAGCTCAGACGAAAGAGCCGGTAGAACAAGGCTTCCAACCGTGATAGGTTATTCCACATGAACTGGTTTCCCACCAAAATCGAAGGACTGAGCCCGGTGCGCATCGGCATCGCCATGGTGGTGGCGGCGCTTTCCGACGGACTTTCGCTCTGGCTGGAATTTCTGGTCCCGGCGCAATGGGCGGCGGATCTGGTGACGGCGCTGGTGCTGTTTGCCGTGCTCGGCCGGCGCTGGCTGCTGCTGCCCGCGTTGATCATCGAGGCCATTCCCGGCGCCATGCTCTTTCCCTCCTGGGTACTGGCCGTGGCCGCCATCGGCGCCGGGGCGCTGGGACTGCAACGGCCGCCGGCCTCCCCGCCGCCGGGGACTCTGCCGCCGGTCCTCCCCCCGGGCGGCAGTCCGCCGCCACCGTAGCAGAGCTGTTTTGGATTGGAGCCCCGGAGGGGCGACATTGGGGGTGGGGGCTGGCGCGATTGCCAGTTATGCCGCCCCCTCCGGGGGCTGAAAATCTTTATCTACTCCATGACCGGGGGCTCACGCCCCCGGCTACTTACTACCGCCCCGGCGGGCATGCGCGTAAAGTCAAGTACCACCGGCTAAGCCGGTGGCTTGTTGGACGCTTCGCTTGGGCCGCTCAAAGCGGCTATTCGTTGAGGTTTTGCCGTCTAAAGACGGCGGTGTTAGTTACAGCCAGGCAACGCGAGTTGCTGATCCAATTGAGACTCCGAGTGCTTCGGGGGGATGCTCAGCAGCATATGCACATGGTCGATGCATAGGTTGCCTTCTTCGATCTTGCACTCCTTGTGGGATGCCAACTCGTGGAAAACCGAGCCGAGGGACTTGCGCACCTGCCCGTACAGCGTCTTCCGGCGATACTTGGGGATGAACACGACGTGGCACTTGCATTCCCACCGGGTGTGCGCTAGACTTTTTTCTCTCATGGGTACTTCCTTCCGTTCTGAGCTTTGCTACGGCCCAAGCGAAGGAGTACCCTATTCTATTCCCGCAAATGTCGAACTTTGAGAGTCTCCCCGGCTAAGCCGGGGGGCTACCTGTTTTACTTAAGGATTTGTGTTCCCCTATACCGATGCGGAGCATCCTTGGAGTGCCTGCGGCTTGACGCAGCTTTCCCCGGCGGCGGAGCCGCCTCTCCCACGCATGATCCAAACTCCCGCACCCAGACAGAAGCGGAGAAATCAGACAAAGGCCGGTTCCACCGGCGGGAAAAAGCGGCGTCGAGCCGCCGGCACTCCAAAGCGGCGAGGACGCCGCAGTAAATACCCATAACAATTTAAAGTATAATGCATAATGGTTCTTACGTTTACGCGCATGCCCGCCGGGGCTTCCGAGGAGAATGCGAGTTCGGCTTTATGTTCGCGAAATTTCGCGTATTTAGCGGGCAAACCGGATTGGGGATCAAAAAGGATCTCCGTCTTGTTCATGAATAGATCAGGTTAGCGCCCTTCTGTTCAACGAATTCGAGGAGGTCGATTTTTCGCGAGCGGCATTTCCTTTGCCGCGGTCGGAATCATATTGTGGAATGAACGGCGGCCGCCCTCCTCCCGCCCGCCCTTCCACAAGGGAGTTTTTCATGGCGAAAATCAAGACGTACAACCGCATCCTGCTTAAACTCAGCGGCGAAACCCTGGCCGGCAAGGACGGCTCCATCGACCCCAAGTCCGTGGCCACGGCCGCCGCCCAGATCGGGGCGGTGGTGAAAAGCGGCGTCCAGGTCGCCCTGGTCATCGGCGGCGGCAATATCTTCCGTGGCCTGCCGGCCAGCCGCAAGGGCGGCATCCAGCGCGCCACGGCCGACGCCATCGGCATGCTCGCCACGATCATGAACGCCCTGGCCATGCGCGACGGTCTGGAAGCCGCCGGTGTGCCTGCCGAAGTACTGGCCGCCATCCCCCTGGCCGGCGTCGCCGAAGGCTTTGACCGGCGCACCGCCATCCGTCACCTGGAAGCGGGCCGCGTCGTGCTCCTGGCCGGCGGCACCGGGCATCCGTACTTCACCACCGACACCACCGCGGCCTTGCGCGCCTGTGAAATCGGCGCCGACGCCGTACTCAAAGCGACCAAGGTCGACGGCGTCTACACTGCCGATCCGAAAAAAGACAAGAGCGCCCGCCGTTACCGCCAGCTCTCCTATGACGACGCCCTGGGTGGACGCCTGGAAGTCATGGACGCCGCCGCGTTCTCCCTCTGCCGCGACAACAGCGTCCGCATCATCGTCTTCGATTTCTTCCAGAAGGACGCCTTGAAAAAGGCCGCCTGCGGCGACCTCGCCATCGGCACCGTGATCGGCGATCTGCCCACCCAATTGGCCTGATCGTTCCGTCTTCCGCGGTTCCGTTCGGAACCGGAATCACAGACTCTCCGATCAAGAAATCAGCGTCCCCGGGAGGGCGGTTCCGCCGCCGGGAAACAAAAAAGGACGCGACCGCCGGAGCGGTTGCGTCCTTTTTTTCTGCGTTGACGAAAATCCGGCGGGCGGGTTACGCCAGCGCTTTTTTCGCCATGCCGAGGATCATGGTGAAAGCCTCGGGGTCCTGGACGGCGAGATCAGCCAAGTGCTTGCGGTCGATGAGGACATTGGCCTTCTTCAGGCCATTGACCATGCGGCTGTAATTGAAACCGTCGGAGCGGCAGGCCGCATTGAGGCGGACCGTCCAGAGGGCACGGTAATGGCGCTTCTTGGTGCGGCGGTCGCGGTAGGCCATGGCGCCGGCGCGATCCACGGCTTTGAACGCCTGGCGTATCCACTTGCTGCGGTTCCCGCGGAAACCTTTGGCGCGCGCCAACACCCGCTTGCGGCGGGCGCGGGAAGCAACGGCATTCGTAACTCTCATGGGGGTATCACTCCATCTTCAGTCGTCAGGGGGTGGCGCGGCCGGGGTCAGACGCCGTAGGGCAGCGAATTCTTGACCGCCTTCAGGTTGGTCTTATCGACCGCCTTGTCCTTAGTGAGCTGCCGCTTACGATTGCGGCTCTTGCCCGTGCTCAGGTGGCGGACGTTGGCCTGCTTGCGGACGAACTTGCCGGTGCCCGTCTGCTTCACCCGCTTGGCCACACATTTCCGGGTTTTCTGCTTCGGCATGGTGCAAAATCCTTACGTGGTTTCCGTGATTTCCGTCCTGCGCGCTCGCTTCAGGCATCCGTCCCGCAGCCGCCAGTTCTCACACACCCGTCTTACGGGCGCTGAGCACGGTCGTAATGCTGGGACCCATGCGGCGCAGCGGCGCATCCGGCGTGCCAACTTCCGCGACTTCGGCGATCAGCCGCTCCATCACCTTCATGCCGAGGTCGGAATGCGCCATCTCCCGGCCACGGAAAAACATGGAGATTTTTACTTTACAACCCTCTTTAAGAAAATCAAGCGCATGGTTGCGCTTCACTTCATAATCATTCGTATTGATGTTGGGGTGGAACTTCAGTTCCTTCAACTTGATCTGGACCTGCTTCTTGCGGGCCACTTTCTGTTTTTTGGCTTCGGCGTACTGAAACTTGCCAAAGTCCATGATCCGGCAGACGGGAGGAACGGCGGTGGGAGCTACCTCCACCAGGTCAAGCCCGGCTACCTGGGCGCGCTGGGCCGCCTCCGTAAAGGTGACGACGCCGGCCGGCTGGTTGTCTTCGTCGATAAGACGCACCTGCTTGCCGCTCAAGTGCCTGTCATTGGGGTGGACAACGCGTGCGATGGCTGTATCCTCCTGCTGATGCCGGGTCCCGTTCCTGCCCGTTCTCCCGGCCTGACGGAGAATCCGCCGCGGCTGGAACGGGGCTTCCGGAACACCCGGCATGCCTTTTGAATTACTCCGGGCAACTTTAAACCCGGTGGAGGGAAAATGTAGCCCCTCCGGTTGTCAAGACAAATCCCCCTAGCCCGGCCAAGCCGGAAACCAAGGTTATTGTGCTATACGAACATCGTGTCCGGCTTGCCCGGGCTATTGTTTATACTGATTCACGGATAAATCTTTACCGGAAAACAACCGGGATGGACAATGCGATGGGCGGCATTACACTTTCCGGCAAATCGTAAGGAGCCCGCCTTCATGAACAGGCTATTTATCTTTGCCGCCGCGGCGGCGATACTTTTCTTTAACGGCCTAACCGCGCCGATCTCGGCCCAGGCCCCGCCCACCGGCGCCGTCGTCACCAGTTACAAGGACGCCATAGTTGCCGCGGTCGGAGATGAAACCATCACCATCTACGACCTGGACAAAGAGGTCGCACCCCAGCTTCAGGCACTGGCCCGGCTGCCCCGCGGCAAGAACACCGACGTCAAGGTCGAAGAACTCCGCAAAGACGTGGCCAACCACCTCATTGAAACCGAACTGCTCTGGCAGGAATTCAAAACCCGCGGCTTCAAGCTTCCCCTGGACCTCCTGCAAAAACGGATCGACGGCATTGTCTTCACCCAGGCCGGTGGCAGCCGCGAGCGCTTTGAAAAACAGCTCTTCGACCAAGGCCTCTCCTGGTCCGAATTCGAAGAGAAACTCCGCAAAAATATGGCCGCCGACCTGCTCGTGGACGAATTTATCCGCCGCCCCGTGCATGTCAGCCCCGAATCCGTGCGCGCCTGGTATGACACACATGCGCCGGAATTCACCATCCCCGCCCGCATCCAGCTCTCCCTGATCCTGCTCAAGCTCGATGGCAAGTATGCCGGCAAACTGGACGAAACCGTCGCCAAAATTCAGGCCCAGCTCGCGGAAAAAGCCGACTTTGGCTGGCTTGCCAAGCAATATTCCGAAGTGCCGGAAACCGCCAACGGCGGCGATCTCGGCTGGATGGACGAAGCCTCCGTCCAGAAAGAATTTGCCGAAGCCGTGCGCGGCCTCAAACGCGGCGAAACCGCCAAGCCCTTCCAGGCGCCGGCCGGGCGGGTCCTGCTCAAGGTTACCGACCGTGAAGACACGCGTCTGGAACCCTTCAATACCGCCACCGCCCAGCGCATCGAAGCCCTGCTTCGGAGCGACGCCGAAAAGGTGCGCTACGACGCCTTCATCGGGCAGCTCAAGCAGCGCTACCCCGTCACGATCTTCTTCTGAGAGCCGGCCCGTGGCCGACATCCACGCACACGGCTCCGTACTCCTGCAGGTCGCGCGCCACGACCAGGCCGCCATGGGAAAGCCCCAACCGCGACACCTCCACGGACGGATCGAGTGTAGCACGGCGGCCTCGGGGAGTCCGTCGCGCCAGCCACCGTCGGTTCAGGCCGCGGGCGGCGGCAAAGAAGCGTCGCATCAGGGCATCTCCAGTTCATACCACAGGGTTTTGAAGGCGGGGCCGATCTCCAGAATGGTCGCGCCCGGTTCTGTCCGCACCGGCACTTCCGTTTTGCGCTGCCCCTGTCCGTCGAGCGCCCAGGCCCGGGCGCCAGGCCGGAGCGGAAAGGTGATCGTCGCGCCAACACCTTCGACCACGGCGGGCGCCTTCCCCCAGTCCTTGCCGAGGGTCACATTCGGGGCCTCTTTGGGATCCTTGAACAACATGCCCGTGTTGGCCACGTATCCCGTGGCGACGACGATGACGCGCCGGGCTTTTGCAAAATCCGCGCCCTCGAGCACCGTCAGGTTCACCGTTGCCCAGTTCTGGCGGTTGGCGTGCGGCGTGATGCTCACCTGCATGAAGCGAAAGGTCGTGCCCGTGACATACCCGATCACGCCCGCCGACCTGGCCGTGTCGACGGTGACCAGCCCCACCCCCGGCTGGCGATCCCAGCGCAGGTCCAGGGTGTCCGACGTCACGCCGGGCAAGGCGGACGGCTGGGGCGCCGCGCCGGGAACGGCCGCGCCGCCCAGCGTGATCTGAAGCGGATGCCGCAGGGTTTCCTCCTGCCGCGCGCCGAATTGCGCCGCGCTCAAAACCGGGCCGGTCCTGCGGATCTGCTCCAGCACCTGCTCGGGCGTCACGGCGACAACGTGCGGGTTGCCCGGAGCGACGTCGCCGCGGACAAACAGCGCCGCAACCGTTGGCAGCGTCGCCATCTTGGCCGGATGCTGGGCGATATCGAAAAAGTCGCGGAACATGCCCGACTTCATCGCCGCGAGGTCACTGGCATAGGCGTTGGCGAAGATCGCGTCCCAGTCCTGCAGGGCCGCATAGGCGCCGAGCAGCAGGAACGCTTCGGACGAATAGGTGTTGGGCGCCGCGGCATTGAACTCGCTGCAGATGTAGGGCTTGCCGGCGACGCGCTGCGCGCCCATCCGCCCGATCGCGCCGCCGTCGCCCTCGCGGATCAGTGAGCTATTACGGACCGCCCAGTCGGCCGGGTTCCCCGGCACATGCCGGAAGCGCGGGAGCTGCCAGCCGCCATGCACGTCCACGACATCCAGCTGCGCCTGAACAGGAAACGGGCTGCGGTTGACCTGGGTGCCGATCACCAGGCTGCGCGCCCGCAGTTCCTCCTTAAGAAACCGCTGCATGCCGGCCCAGTAATTCGTCTCCGTCTCCAGCAGGAACGACACCCAGTCGCGCTGCGCCTCCGCCGTGCGGGCGTGAAACTCGCGCTTACGGAAAAGGTCCACCGTGCCCAACCCTTCGCTTTCGTGCAGCCCCTGCCGGGCGGCGGGCTTGAGCGACAAGTCCGCAAATTCCCAGTCGCTGACGTCGCGGCCCAGTTCCGTGAACCCGAACTGCGCCTCCCCGACGCTCCGTGCGGGGACAAACGTGACGCGATACGTCTGCCATTCGGGCGTGACTTGGACCCGCGTCGCGGAAACCTCGTTGTCTTTGTAATTCTGCCCCAGGTCCTTCACGGAAACTGTGAGCCGCCGCGGGCGGGCGCTTCTGGCCTCAAACGCGAAGGTGTACGCTTTGGTCGCGTCCACGGCAACCTTCTGCCGCACATACTGCGCGTCCCGGGTGTCCTTGCCCGGCTTGACGTGAAGCCGGGTTCCGGGGATGTCGCCCATGGTCTTGGGTTTAGGTTTATCCCCGGCCGACGCGGGGGACGGCGCCGGTCCCGGGTCCGGGGATCCGCCCTTCGCCCTGGCCGCCTTGGCGGCGTTCTTGACCTCCGTTTCCACCTTCTTGCGCTCAATCTCGGCGCCTTGGGCCACCGCCTGCTCCGCAGCATCCCGACAGAACAGGCGCTTCTCCTCAATCCGTTCCAGCTTGACCTCGGTGGGATATTGCGGATGCTCGGACCACCAGCCCCAGGTCGGGTCGCCGAGCATCTCTTTTCCCGCCGGCTCCTCGTGGGCGTTCCAGGCCGCGCGCAGCTTCTCCGCGGTGCCGTATCTGGCCGAAAGCCAGCGGTTCCATTGCGCCCGCAACCCGTCGGCATAAGGCGCGGGCATGGCGTCAAGAGTGCCGTTCCACCATTCGTACAGCAGCGAACTTTCGTGGTTGATCTCGATAAAGGCCACGGCCGGCTCGTTGACGTACGCGGCCTGGGTATAGGCGTTTACATGAGTGAGCAGGGCGCGGGCGAAGGCGCGTTGCGACTCGATCAGGCGCGGCTCGAAGTTGTCCACACCCTTGAAATATTCGGGCATCCCCTCCCATTCCGGCAGCCCCGGATAGGTGCGGGCGGCGTGCAGGCAGAGATCCGCGTAAATGCCGTTTTTCTTGAGGACGGAAAAGAAATAGTCCAATTTTTCCAGCTGCGCCGGATCCGGCGTGTTCCGGTCGGCCTGCAACAATCCTTCCGGCGCCGGCGCGTCCAGACCGCGAAACCGTACACAGCCGACGCCGAATTTCGCCAGGCGCGCCGCCATTTTGTCGGCCTCCTCGTGCGCCGGAAACCCCGCGGCGCCGACGACATTGACGCCGAACATCCGGAGACGCTTGTTGCCGACGGACAGATGCCCGTCCTTCGCCGTGACAAAGCCCCGCCCGCCGGCCGGCGCGTCAAGCCACGCGGCGAGGTTGGCGGGGGAGGCCGCGGCATCATCCCAGGGCAGCACGAACGGAAACAGCGCGGCCGGAGGCGCCTCGACGGTTTTGGGACCCGTCGGCGGCGGCGTTGCGGGCGCCGGGGCGTTTTGCGCCAAGACGCTGGCGGCGGCAAAGGCGAAGAGGCCGATGATCGTCACAAGCATGGGCATGGAACGGGTTCCCGTGGTCAGACTACGGTTCCAGGGTGATGCCACCAGCGTTGGGCATGGCCTCGAATTGCACGGTTCCGTTCACCGGCATGACGGTGACCTTGCGGGCGTCCTGCATGACCTGGCACTGCGCCCACGCCGCCGGCACTTGGGTGACCAGAGTCAGCGGCGCATCATACAGTTGCGGATCCGCCTGACTCGTCAGCGTGAGCCGGATCTTCCGCGAACCGGCCTCCACGACCCGAACTGTTCCGCCGGCGCGCTCGGCTTCATACTTGTGCGCGGAAATCTGGTCGGTGATCCAGAGACGGTCATGCCGGGCCTCGAGCTTGTCCAGAAACTCCAGGAACAACGGGACCGGCGTCGGGATCGTCCCCGGACCGACGGAATGGAACACCAGGTATTCCACCCCGCCCTTGTCCAGCGCGCTTTCCGCCAGCCCCACCATTTCGTCGGCGGTCCGTTCATGGAACATGGCGCCGTGCCCCGCGAAATCGCCGCGGTCGATCAGGTGATGTTCCGCAAGAATCTGCGCTTTTTCGGCGCCGGTGATGGGCCAGCGTCCCGGCGGAACGCCAGGCGTGGCAAAGCCGAGCAACCGCAGGCGCTTGCCGGGAACCATGTCCAGAACGATCTCCTGCGAACGGCCGATCTCCTCCTCGGCGCCGGCGAGATCCTTGAAGCCTCCGTGGGTCATGGTGTGCGCGCCCAGGACGGCGGCGCCCGTGTCCGGCGCCTTCTTCCATTGATCGAGAAGGATTTTCTGTTCCGCCTTGGCCGGGTTCAGGTAGAACGTCCCGACCATCTTCCGTTTCTGCAGTTCCGGGATGACGATGCTCAGGTGGTTGGCGATGCCGTCGTCAAACTCCATCGTGAACGCCGCTTTTTTGTCGTCCTTCCACTGGGCAATGCGCGTGATGCCAACGGCCGGCGCATGCTCGGCCCGGGCCGCGCCGGCGAAACCGCAGAGAACGCAGGTGAAAATCGCCACGGCCGACGGCAGGCGGCCACTCTTGAATTGCTTCATCTGAAATTCCTTGCCTCTGCCGCCCCTGTCCGGACAAGACGCGGGCCGCGGGGTTCCGTTCCATGATCCGGAACACCATATACGGAAATTGGTTTTTGTCTCAGCCGAACAACCGGCGGAGCTTGCCGGCGGTGTCCCGGGCCAGGTCCAGGTCGGGCAGGCGCAGGTCGGGCAGACGCGAGAACGGGATCATCTCGGCGGTGACCGGCCCGCGGTAGCGGATCTTGCGGAGGGCGCGGCGGACCGCCGGCCAGTCGGCGGCGCCGGACTCCAGGTCGTCGCCGAACCCGTGCAGGGTGCCGCCGCAGTCGTCGCGCCGGAAGTTCTTGACGTGCACGGCGAAAATCCGCCGGTCCAGCATCTCGATCCAATGTTCGGGATAGCCGTTGACCAAACAGTTGCCGGCGTCGAAATACACACCCACCAGCTCGGCGGGAAACTGGTCCACAAAAGCACGCATGGCCACCGGATCAGCCAGGAACCAGTTCCAGACATTCTCCACCGCCAGCCGGACGCCCAAACGCCGTGCGGCCGGCAGACAGGCCTTTAGGCCGGCCGTGGCCCGTTCCCACGCCTGGGCATAGGACACCACCGGCTGGGACGGATCCCATGGCACGGCCACCGCCCCGGGCAGCACCAGCACGGTGTCGATCCCCAACCAGGACGCCACCTGCAGGTAGTTCTCGGTAAATTCCACGGCCTGACGCCGGACCGCCGCCCGCGGATGGGTGAACGGCGCCGCCCAGTAACTGCCGGTGGCCATGGTGCCCAAACGCAGGCCGGTTTTATCCGCGCATGCGCGCAGGCGCCGACACTCTTCCTGAGTCACCCCCGGGGCCAAACATCCCGCGCCAAAGACCGGCTCCAGGCCGTCATAACCCATGGCGCGGGCCTCGGCCATGGCCTGCGGCAATGGTTTTTCGCTGGCAAAACCGCCAAGCGTGATGTAATTGATTTGAAGAAGATTGCCCATGATCATGACCTCGGGTTGCCGCCGGCGGTGGGAAGGGGTGGAATGTCCTGCGGCTGGCCGCCGTTCCGCAGGGATTCCGTAGCCTGACAGCCGACCGCCACCGCCATGCGCGCCGCTTCCGGCGTGGCCGTGGTGACCGTGATCCGGCCGCTGGCAAAATCCAGAAATTCCTTCACAATCACCGGATCCGCGCCGCCATGCTCCCCGCCGACGGTTTCCTCGCCCCGGTGAACTTGGTCGGGGAACAACCGGTAGCTGTCGGTGCGCCGGTTCCAGACGGCAATCGGCGAGTCCGGGCTGTCCCCGAGATTCTCGATCCGCCCCTCCGTCCCGATCACCGTATAGTTCCGGCAGGCGTCCGGGGTGAAATGACACTGGAGATAGGCGCCGAGGATACCGCGCTCCATCTGGAGGATGACCACGTTCTGATCCTCGATGTCGATCACCGGGTTGAACCCGGACTGGGCCGGGGGCGGCCAGTGGGCGGCGTTAAACTTCGCCTGGGCCGGCTCCTCCGGATTGCGCCGGGGCAGTCCCCCGTACACCGCCAGGTTGCCGAACGCGCTGACCCGCGTGGTATAGGCGCCGCTGAGCCAGTGGATGACGTCCAGATCGTGCGCCCCCTTCTGCAAGAGCAGCCCGGTGGTGTTCTTCCGCTCGGCATGCCAGTCGCGGAAATAGGCGTCGCCGCCGTAACTGATGAAATGACGGCACCAGACAGACTTCACTTCCCCGACCGTCCCGGCGTCAATCAGCACCTTCATCTTCCGGATAATGCCCATGTAGCGCATGTTGTGGCCGACGAAAAGCCGGCCGCCCCCCGCGGCCGCGGCCGCCAGGACGCGGTCGCAACCGGCCACGGTGATGGCCATCGGCTTCTCCAGGTACACGGTCTTCCCCGCGGCCAAAGCCGCCACCGCCTGTTCCTCGTGCAGAAAATCCGGGGTGCAGATAAAGATGGCGTCCAGTGACTGCGCCAGCAATTCCCGCCAGTCGGCGGTAGTGAACAGCTCCGCGCCATAGAGCTCGCGGCAGGCCGCCAGCGTCTCCGGATTGGTGTCGCAGCAGGCCGTGACGCGGCTGCCCTTACCGGGAAGATGCGCATGCGCGGCGACCCGGCCGCGGCCGCCGGCGCCGATGACACCGATCCGGAGTTCTTGTTCCTTGAGCATGAATGTTTCTCTTATATGCTTAATTTTACCAAGCGTTATTGACAATAACTAACATATACGTTATTTTTATCTCCGTCAAGAAAAGACCGAAACCGTTTTTTGAACAGAAGCCCGCAAAGAACACAAAGGGATCGATCTCTTATGACGCTCCAAATCGGCATCATCGGCCTCGGCTTCATGGGCCGCTGCCATTTCGAAACCTGGGCGAAAGTTCGCGGCGCGCGCCTCGCCGCCGTCTGCGACATCGACCCGCGCAAGCGCGCCGGCGACTGGTCCGGCACCGCCGGCAATCTAGGCGGCAGCGCCGCCCGGACCGATCTTTCCGGCCTCCGGATCTATGCCCGGGCGGAGGAGATGTTCGCGGATCCGGACCTGGATGTGGTGGACATCACCCTGCCCACATACCTGCACGCCGAGTATGCCGTGGCAGCCCTGCGCGCCGGCAAACATGTAATCTGCGAGAAACCGATGGCCCGCACCTCGACCGAGGCGCGCCGGATGCAGGCGGCGGCGAAAGCGGCCAATCGCCAGCTCTGCGTGGCCCAGTGCATCCGCTTTTGGCCGGCCTATGCTGTCGCGGCGGAACAGGTCCGGACCGGCAAGCTCGGCCTCGTCGTCTCCGCTACCTTCCGTCGGGTGTCGCCGAAGCCGACTTGGAGCTGGAAAAACTGGCTGATGGACGAAACGAAAAGCGGGGGCTGCGTCCTCGACCTGCACATCCACGACGCCGATTTCGTCCTTTCCCTGTTCGGGCCGCCCCAGGCGGTGTCGAGCCAAGGCAGCGCCGCCGGCCCGGGCGGCGTCGACCATGTCATCACCTCCTACCGTTATGCCGATGGCAAACTGGTGACGGCCGAAGGCGCCTGGGAGCACACCGCGGGCTTCCCCTTCAGCATGACCTTCGTCCTCGCCGGCGAAAAGGCGAGCCTGACCCTGGCGGAAGACGGCAAGCTGCGGCGACATGACGCCAAGGGCACGAACGTCCTCCCGGTCCCGGAGGGCGACGGGTACCTGCACGAGCTGCAACATTTCGCCGGCTGCCTCGCCCGGAACCGGCCGTCCTCCGTGGTGCCGCCAGGCGCCGCGGCGGCCAGCGTGGCGCTCATCGCCGCCGAAATGACCTCCCTGAAACGCGGCCGCGAAGTCCGGATGAAACTGTCGGATCCCAGGGGGTACTAGCCTGAACTATTCATGAACCACTTCGTGAGCTTTGTGACCTTCTGTTCAACGAATTCTGCCGCGGATGTGCGATGCAATCGGCGTAGAGCGCATTGATTTTTCGGATCTCTTCAGCGCCATCGGCAAAGGATTTCACATACGCCAAACCAGCCGCCACAGCACCATCTCGCAGCCGTGGGTTAGTAACCACATCCAAGAGGACGCCTGCCAAGCCGTCAACATCGTTCAAACACACTTTCCCGGTCACGGCCCCATTGTCGATCGCTTCCTGGTACTGAGGAAGATCCCCGTGAATCAAGAAAGAGCCGCAAGCCAAAGCTTCATAAAGCGTTTGGGGAAACCCTTCAGAACTGGGCACGACGACCGTTGCCACGGCTAAATTGTAGCAATCTGCCATTCCTGCCGGTGGAAGCTTGGGCAAAAACCTCACCCGGTCGGCAATCTGAAGTTCCTGCGCCAACGTTTTCAAGCGCTTAAGATACGCAGGATCTGCGGCAAACTCGCTGGCCAACAGGTACAACGGCAACTCCGGTCGTTCGCGCCGGACCTTGGCAAACGCCATCATAATCACATGCTTATTGTAGAGGGGTTGGGCCGCGCGCGGGTCAAACACCACCAGGGCCGCCTCCGGAAGACGCAGTTCCTCCCGCAACGTTGACACCTGCCGACCGGCATGGAAAATAGCGGAATTCACCCCCCAGGAGATCCGCACAATCCGTCGAACATCAGGAACCAATCGCCGGACGGCCTGATCGAGAAATGCCGTTTTTGAAGTCACGGCGTCAGCGCGAGACAACAATTGCTTCGTCAGGTATTTATACAGGAAACGGCACCCCTGCTCAGGCAGAACGTCGCCTCCCATTACCGTAACCACCAAGGGCTTCTTCTGCCGCACCAACAAAAACGGCATCAATCCCTGAAAGGCATAATGCACATGGATCAGATCAGGTTGGAATGATCGAAGGGCGTTATGCAGGACAAATGGCATGCACAGCGTCCGCATAATCACCGACGAACGCGCCCAAGACTTGGGAACATACAACGGCACCTCCGCGGGAAGCTCTCCGGCATGCGGGGAAACCCAGCCCACGGAATGCCCGCCCGCCAAACCCGCCAACCCGCGAGTTGCTCCCAAGGGACTGCGCGCATTGGCAACTACCAAGATCTTCGCCATGCCAAAAGCCTCTGAAGTTTCCGTGCCCTGTTCCGTGGTTCTGAATGGAACGTCCCCACCCGCGGGGCGGGGTCGTCAGGCCGCATTCCCGCCTTGGTTTTTGCCCGCCCGCACCATCTGCCACAAAACCTGCCATTCCCGCGGGCTTACGGCGCGAAGCAGCAGCATCCCCGCGCCATAGGCCGCGACGCCGCAAAGGACATCCGTCATGAGCCAGAACGGCGTCGGCGCTTTGGGTAGAAACCAAACCACCACGCCCATTCCTGCTGTCGCGGCCAAGACCTTGCCGAAAAACCGCCAATCGAAAGGGAACGGCATGCATGCACGACCCACAAACAGGACGATCGCAAACTGCAAGGCGAACCCTGTCAGTTTTGCGAAGGCCGCCCCCGTGATGCCATAGCGCGGAATCCACCATAAATTCACGCCCAGATTAAAAGTCGCCGCCACGCAAACGGCAACGGTTGTCCACGCCTGTTTCCCGGCCAACCCCAAGGCCACGTCGAAATAGGCCGCCAGCATCAGAAACATGTACCCGAGCGCAACCACGGGCATGATCGCACTTTCGGCGGCAAACTCGGCGGTGGCGAACAGGCGCAAGATCGGATCACTGATCAGCGCCATCCCGGCGACGGCCGGAATGAATCCGCCCAACGCCAGCCGGGTCGATTGGCGGAACAGATTTCCTAGATCCCCGTGTTGCCCACGATTGTACAATTCCGCGGCCATGCTCGGGTACATCAGCCAGATCGGATTGAAGCAGAGTTGGATCACCATGCATCCCAGGCTGTAGATACAGCTGTATACCCCGACCTCGGCCACCCCGCAATACTTCGAGAGCACCATCCGGTCCGACAGATTCAGCATCCAGGCGGCATACCCGGCTGGAACCAACGGCAAACCGTATTTCACAAAACGCTTCAGCAACGACCAGTCGGGGAGATAAAATCCATATTTGATTCCGGTATAAAGCAGAACTCCTCCGGCGACCAGCAGATCACAGGAAAATTCGATGAAGATAAGCGTTGCGATCGACCCCTTCATCAGCACGACTCCGACGGCAATCCCAATCGAGTAGGCGGACTGGAGCAGATTCATGACCGCATAAGACTTCGTCCTGCCGGTGATCTGGAAGTAATTATGACATAACCCCGTAAGCAGTCCGGAAGCGAGTACCCCGCTGCACAACATCACGAAAGACGCCTGCTCCCTGCCGCCGAAAAAACTATCCGCAAGGGGCCGGGACAAGCTCCAAAGCAGGAGCGTCGCCGCGGCGGCAACGATCAGATAATAGGCGCCAAGGGTAAATATCCCGCGAAGCTGCCGGTCAAGCCCCTCGCCCGGCAGGGCGCGCAAAGAAGCCGTATTCGTCCCCAGCAGGGCGATCGGCAGGAGCATGCTGGCAATGACGGATACCTGTGCCCCGAGCCCGTAGTTCAGCGTTCCGAGATATTGGGCCAGGACCGGGATCAGAATCACGCCCTTGAAACGCAGGATAACTTCCGTTATCCCAATCACTCCAATGGAATGAAGATATTTTCTAAGCATTCACGACTCACCATCCGGAGGACTTGAACCGGCGGGTGTGCAATCCCGCTCCGCCAAACCGCTCCGGAGACCGGATGCGTGAGCGTTCTTTGCGAACGACCAGGCATCTTCCAGCAAAAGTCGTTCCTGACGGCCAATAGTCGCCGCAGAGAACAGCACATTGGCAAGCTCGCTCCCCCGCAACGCCTGTTGCGCGGCCTGGTCCGGATGGTCAAGGATGCGACAGCACCCGTCGAACGCATCGTCAATGTTACGGAACCGGGCCAGGTGCCCCGTGTAGCCTTCGATCACGACTTCCGACATCCACTCGACATCATAGGCGACCACCGGGACTCTACATAAGAGTTTTTCCGCCAGTGCCGATCCGGAATAGGTTTCAAAAGCCAAAGACGCATGTTGAGTCCAACGGAGAACCTCATTCGAGGGAAGGGAGCCCGTCAAGAGCACCCGTTCCCGACACGACATGGTTTCACGCATCCGTTTGACGGCGGCAAATTCCGTTCCGTCTCCGATCATCACCAGGCGGAGATCCTCATACCGCCCGGCCAGTTTCTGGAAAACTTTTAAGACATCCAGCGGGAATTTTTCCGGCGCCATTCTGGCCACAAAGAGCATATAACGCCCCTCCAGCGGCCTCTGCCCGCTCTTCTCCGGAGAGTTGTAGCAGGAGGTCATCCGGATCCGGATCAGGGTAAGCCGTTCGACCGGAGCTCCCAGCGCAAAAGCGTGCTCATAGTTGTTCTTGTTCCGGCCAATGACATAGAAGGCGCGGCGCATCGGCCAACCCAGCAGCCAATCATTCCCCAGGCGGATCAAGGTTCTAAGCCCATATAACCGGCTGATCAAAGAAAAATAGATGGTTCGCCCCTTGATCCGGCGCAGCATTTCATAGTTCCCTGCGACTTCGATGATAAGCGGCAGGCGCAGCAGCGCCCCGACGATGCCGCCCCGGAGGGCGCTGTGCTCATGCTGCATGGTACGGATGCAGTAAATCCCCCGCCGGGCCACAAAAATCGCCAGGCGCGGAACCACCACCAGTTCGCGCAGGAAAGCGGATGTCTCGCGAAGCCCCATCGCGAACAGCAGCTCACACAGTTTCGGAGTCGCCCAGGAGAGAATGCTCGTGCCGTCTTTCGCCGTGCAATTCATCTCCCGTGTTCCCGCGGGATCGAGCAGAATCAATTCCTGCGGCAACTCCGAGGTGAAACACCCCAGGATGTCATCTTTATGCAGGGTGTACGCTTCGGCAAGACCAGGTTGAAGGCAGAGGAGGATTGGCGGCTTCGCCAGACGGAATGTGCGCCTCAAGCCCAACCAACCATAAAGAGCGAGGAACGGCAGAACCGGCACCGCAAGAATCATGACAAAGAGGAGGACAAGAGTGAAAGTCACCAAATCCACGAGCGCGGCACAGGCACAGGCGTAGGGAAGAATCCGCTCAGGTAGCCCGAACGTTGTAGCAACACCAGACGGCATTCTCCGCCACCTTTTCGTACACGGACAATTTATAAGCCCATCCCGTAATTTGGGAAAACCGCTCCAACTGCGCCTTGTCAACGATGATATGGGTCACTTTGAACTCGGTCAACAGCGGGACAATTTCAGGCTTAAACAACGGGTATTCGCCAATATATCGTTCGAAGATCCAATTCCCATACACCCCCGGGTAGCAGACGACCCGGCAACGGGTTCTGGCGGAAATTGTTTGGCCGAAGTTGATCGGCAGCGGCAGCACCGTACTCTCCGGCCCCACGCCGGTGTCCTGCAAGAAGGAGTTCAGGGAATCGTTCCCGTGGTGCACCCGGTTACGATCAAGCCAAAACCCGGCACCGCAAATCGCGAAGGTCACGGCCAGATACGCACAGAACAAGAGCGGGCAGAGAGGCGCAATCTTAACCGCCGCCAGGGGAAGAAGAAAAATCAGATTGTAATCCACGTAGCGCTCGGCTTCTCCGAAGTAATTGAGAAGCGGAGTCGAGGTCAGAAAATAGATTACGCCGGTGGCAATGAACAAATGCGTCAGCGGCGCTGACCACAGTTTTGACCCGGCGAAAACGAGCAGCACTTCCGGGTGCCTGACCAGCATATAGAAGGGTTCACGAGAGGTAATCTCGAAAAAATAATCTTTGCCGAAAAGCGCGCGAAGACTGGCGAATCGGCTCAGGACCGAACTGAACAATCGGCTTTTTGAAGTATACCGTCGGTAGGAATGCGAGAATCCACACTGGTCGATGAGGCCGGCAAGAAAGAACCGCCCGTTAAGCAGCACCGCAACTGAAAAACCCGCGGCTAAAGGGAGCAGATATTTTGCATTCATTCCCACCAATGCCCAGGCCGCAGAAGAAAAGAAAATCGCCTGTCGCGCAAACATCGACGTGATTAACCCGATCCCCCCCAGAATCGCGCTCATGCCGAGAAACTCGAGTCTCCCCGTTTCCGCCCACATGACCGCAGAGAGAAAAAATCCCCCGGTTGACAGCCGGGCCAGAAGCCGTTCGGAGAGAGAAAGAAACAGAATCGCGTCTTTTTGCAGGAGAACATTCGCGGCGCAAACCACGAACAACAAACCGGCGCCGAGGCCGATACCCGGGGAATACACCTCGGCACACAGGCAATACCAAACCGCAAAGAACACGAATATCACCATATTAGGCAGGTACGGAGATCGCCGTACGCGCTCAATGCCAAAGAGGCTGGCAAACCGATGAAACGCGATCGGATAAGTATCCACCCCGTTCTTGATAAGGAATTCCGGAATGCCGGTATAGGGCCGCTTACCGTTGGCCAGAGCCCGGACGATACAGAAATGATACCCGGCGTCCCCCATGAGCCCGCGGGTCAAGACCTGACGGTAAAACCGGAGAAGCGCAAACCGGCACCCCCAGGCCACCACCCCGACGATTCCTGCTGCTATCGCTAATTTGAGCATCCCGCCAACACCCGTCGTCTTTCGATTTTCGATGGAAAATTCACCAGAACCCCGCGATTCCGGCCCTGGTAAACAAAAATACTGCCAGCCGCGACAGCCGCCGCGCCGCCCTCCTTGGCCGCGGCACCCAAATCCTCAAGGGAACCCGCTCCACCACAGGCAATCACCGGAATCTTGACGCTGTTGACCACCGCCTTGATCAAGTTGAGGTCAAACCCGGAGAACGTGCCGTCCCGATCAATGGAGGTCAAGAGGATTTCCCCGGCTCCCAACGCCTCTACTTTCCGGGCGTGGGACACGGGATCCAGACGCGTCCGGCTGCGCCCGCCCCGCACCCAAACCTCGTATCGTCCCCACCAGTCACGCCGAACATCCATGGAAACAATCACGCTCTGCCTCCCGAATGCCACGGAGGCCGCCGTGACCAATTCCGGGTTTTCAAATGCCGCCGTATTCAACGCGACCTTTTCAACTCCGAGGGAGAAGATCCGGCGCATTTGATCCAAGTCACGAACTCCTCCGCCATAAGCAAACGGCATGAAGCATTCGCTGGCGATCTCCTGGATCAGTTCGTATTGCGGCGGGCGGCCATCACGGGTGGCCAGAATATCGAGGAAAATTAGCTCATCGACCTCTTTTTCGTTGAAGATCCGCACCGTGTTGATCGGATCCCCAACATAGACCATCTTGTCAAAACGAACGGTCTTTACCAGCCCGCGATTACGCAACAACAAACACGGGATGACTCGGACATTTAACATGGGGACTTCATTTCCACGAATCTCTGAAAAAGATTCATGCCGTGTTTGTGACTTTTTTCCGGGTGGAACTGCACGCCCATGATATTGCCCCGCTGGACGGCGGAAACAAATTCACAACCATAGTCCGTTGTCGCTAAAATATCATTCCCATCCTGACAAGTGACATGGTAGGAATGGACAAAGTAAAAGCCATGATCCTCGTCAAGATTTTGAAACAGCGACTTGTCGCGGCAAGGCCTGACGCGGCTCCACCCCATATGAGGAATGGGCAGGGAAACCGCTTCCGGAAAACGGAACCGGATGGCTCGCCCTGAGATCCAACCCAAGCCTTGGCTAACTCCCTCTTCGCTTGAGTTCATCAACAATTGCATGCCCAGGCAGATGCCGAGTAACGGCTTGCGTTTTTGAAAGATTTCCGTTTCCAGCGAGGGGATCCAGTTCCCGCCCCGCAGCCGCCCCATGCCTTCGTCAAAAGCGCCAACTCCCGGCAAAATGATGGCATCGGCATTGGCCAGCAACTCGGGCGAGGTGACAATCGACGCTGCGGCCCCTACGCGTTTGAGCATATTGGCAATGGAACCAAGATTGCCAAGACCATAGTCCACAACCGCAATCATGAAATGGATTCCTGATTTCGCGCCGTGTATTTGATATAAAAGCTCTGAGGAACAAGCTCCAACTTGTACATCAGCCAGAAAAACGGCCGCATCCGCTCAAAAGTCCGCTTATAGGTTTTATAATCGCGATACGAGCGAAAAGGAAGAGTCATGAGGCGAACGAACTCTTCATCCGAAAACCCGAGCCGTTTCTTGACAAGATCAATCAGCCCCGGTTCCACCGTTGGCGGAGCCTCCAGCTGAGAAATGGCATCCGCGCGGGTCATCTGTCCGGAGCGAATCAAAGCTGAAAATCCATTAGCCCGCCCGTCAATCCTCCACCGGCGCGGGAGAAAATAGCCATGGTAAAACGCCGTAAAGCGGTTTTCCAGGTGATGGCCGCCATACCACTTCCAGCCGAACTCGGCGGTCAGCTTTTTCTTGGTCTCCTCCTTGTTGTACTCCATCCAATAAAGCGGGCGGATCTTCTTTACCCGGCTGATCAGCATGAATCGCAAAAACCGGGCCATGGTCAGATTGGGATAGGTGCGCATTCCGTGCTCATGAAAATGGCCGTGCTGACGGACGACACTTTCGATATATTTCCCATCCATATACATCCAGCCGAGCGGAGAGACCCCCTCGGTTCGAAACGAATGCCCCTCAAACTGATAAGGGATTCCGTACTTTAACGACGGCAGATACAGCGTCGTCGCCAGGCCAATATCGGTCGGGGCTTCAATATCGGGAACCCCGGACAGCAAAAAGGATCGGTAGATGTCATCATAGACTTCATTGTCCACAACATGCGTATACAATTCGACGCCGAGCTTATCCAGCACGGTATGGATGTTTTCAACCGCGATCTGAGAATTCCAAGTATTGTCAAAATGCACGGCCAATGGGCGCAACCCCCACTGTTTGGCCATCCAAACCAAGGCTGAACTGTCACAGCCACCGCTGACTCCGACCACCACATCAAACGCTTTTCCGCGGCCGGCCTTCCGGACTTTTTCGATGACCTGTTCCAGTTGTTTCTGTCCGTCTTCACCCGCCGGATATTGGGTGTCAAGATAATTATGGAGGCGACAATAAGAGCAAACCCCATGTTCGTCAAAAACGATGCCGGGAACCTCATCGGTATAGACACACCGCGTACACCGCTGCCGCTCCCGTTGTGCGCTTACTCTTTCGGCCCACTCCTGCATCCAGGCGGACTCATCGGAAAAAATTTCCGGTTTGGGAATAACTGCCCACATTTGCGACTCTCCTAAACGTGATGTAATGATAGGTATTTCACTTGAAAAGGCAGATCGCGCGTCCCTCGACTGCGCCTCTTCCGGCGCAGAAATCGCGCCGTCTGGTCAGCATACGCAGCACAGCATTGGGATTAGCGGTCTTGGAGAACCCGGGAGACCTGGGGTGCATGATGAAATTTCGCCTTACCCGCCGATAAACACACGCAGCCAGCGGTCGACGTTGAGGAGAGACCAGATGAGCAGTCGCCGATTACGCACGCCGTGCAAATGCTCTTGGATCAACCGGGAAACCGCCGCATAGTCCAGCCACTCATAAAGCGGCGAGCGCGGAGTCAGCAAGGTGGCTTTTACATATTCAATACTGTCGCCCTTGAACCAACTGGCGTCGGGAGCGGAGAATCCCTGTTTGACGCCGCCGGAGACGGACGCGGGAATGTAGCGCTCCATCACTTTGCGCAAAATCAGTTTGCCATCCCGCGTCTGATCAAAAAATTTCCGGTTCTTGTCAACATCATTTTCATTCATCTTGGCAACTTCGCCCAAATTCCCGAGCTTGAGCGAAACCGGGAGGTGCGTGGTGAATTCCACCAGATCGTTGTCCAGGAAGGGCACGCGTCCCTCCAAGCTATGGGCCATGCTCAGCTTGTCCTCGACAATCAGCAGGCCATGAAGGAAGGTTTTGGCCTCGAAATAGAGGGAGTGATTAACGTAATCAGCCGGGGTGCGCAGATTGTGTTCGTGTTTTTTAAAGACATTATGGAAAATGTCCCGGGTCCAGACATGTTTCACATCCGGCCAGATGGGCGCGAAAACCTGGCGGATCTCCTGATTCACGATAAGGCGCTGCCAGAACCCATAGTACTTGTCGACGTAGTCCTCGAAATTATCGTTGACCACCGCGCGATAGTAGCGCCAGGGATACCCGCCGAAAAGCTCATCGCCGCCTGTCCCGGAAAGCACCACTTTGACGAACTTGGAGGCGAGTTTGGCCGCATAATAGTTGGGATAGCTCTGCCCGACCCGCGGCTCTTCCAGATGTTTAACCACCGCCGGGAGGCAGCGCTCCATATCCCCGGACTTGAGCACCATTTCGTAATGCTCGGTCTTGAACAGGTAGGACATGTATTCGGCGGTCTGTCGCTCATCGAAGGTCAATTCGAGACCGCTGGCGGAGCGCAGATCGAAGCCGCAGGTGAAGCTTTTCAGAAACGGGATCTCGCGCGCCGCGATCGCGGTAATGGAACCGGAGTCCATACCGCCGGAGAGGTAGGATCCGACATCAACGTCACTGACGAGCTGCCGCCGCACAGCTTGACGGAACAGGCGGTCCAATTCTTCCTCATATTCCGCCGGGGACGCGGGGCGCTCCGGCTCCTGAAAATCAAAATCCCAATACTGCTGGAGGTGCAACTCCGGCTGGTCCGCCGAGATGGTGGCCCAGTGGCCGGCGGGAAAGGTGCGCGCATCTTTAAACAGGGTGCGGTCGGTGAAGAAATTCTGAAAGGTGAAGTATTCGAGAAGCGCTTCCGGGTCAAGCCGGGTCCGGTAATGGCCGCTGGCCACAAACGCTTTGATTTCCGAAGCGAACAGGAACGTGTGCCCCTGCATGGTGTAGTACAAGGGTTTGATCCCGTACCGATCACGAGCCAGAAAGAGCCGCCGTTCGCGGCTGTCCCAGATCGCAAAGGCGAACATGCCGTTAAATTTTTCGACGCAGGCCGGCCCCCATTGCACAAACGCGCGCAGAACCACTTCCGTATCCGTACGGGAATGGAAGGCATGACCCAATGCCTCCAGTTGCCCCCGGAGTTCCTGAAAGTTGTAGACTTCCCCGTTATAGGTGATGACAAAGCGACTGTCAGCGGTCATCATGGGCTGATGTCCGGCCGGTGACAGGTCGAGAATGGCCAGGCGACGATGGCCGAGGCCGAGATTCCCGACGGCATAGTGTCCCTCGCCGTCCGGCCCGCGATGCGCCAAGGAATCCGTCATGCGGCGCAACGCCACCGCCGATACGGGTTCCCTGTCAAGGTTGAAGATTCCTGCGATTCCGCACATGGGTCAACGCTCTTTCGCTACCGGGTCAGACTCGCATTATCCACCGCTGACGACTTTCAGCAACGCAACCACGACACGCCCCTGCTCGGCCTCCGTCATTTCATGATAGAGCGGCAGCGCCAGGCAGTGGTCAAAGCCATGGCGACTGCCCTTAAACGGTCCGTTCAAGCGGTATGCGGGTTCTTTCTGAAAGACCGGCTGCAAGTGGAGCGCATAAGTGCCGATCTGGGCTTCAATACCCATGTCCCTGAGCGTTTGCATGACCGCATTACGCCGCTCCACAAACACCGAGAACGTCTGATAAGAGTGGCTGCCGCCGGGGGTGGTTTTCGGCAGTGTGATGCCGGGTTTATCGGCCAGGAGGCGCACATAATTTGCCGCCAGTTCCTGACGCCGTTGGAGCAACGCGTCCGCCTGCTGCATCTGCCCCAGGGCCACCGCCGCCAGAATATTGCTGAGCTTGTAATTCGTGCCGGTCCGCTCAAAAGAGGCGCCCAGCCGCGAATCCGTAACCCCCATGCCAAAGTGTTTATAGGAGTTCATCCAATCAGCCCAAGCGTTATTGTCGGTGGTGACAATGCCACCCTCGCCCGACGTGATAAACTTGCGGGGATGCAGGCTGAACACGGAAATGTCGGCCCAGGCCCCGACGCGACGCCCCTGATACGCGGCGCCAATGGCGCAGGCGGCATCTTCAAGGATAAACAGCCGATGCTGTTTCTTGATGGTATTCAGCCGCCCATAATCCAAGGGGTTGCCAAATATCGACACGGGCATGATCGCCTTGGTGCGCGGGGTGATGGCGGCTTCCAGGCGATCATAATCCATCAGCATGGATATCGGATCCGTATCCACGATAACCGCAGTTGCCCCGACAATGGCCACCACCTGAGCCGTCACCGGATATGTATAGTCCGGAACGATTACTTCATCTCCGGGGCCGACGCCCAGCGCCCGCAACGCCAATTCCAATCCCGTGGAGCAGGAAGTGACGGCCAGAGCATGCCTGACGCCGACAAAGGCGGCCGCCGCGACTTCAAGCTCGCGGGTGACTGGACCTTCCGTGAGATATCCGCTGTCCAAGACCGCCGCCACGCGTTCTTTGGTGCCAGGGGGAAGATACGGTTTGATCAGGGGGATGTCAAACATGGCTTGCCTCAGCTTGGCGACGCGCGAGCTCGGTTCGGTGATTGCGGCGCCATGCGATCAGCGAGCGCATGCCGGCATCCAGGTCGATGGTCCACTCAAAGCCAAGTTGGGTTTTTGCCGCCTTGGGGCAGCCAACGCGATTCGTCACAAAGGTTTGCCCTGCCGGTTCAAAGCGGATTCCAAGGTCGGAGCGGTTATTCAGGCGCAGGAGCAGTTCCGCCAACTCTTTAATGCTGGTCTTGATGCCGCGGCCGACATTAAAGAACCCAAAGTTGCAGTCCGACTTAAGGGCGCAGACGTTGGCGCGCGCCACATCCGTGACATGCACAAAATCATAGGCCTGGGAGCCGTCGCCGAAAGCGACCGGTTGCTGATTGCTGTCGATGCAATCAAGGATTTTCATCATCACGGCAATATAGGCGCCCTTGTAGTCCTGCCGCGGGCCGTACACGTTCATGTAGCGCAACCCGATCCCATTCAATCCGTACCGCTTGTGATAGGCCTTCATCATGTGTTCGCTGGCAATTTTAGTGGCGCCATAAAAGGTCCAGTTGTTGTAGGGATGGTCTTCCGTCATGGGCTCCATAACGGCATCGCCATACACGCTGGCACTGGAAGAGTACACCAGTTTCTGGATCTTGTGTTTGCGGCAGGCTTCAAGGACGTTAAAGGTGCCACGGACATTGGTCTCAAAGGCGGATTCGGGGAATTCATGGCAGTGCAGCAGCCAGAGGGCGGCGAGATGCACCACGGCATCGGCGCCTTCAACGGCGCGATCCAGAATGTCCCGCTCCAACACATTGCCGCCGAGGGGGAAAATGGAAACCCGCGGATCTTTCAACGCCTCGGCCAGGTTTTCACGACAGCCTCGGCTAAAGTTGTCATAAACCACAATCTCCTTGACCGATTCCTTCAGCAGTTCCTCGACCACATGGGAACCGATCAGGCCGGCGCCGCCAATGACAAGGATTCGTTTGTTGCGGATATCCATGGTGTTTAGGTGTCCTTTGTGTAGAAAATCAGGGTTGTTACTGACGGAGAAGCGAGGCCATCGCCTCCGCCACATGGCCGGTGCCAAAAAGCGGGGGGCGGGGGGGGGGCGAAACGGGGGTGCGGGCAGCGGTGAGAATACCTGCGAAGTCCGCGCCGGCGAGGACGTTCCACCCTGTGGCCACAGTTTCGACCCACTCGGTTTCATCGCGCAGGGTGATGCAGGGGACGCCGAAATCGTAGGCCTCCTTTTGCACGCCGCCAGAATCAGTGAGGATCAGGCGCGCCGACTGCTCCAGCATGAGCATGTCCAGATATCCGACCGGCTCGAGGATCTTGAGATTGCCTCCCTGCGGGGGAAGTCCTCCCTGGGCGGCAAGGAGCTTCCGTGTGCGCGGATGCAGCGGCACGACCACCGGCTCTGCCGTGGCAAGCTCCGCCAGGGCCGCCATGATGCCGGCGAGGCGGGCGGGAGCGTCCGTATTCTCCGCCCGATGCACGGTGGCCAGCAGGAACCGCCCCGGTTGCAGGCCGAGGGAGGAAAGCATGGTGGAGTTCGCACGCGCCACGGGCGCCATTTTCCGCAACACATCAATCATCAGATCCCCGGTCCGATGCACACCCTTGGTGATGCCTTCCCGCGCCAGATTTTCCACGGCCGTCTGCGTGGGACAAAAGAGCAGGTCGGAGCAGTGGTCCGTCAGTACGCGGTTGTGCTCTTCGGGCATGGCGCGGTTGAAGGAGCGCAACCCGGCCTCGACATGCGCCAGCGGAATCCGCATCTTGGCTGCCGTCAGGGCGCCGGCCAGCGTCGAATTGGTGTCGCCATACACCAGAATCATGTCCGGTTTCTGCTCGCGCACCACCGGCTCCAGGGCGATCAGCATCCGCCCGGTCTGTTCCCCGTGTGATCCGGAGCCAATCTCCAGATTCACCTCCGGCGCGGGAATCTCCAGCTCGCGGAAAAACACCTCCGACATATGGAAATCATAATGCTGGCCGGTATGCACCAGGCACTCCCGCAGCCCCGCGGCCCGCAGGGCGCGGGACAGAAGCGCCGCCTTCACAAACTGCGGCCGGGCTCCAACCACCGTGAGAATTTTCATCGCTTGCGGCATTTTCACCCCGGCTCGGGCTGGCACGGTTTGAATTCGTCGTAAAAGCGCGTTCCTTGGGAAAGGCCGGCCGGCAGCGGAGAATCCTCGTCAAGATCAAGGCAGCACAACACGCCGGGCGCCGTCTCGCGGTAACGGAAACCGCTCTCGGGACAGAGCATGAGGCCGTCAGCGCCGGGCCGGGGAAGCTTCACGCCGTGGCGGCTCATCCAGCCGGCCTGCCGCCCGGGGACGCCTTGAATCAGCGCATAGTCCGGCACGCTCTTCGTCACCACCGCGCCCGCCGCGATGAAGGCATAACGCCCGATTTCCACGCCGCAGACAATGGTGGCATTGGCGCCGACGGTCGCGCCGCGCCGCAACACGGTTTTTTCGTACAACGAATGGCGGTTGACCTGCGAGCGCGGATTCGTCACATTCGTCAACACGCAGCTAGGTCCGAGGAACACATCGTCCTCCAGCACCGTGCCGGTGTACACCGAGACGTTGTTCTGAATCTTGACGTTGTTGCCGATCACCACACCATCGGCAATGAACACGTTCTGCCCGAAGATGCAGCGGCCGCCGATCCGGGCGCCAGCGCAGACGTGGCAGAAATGCCACACCTTCGTGCCGGGACCGAGCTCCGCACCAGCGTCCACATACGCGGATTCATGCTTGAAATAATCGGCCATTGCCACCGGTGTCCGTTTTTATGCATCTGGCTGCGGAAGATTTGGATCAGACCTGCTACAGAGGCAACGCCACCTGCTGGCGATCCCGGGCCGACTTGTAGACGGCCAGGATCAATTCCAGGCTCTTGCGCCCCGAACGCCCGTCTGTGTTCGCCTCGCCCCGGCCCCGCAAGACATCCAGCACATTCTTGTAATAGGCGGTGTGCCCGAAGCCGTAGACGTTGGGCGGCTCGTAATTCGACTCCATCACCAGCTTGTCATCGTCGTCGTATTCGGCGAACTCCCATTTCTCGAACTTGTTCACCGCAATGCCGCCGAGCTTCACCGTGCCCTTTTCTCCGATGATGGTAATCGAGCCTTCCATATTTTTCGGATAGGTCAGCATGGAAACATTCATGGAGCCGATGGCGCCGTTGCGGAACCGGAAGATGGCAGAACCGCTGTCCTCCGCCTCAATCCGGCGGGCCAGGGTGCCGGTGAAGGCCATCACGCTGTCCACCTCGCCGATCAGCCAGTGCAACGCGTCCACATAATGGCTGGCCTGATTCATGAAAGCGCCGCCGTCAAATTCCCAGGTGCCGCGCCATTTGGCCTGGTCATAATAACTCTGGGGCCGCTGCCAGAAAACGTTGACGTAGGCCCCGTAGATGCGTCCGAACCGTTCCTTGTCGATGGCGCGCTTCAGCAACTGCATGGTCGTGTTCAGACGGTTCTGCTTGACCACCAACAACTGCACCTGGTTCCGGTCGCAGGCCTGAATCAGGCTGTCGCACTGCTCCAGCGTGATCGCCATCGGCTTTTCGGTGACGACATGAAGACCGGCGTTCGCCGCCATAATGCCATGCGCGGCGTGCATGCCGGAAGGGGTGCAAACCGAGATCGCATCCAGCTTCTCCACCTTCAGCATCTCGGCGTAATCCGTGTACGGCGTCACCGGATGGCCGCCCGCTTCCCCGACCGCCTCGGCCGCGGCCCGGACGCGGTCTGGAACTGAGTCGCAAACCGCCACCAGTTCGCATTCACCGTGATGATCCTTGAAGGCCCGGATGTGATTTTCGGAAATCCGCCCGCAACCGACCAATCCAAAACGAAATTTCTTCACGGTTCCCGTTCCTGTCCTACTCGCTCCACCATTACTTCAAAGACACTTTTGAATTAATTTACCCACGCCGCCTGAGATTACCAGATTGCGCATCAAGAGTTCTGCAACCCGTACCCGGCGACCGTTCGGGCCGGGCTTATAGTAGCCGCCATCCCGGCCGCCACCGCGCTCGGGGAAGGAGCGCCCCGACCAAACATGACCGCGTCCACCCTCCAACCGGCGCCCATGGCCGCGCCTCATCCCCTGCTGCTGTCCGTCGACCTGGAAGAATGGTTTCACGCCCGCTGGGCCACCGGCTACGAAAAGTCGCGCTGGCGCACGCCGGCCGCGTTCTTTGCCGAGTTTTACCGCAGCGACGGCCCGCGCGGCGATGTCGTTCCCGCCGTGGAATGGCTCCTGGAATGCTTTGCCGCAGAAGGGGTTCAAACCACGTTTTTTATTCTTGGAGAAATCGCGGCCTGGTATCCGGAACTGGTCAAAAAAGTCGCCGCGGCCGGGCATGAAATCGCCTGCCACGGCCTGCTTCACTGCGACATGAGCGGGTATTCCCGCGCAGACTTCCGCCGCGACCTGGGCCAGGCCAAAGACCGCCTCGAACAGCTTACCGGCCAACCCGTCACGGGCTTCCGCGCCCCGAACCTGGTGGTCCAACCCTGGCTCGCGGACGTTCTGCGCGAAAGCGGTTTCCTCTACGACTCCAGCGTCTGCCCCGCCCGCGCCTTCCGCGGCAAATACGCCGACATGAGCCGCTGCCCCCAACACCCCTACCGCATCGGCGCCACCGTCCAGGAACCGGGGGCGGGCCCGCTCTGGGAATTGCCACTCAACTCCATGCCGCTCCTGAAAATCCCCGCCGGCACCGCCATCGCCACCCGGCTCTTCGGCCTGACCTGGGCGCGCTTCGGCCTCTGGTGGTGGCGCCGCACCGGCCCTGTCCATTATTACCTGCACCCGTATGAAATCTGGACGGACCGCCTGCCGGACGACCTGCGCCCCTGGCCCCGTTTCATGACCCGCCGCCGCGGACCATGGATGCAGGACGCCCTGCGCCGCATCCTGGCCGCCCATCGCGGCCGCGTCCTCTCCTGCCGCGACTGGCTCCGGGAAGCCGGGGGATAGGGTCAAGAGGCGCCGGTTTCAGCTTATCCGCCGCGGTCGCGGCGGCGATCCTCGACGCGCCGAGCCTTACCCTCGGCCCGGGGCATGGTTCCGGGTTCGACCAGGTGGACGGACGGCGTCACCAGCACCTCATCCCGCACTTCGTGGATAATCCGCTTCCGCACCTGCGCCAGCACCGCCAGATCGCCAGTGAAATGCTCCTGACTGACCTCGACCTGGATGATAAGCTCATCGCCGTCCCCGACCGTGTCCAGCACGATCAACCAGTCGCTGCCGATCTCCGGAATGTTCATCAGGATCTTCTCGATCTGGATCGGGAACACATTGCAGCCCTTGATAATGAACATGTCATCGCTGCGCCCGGTGATGCGGGCGATACGACGGTGGGTGCGGCCGCAAGCGCAGGAACCGGGGATCAGGCTGGTGAGGTCGCGCGTCCGGTAGCGCAGGAGCGGCATCGCCTCGCGGTCAAGGGAGGTCAGGACCAGCTCGCCCCGGGCGCCCTCTGGCACCGGTTCCAGCGTCTCCGGATCCACCAGTTCCAGGATAAAGCTGTCCTCCCAGAGGTGCATGCCGTCCTGGCGTTCACATTCAAAGGCGACACCGGGTCCGCTCATCTCGCTGAGCCCGAATGAATTGTAGGCCTTGCACTTAAACATGGCCTCGATGCGTCCGCGCGCCGCCTCGGAGTGAGGTTCGGCGCCGGTGAGAATGATCCGCAGCTTCGTGTCCCGGGCCGGATCCAAACCGAGTTCAACGAACTCGTCATAGAGCCGGGGCAGATAGCTCGGGATGGCGTGAATGGCGGTGGTGCCGAAATCTTGCATGAGCTTGACCTGCCGCCGGCTGTTGCCGGCCCCGGCAGGAATGGTCAGCGCGCCAAGCTTTTCCGCGCCGTACTGGAAGCCCAGGCCGCCCGTGAACAGGCCGTAGCCGCAGATGTTCTGGAACACGTCGGCATCGCGCACCCCGGCGCAGTACATAGAGCGGGCGACCAGGTTCGCCCAGGAATCCAGGTCGTGACGGTTGTGGAAGATGACGGTCGGATTGCCGGTGGTGCCGCTGGAACAGTGCAGACGCACCGTTTCCCGCAACGGCATGGTGAGAAAGCCGAAGGGATAGTGGGCGCGCAGGTCGGCCTTGGTGGTAAAGGGCAGACGCCGGATGTCCGCCGGGGTGCGGATGTCCGCCGGCGTCACCTTCGCCCGCCGCAGCGCTTCGCCGTAATAGGGCGAGCGCAGGGCGCGCTCCATGGTGGCGCGGAGCCGCTGCACTTGCAGCGCGGCCAGATCGGCAGCGGACAGGGTTTCGAGTTCAGGCTGCCAGAAAGGGGATTGCACGGATCAGACTCCGGGGAGAGCGCGACAATCCGCCCAGTTTAGCCCCGGAAACCGCTCTGTCAACGAAATCCCCGCCGCGTTCAGCGATGCCGTGAAGCCCGTTCCGTTCTTCCGTTTTTTCGTTCACGGGGCTTTCCGCCGGCATTCCCCGAGCGGGCCGATCAGTCCCGCCAGCGATGCCGCGCCCTGCCCGTCCAGCCAGGCCCTGGCCGGTTTGTCCTCCAGAAGAAATGCCTGCAAAAACGCCAAGGAGGTTTGCTGGATCGCCGGTTGCAGGCGCGCGTCCAACTCCCGCCTTTTTGCCGGCTGGGATCCGGTGCCGGCGCGGCCGCTGAACACCATGTGGTCGCCGCCGGTGAAAATCACCAG
Organism: uncultured Lentisphaerota bacterium; assembly: GCA_903894975.1. Taxonomy (GTDB): domain Bacteria; phylum Verrucomicrobiota; class Lentisphaeria; order Oligosphaerales; family CAITYL01; genus CAITSE01. The sequence goes on from CAITSE010000074.1 coordinate 42,809, forward strand.
GTACTCCGGCACGCCGGCGATCCGTTCATAGGGCTCCAGCCGTTGCGCCGGCGTCACATCGCGGATCGGGCTGTGATCCTCCGTTCCCGTCATGTGCAGGCAGGGAATCCGAATGCTCCGGTACACGGCGTCCGGCCCCACCGGCGCCGGGCTGAGGATCACCGCCGCCTTGATCTCCGGCAGGACCGGCACGCCGGGGACCGGGAATCCGCCGGCTACCGCCGCCGTCCACAGACTGGTGTTCGCCCCGAACGAATGCCCGGCGATGCCGATCCGTTCCAGGTCCAGCCGGCCCCGGAATCGGGGATCCTCCCGGACCAGGCGCTTCAGTTCCGCCACCGCAAAGGCCACATCTTCAATCCGCGCCCGGGCCTGCTCCAGGTTCGCCGCGAGCCGCAAGTCCACCAGCGCCCCGAGCCCCTTCCCGCGCCAGACCGACTCGTCGCTGCCCGGGTGCTGAAGATGCACCACGGCCAGGCCGTGCTCCGCCCAATACCGCCCGAGAAATTCATAGCCGTCGCGGCTCCCGCCCAGGCCATGGGAGAACAGGACCACCGGCACAGGCGTTACCGCGGCGCCGGGCCGGACCGCCGGCAGGTACCACTTCACCGGAATCGTCCGCTGCCGGGCCGCGTCCCGCCAGTCCATGGAGAACTCTTCCACGGCACCGGAGGACGCGATGGACATTATGGACTCTGTGGACGCAATGGACGCCGCGGCGGAGACTTCCGGCATGGGGGTGGTCACAGCGGTCAGCATTCCGGCCAGCATCAGCGGTCTCAGGTTCATGATGGAATTTCCTTTCTCTTCTAGTCAGAAAAACGAAAAATTCCGCGTTTTGTTGTGTAGGAACGTGGTTATACCAATTAAAAATCAAACTGGGATACTATTCGCGTTCATTCGCGTTTATTAGCGGTTCAAGAAGAAGGAACATATTTTTACCGCATAATTATATAACATTCTCTTTTTTAACCGCTAATGAACGCTAATGGACGCTAATGAATTTTGAATTGAAAATGCGGCTTTGTGACTAGTATATGATCAATTTGATCTGTAATTGGGATTACACCACGTTTCCGCGGCGTTGTCAGGGGCCGCGACATGGAACGCTCCGATCACTTTCGCGCTTTTTCGCGTGTTTCGCGGGCAAATCGGCTCGCGCACCGATCAGGCGACCGGCTTCACCAGGGCGGGGTCGAGCAGGCCGCGCTGGCGGCGGAGCTGGTCCTGCAGGCGGCGGATGTCCACTCCGGCCACCGCGCCGGCGGCGCCTTGCGCGGCCAGGGCCGCGGCAGTGCCGGCAGCCTCGCCGGTCACGGCGCACCCGGGAATGGCGCGGGTGACGTCCCAAACCGCCGCCTCCGCCGAGATGCAGCGGCCGGCGGCGAGCAGGTTCCGGTTGCGGACCCCGCAGAGCGTGCGCAACGGCAGCGCGTAAACCGGGCCGGCTTGACGCCAGTCGCCGGTGAGCCCGACGGTGTCATCGAACCATTCATGCACCTGCGTTTCGGCAAGAGACAACGCGCCGACCAGACGGCGGGAGGCGCGGAAGCAGGCAATGGTGGTCGGGGCGAACAACTGCACTTCCTCCCCGGGATGCCGGGCGCGGATCGCGGCCAGATCGCGGCGGACCAGTTCGCGGCTGCCGAGGATCATGTCGGTCACCTGCCGGCCGTCGTCGCCGCGGAAAAACGGGCCGGCGCCGCCTTCGCGGGTCAGGCGCGGACTGTAGGGATGGGTGCACTGCTTGAGGTGCAGCTTGCCCTCGCGGAGATAATAGTACCAGCCGCACAACACGTTGGAATCCAAAGATTCCGTCGCCTCCCCGGCGAAATGGCAGAGATCGGCGTCGCCGGTGGCGTCGACAAAGGTCTTGCCGGCGATCGCCGTGCGCCCGCTCTTGTTCTCGACCAGGACATGGGTGAGGACGTCGTTCTCGCGGCGGACGTCGCAAACCCGGGTGTCATAGGACAGCGTGACGCCGGCGGCGGTCACCCATTTTTCCAGCGCGAAAAAATAAGACGCGGGATTGAACTCGGCCTGAAACCGTTTGTGCCGGCGCTCCGCCGGGTCGCCGCCGGGTTCCCAGCAGGCGGGAACGCGCCGGAAGTAGGCCGCCGGATCATCCTTGCCGAGCTCCTGCACGGACAGACGCAGCAGTTCCTCGCCCAGCCCGCCGATGACCTGACGGCCACGGCCGTCGCAGATGGGCAGCCAGATGATGACGTTGCCGAGCGTGGCCAGACCACCGAGCGCGCTCTCCTTGTCCAGCAGGCAGACCGTGGCGCCATTACGCGCTGCGGCCACGGCGGCGGCAACGCCGGCGATGCCACCGCCGGCCACCACCACGTCAAACTCGCCGGTGACCGGCACCTCGCGGGCAGGTTCGTGAATGGAAAGAGTCATAACAAATCACCCTCGTAAAAAAGCATCCTCGCCAATGAGGCTGACTGGTCAGCGGATCGTGGCGGTTTTTGCGGCCGTCTTTTGTGGTGAATTGCGCCCCCGCCGAATCATAGCCCAAAGAGGTCGCGAGGACGTTGGTAACAAAGGTGACGAACCAGGCGTTCGGCGAGAGTCGTGGGAATCTGGCCGTGCTCGACCATGCCGCCGACCACGTCGCAGAGGACGCGCCGGAACATTTCATGCCGCGAGCCGTAACTCATGAGCTTGCGCGAGTCGGAAACCATGCCGGCGGAGTTCCAGAGCAGGTCCACGGAACCGATGTATTCGAGCTGACGTTTCATGCCGATGGGCGAGTCGTTGAGCCACCAGGCCGAACCCAGGCTGACCTTAACGCCAAAGGCGCGGGTGAGCGCGGCCAGCGTGGCCTGGTGCCCGGGCTCGAGGCAGTAGATCACGACCTTGAGCCGGTCGTCGAAGCGGTTGAGGAAATCGCGGAGCGGCACGACGATGTCGATGGTGTGGTTTGAGATGTCGCCGCCGGAGTCGGGCCCGACATTCTTAAACAGGCTGCCACGGATGTCGCGGACACAGCCGAGATGGAGCTGGAAGACCCAGCCCTTCTCGGCGTCCATGGCGCCGAAAGAATGGAGGAGGAAGGACATGTACGCCTGCTGTTCCGCCGCGGTGAGCGGCTTGCCGGCGCGGGCCTTGCGGAAAAGCGCGTCGGCATCGTCATAGGGCACGTCCAGAGCCCAGGGCGTTTCCACGCCATGGTCGCTGGCCACACAGCCGTTGGCGGCGAAGTAATCATGCCGTTCCTTGAGGAAGGTCAGGAGTTCGGCGAGGTTGCGGAACTTGGCGCCGGCGACCGTTTCGCAGCGGCCGATGTAGTCGTTCCAGTCGGGCTTGAAAATGTTCATCGCCTTGTCCGGACGGTAGGTCGGGCGGACCACGCCGGCGATGGGGCTGGCGGCCAGGGCGCGGTGGTGCTCCAGGGTGTCCAGCGGATCGTCCGTGGAACACATCCGTTCGACCTTCTGCGCCTGAAGCAGGGCCTGCGGCTTCATGGCCGGGGTCTTGAGCTGCTTGAGGGCGGCGTCCCAGATCTTGCGGCCGGTGGCGGGGCTGATGACTTCCTCGATGCCGAAGCGGCGGCGCAGGTCCAGGTGTACCCATTCAAAGGTGGGGCTGCCGGCAAATTCCTCGAAGACATTGCTTAAGGACAGCCATTTCTCCTCGTTGGAGACTTCGGTGCCGGTGATGTATTTCTCCGGCACGCCGCGCTTGCGCAGCATTTCCCAGACGTAATGGTCGGTGGCGGCCTCGGCCTCCCAGAGATCGGCGCTGGCGTGATTTTCGGCGATGGCCTTGACGTCGGCGTGGTTGTGGGCGTCAATGATCGGCAGGCCGGCGACGGTCTCATAAAGCGCCCGCGCCGTGGCGTTGCCGAGCAGATAGTTTTCGTCCAGGAAGCTCATGAATTTTCACTCTCCGAAGAAAAGTTTTTGGCCGGCGGCCGAACTAGTTTTGTACTATATCCTCTTACCGGCCGGCGTGTTCCTCACGGCTCTGGCAGGAACGAATCTTCGCGAGCATCCCATTGATCCCGACCGGGTGGTAGCAATCACGAAGCCAAAGTCGCCTTGTTGGAAAAAAGGACCATGCCCAAGCCCGACCTCCAAAAATTGATCCAAGAGGCAAAAGAAAAAGAAGGGAAATAGGGCAAAAAATGGATTGGTGTAACAGCGGAGTGGCGTGAGAGGATCATCCGAACTAAAAAACCATGTAACCGTGCCTTAAAAGACAGGTTTGACACCAATGACGCACCAATGACGCTTTGAAAAAGCAGGCGGGGCGAAATTCGCTGGCGGCACCTGACGAGATCCTCTCGCCAACGTTCTCTTCCGCCAGCGGATTTCGCCACGTCCGGCTGTTGTCAAATGGAAACGTGGCCACTGCCACCCTCCAGGGGGTGTCGGGGGATGGGAGGATGCCATCCCCTGACTCTTAACCGCTTACGGCGACGGTGCGGTGCCGAGGGCGGCGCGGAGGGCGGGGAGGGTTTGGAGTACGCGCGGGCCGGGCTTGAGCAGGAGGTTGGTGTCGAAGCCGCCGAACACCCGGTTGTCGCGCACGGCCCGGAGCTGGTTCCAGCCGGTGCGTTCGCGAAAGGCCGCGGTCTGGGACGGTGCTTTGGCGGCGTCGTTCAGGCAGAGCACAACTTCGGGATCGCGGACCAGAACCCATTCGGCGGAGACCGCGGCGTAATCGCGGTCAAAATCATCGGCAAGATTGCGGCCGCCGGCCAGGCGCACAAGTTCAGCGACAAAAGAGCTTTTCCCGGCGGTCATCAGCGGGTCCGGCCAGATTTCAATGAAGACGCCTGGCGCGCGGCCGGACGCCGGCAACGCCCGGCGGCAACGGGCGAGTTCGGCGGTGAATTCCGCCGCCATTTTCGTCGCGGCGGTTTCACAACCGATAGCGCGCCCGACTTCCAGGATGGCGGTCGGGATCTCCGTCAGGGTGCGGCAGGAAATGATTTTGCGAGTGATGCCGAGTTCTTCCACGCGCCGATCCAGGGCGGGATCGGAAGAGTCCACCTGCAGGACCAGGTCCGGCCGCACCGCCACCAGTTTTTCCAGGGACGGCCGACAGAAGTCGCCGACGACAGGTACGCGCCCAATGATCTCCGGAGGATACTCGCAGACCCGGCTGCGTCCCGCCAGGCGATCGCCGGCGCCGAGGGCGCAGATGATTTCAGTCAGGTTGGGCGAGAGCGAGACAATGCGCCGGGCCGGCGCCGGCGGAACGGAGTCCGCAGCGGCGATCCGTCCACAACCGGCGGCCAGCCACACGCCGGAAAAGAGCAGAAAACGGAAGAGCAAAAGCCACGCCGCCCCCGGGGAACGCTTCCCGGGCCGACAGCGATCAGGATCAAGTCGGTTACTCATTGAATACGAACGTCCAACATTCAACATTGAACATCCAACATCGAATCCAGAGCGACCCTGTGAATTCATGCGGGATTCAAGGTTGAAGGTTGGATGTTGAATGTTCAATATTTGGGAATCATTCATGCTAACCTGAATTATTCACGAACCTGCCGGAATAGCCACAAAAGATCACAAGGGTACACAAAAAAATGCGCCATCCACCTTTGTGTTTCTTTGTGCTCTTTTGTGGCAGAAACGGTTTTCATCTCATGAATAGATCAGGCTAAGGCAGCCAGTGTTCCGCCGTGGCGGCCAGGGCTTCGGCCAGTTCCGGCAGGTGCGGCTCCCACTTCTTTTCCCACTCCAGCGACACCGGGCCGCGGAACTTTTCGCGGCGGAGCATGGCAAGCAACTCGGGAATGGGCACGTCGCCCCGGCCCGACAGGACGCCGGCGCGTTTCCCGTCGGGGCCGACGGCGCTGTCTTTGACGTGGAGATGCACGATGCTGCCGTCCTCCAGCAGGCCAAAGGTCTGGTCAAAGCGCTCGCCGGCCACGCACCAGGTGTGATGCGCATCCCAGACGATGGGGAAACTCCGTCCCCACAGGGTGGCCAGTTCCCGGCAGCGCGCGAGCGATGACATCCCGTCATGGGTCTCCACGGCCAACTCGCAGGCGAAGCCGTCCCGCGCCCGCATTTCCTGCCAGCGCTGCAGGGTTTCCGCCGCTTGTTTCAATTTGTCCGCGAGGTTGTTACACTGGAAATCGAAGCCGCCGAAAACCCGCAGGTACGGGCTGGCCAAACGGTCCGCCCAGCCGGCGAGGCGGCGGAAATCCTCCCAGTTCTGCGGCGTGCCGCCGACCAGGGCAAAGCTGGTATCGAGCGCCTTGATCCGGCCGGACGCCGCAAGTGCCGCGAACGCTTCCGGCTGTTCCCGATGATAAGCCTCCAGTCCCCCGGCCAGATCCAGCCCGCCGTTAAGCGTGCGCAGTTCCAGGTACGGAATGTGCCAACGGTCGGCGAGCGCCAGCAGTTCGGGCAGGGTGGCCTCCGGGATGCCCAGGGAAGAAAAGCACCAGACCAGCGTATCCCGGCGGAAATCCATGCCGGACTCGGAGCGGGTCTGTTTCATCATGTGAATTCCCAATATATGCTGGAGATCACGACTCCCCCACACTTTTGTGAAAGGCACACGATAGGATAGCGCGGCCCGCCGGGATGCCAAGCTTTTTCGCCACCACAGATCAACCGGTTGACAAACCGCGGGGGCACGGTATGATCCTGCTATATTATTACGTTATTGAAAAAGGTTCGGGTATGAACAAGCCCAAAGCGTCACCACGACGGGCGGTCGGCCTCCGGCGTATCGCGGAAGATCTTGGCATTTCCGTTTCACTGGCCAGCAAAGTGTTGAGCGGAAAACTCGGCACCACCGGCGCGCAGGAATCCACCATCCGCGCCATCCACGAAAAAGCCCGGGAACTGAATTACCGCAAGAACCAGTTGGCCGCGGCGTTTCGAACCGGCCGCCAGCACGTCATTGCCGTCTGCGTTCACCGCCATGGTGCGGAGGGCAGCGAGATCGTCGAGGAAATGGTGGCCGGCATCGCCGCGGAGGCTGCGGAGTTCCATCAACGGCTGATGATCCTGTATTACCAGACGCCGGAGGAGTTCCACGCCTTCGTTCCGGAAGTCCATTGCAACGCCGTGGACGGAGTGATCATGGGCGGTCTGCCGCATACGGAACTGCTCGGGGATCTGACGGAGATGCGCGAACGCGGCCTGCCGGGGTCACCATCCATGACAGACAGATCGACCCAGACTTCCCCAACATGGGAATGAACCAGATTGACGTGGGCCGGTTGGCCACCCGGCACCTGTTTGACCGGGGATGCCGCCGGATCGTTCACCTGCGGATGCCCCGGGGAATGCCCGGAAGTGCGCCCGTCCTGCGCTTCGAAGGCTATTGCCAAGCCTTGCGGGAGGTCGGCCTGCCGTATGAGCCAACACTCGTGGCGGACCTCCGCCACCTCAACTACGACGAAGGCAGAAAAGGTATCCAGGCGCTACTTGACAGCGGGGTTGCATTTGACGGCATCGTCGGTCTTTCTGACCAGCATGCCGCCGCGGCGCTGAACCTACTCATGGAAAATGGAAGAAAGGTGCCGCAGGAAGTGAAACTCATCGGCATTGACAATGCCCCGTTCTGCCGATACACCATCATTCCGCTCAGTTCGGTTTCACAAGAGTTTGTCCTTCGCGGACATCAGGCCATGCGGATGCTGATGAGCGGGCTCCAGGGGGAGCCGACCGCTTCGATCAACGTCGAACCGGTGATCCATGCCCGGAAATCCTCCGCAGGCATCCCCTGATCACAGCCAGCCGGCGCGCGAACCGTCATCCCAACTCAGGCAGCGAATTTTATCTTTTTTTGACTAGGAAAATCCGCCATGAAACTGCCTTTCGTACGATTCCTGCTGGTCATGGCTTGCCCGGGGGCGATGGCGTATGCGGCCGGCGACAATCTTACGCGAGTCGAGCCCCTGCCGACACCATCCCTGAAGTGGCAGAATCTTGCACTCCCGCCCGGAAAACCACGGTTCCCACTGACAGACCGGGTTTGGCCCGCCACGTCAGGCGAGGCGACAGTGTGCCTGTGGGAGGATGACAAACTTGCCGCGATCAGCCTCACGATCGATGACAACGAAGCTCAGGACGTTCCGTTCTGGCTCGCCCTGGCGCAAAAACACGACGTCAAGCTTACCTGGTTCCTGGTCACCGGTGGCATCGGCAAGAAAGACTCCGGCCTTGCCGGCACCTGGGAACTGTGGAAGCAGGTGAAGGCTCAAGGGCATTCGCTCCAGTCGCACACCGTGACACATTTGGGCGGCATGCGTTCGCCGGACTGGAAGGGAATTGCGTGGGAGTATGCGGAATCGCCGCGAACTCTTGACGAAATGCTGCCCGGCCAAAGGACTAGAGCCCTCGCCTACCCCGGCACCGGAGACGAACGCCAGAAAGCCAACAGCAAAGACGTCGCCGCCGGACAATACGCCGCGGCGCGGGGTGTCCAGGGCTATCTTAATCAGGCCAACAAGATCGCTTATATGGCCGTCAACTGCTGCTTCAGCATCAACCTCGGCGATTCCGAAAAGTCCCCCTGGAACGACATCACCCTGATCATCAATCCGGACTCGACCAAGCCCTACCAGAAAACCTACTACCGCGGCTGGTGCGTACTGGGATTCCACCACCTCGACAACAAACCCGGCGCGACGACCACTCACACCCCGGCAAACGTGACCCGGCTGTTCGACTGGATCACGGCAAACCGCCAAGACCTGTGGCCCGCGCCGTTCCTCGACGCGGCGCTTTACGGGCAGGAGCGCGACACCGCCACGGTCAAAACCCTCCGCGCCGACGAACAGCGAATCTCCCTGATGCTGACCAGCGAGATGGATCCGAAGCGATTCGACTACCCGCTGACAGTCAAGATCCGCCTGCCAAGCCGTTGGGAAACGGTTCGCGCCAGCCAGGCGGGCGGCGCCATCCCGGCCGAGCGCATTACACATGCAGGCATCCCTTTCGCGCTCGTCAAGGCCAAGCCGGACTGCGGCCCCATCGACCTGACGCCGGCCAACCCGTGAGCGTCATTAGAAAAAACGCCCGGCATCCTTGACAATCCCTGCCCTTATGGTATTTTCTCTCATCAACCGGTTGATTGAAGCAGGGAAGTCTCTTTTCAAGATAAACCTGAAAATGCTTGGGCATGGCCAATTTCAACCAATTTTACGCCGCTGCGGGGTCCCGGGCCGGTCTCCGGCCGGGGCTGGGCGCGCCCGGAGGAAAGCCGTTCACGCTGCTCGAACTGCTGGTGGTGATCACGATCGTCGCCGTTTTAGCCTCCCTGCTGCTGCCGGCGCTCCAGCAGGCCAAACGGACGGCCAAGGAAGCTTCCTGCGTTGCCAATCTGAGACAGGTAGGGATTGCCTTCTTCGACTATGCCGGCGACAACGATGGCGAATTCCCTCCGGCCAGAATGACGGTAAATGGCTCAACCTCGTATTGGCCCACCCTGCTCCTGGCGCACATGAAGGGCGGGACGCCGATCAGCTATGGCAACACGGCCTTTCTCAACTCCATTTTCGATTGTCCGGTGACACCGGGATGGAATAGTTCGCTCTGCTGGCGCAATTATGGCATCAACGAACTGCTGCCGCCGGGCAATGGCGGACAGGAGGGTGAAATGTGGCGATGCGTCAACATCGGCATCCTGCGCGGCCCGAGCCAAACCCGGCTTGCCTGTGACACCACCTCCTGGTATATCGGTCGCGGCGGTTTTCAAGAATTCAGACCTCATTACACCGTGTTGGGAAAAATGCTTTTTTGTGACGGACATGTTGAGGCGGTTACCGCCGCCCAGGCCGATGTGTTTGCTTACAAGGAACGGGACGAATTTGGGTTGTGATCCCATGTCTCGGCAGTCCTTTGGACACGATGTTTTTGCCACCCTATCAACCGGTTGATGAAAAGCCCCAAAAACCCGCTGAAATTCGAACCAGCCCGTACCCGATCATGCCTATCTTCAGACACCACCCGCAATCATAAGATCCCACACGAAAAAGGAGCAAGGCGCACATGACCACAACCCGAACCACCACCGCCCGATTGCTGGCGCTGACCGCAATCGCTGCCGCCATGTACGCGGAAGTCACCCAGGCCGGGGTTTTTACCTGGACCAACAATATCAAGAACAACTGGACCAGCGCCAACTGGAGCGGAAGTTCCGCCGGGTATCCCACCGCCATGGATGACAGTGCTAAATATGTCAGCAACAGTTTCGTTGCCACGACTACGCTGAACATCGCCACCGCGACCGTGGGCGTCATCAGCAACAGCGGCAACAAAGTCTGGACAATTGCCGCGGACAGCAATAATTATTCGCTGACCCTGAACGGCACGGGCGGCGCCCAGATCCTGAACAACAATGTCGGCGGGTTGGTGATCAATCCGAATGTCATCATGGGAAGCAACTTGGCGGTCACAAGCTCCGCTGCCGGGACGCTCACTCTTGCCGGTGCGATCGACATGGCCGGGCATGACTTGACCGTGCTTGCGGATAAATCGGGCGCAACTTTGGGTGGCGCCATCACCGGTGCGGGCAACGTTTCCCTGATTACTAACAATCAAACTACGGCTGCCAGCACCATCACCGTGACATCGTTGAACCATCAGGGTACCCTCACGGTTGACGGCACCAAGGGCTCATCCGGAGCCAGCACGGTCACCATCGCCACCCTTGGCGCCAATGTCACAAACGTGACCAAGAACGGCGTCAACGCCTTAGTTCTCAGCGGCAACAACGGGTACACCGGCGCGATCACCGTTAACGGTGGTTCACTCACCATCAGTGGCAGCAATACCTACACCGGCGCGACCACCGTTAGCGGCGCCACGCTCACAATCAACAGCGCAAGCGGTGCGATCAACAACTCTCCCCGCATCTCGCTCAATACCAGCACGTTAAATTTGGACTACACCGCGGCAAATATCGATCGCCTGAAAGACACCGGCACGGTGACACTCAGCCGCAGCACGCTCACACTGACCGCCAACGCCTCCGCGAATACGACCGAAACCATTGGCACGTTTGGAATTGGCGAAGGCCCCTCGATCGTAACTATTACCTCTGCGTCAGATCGCTTGACCACCTTGGCCGCAGGAGTGTTTTCCCGGGCGAATAACGGCACCACGCTCATCCGGGGCTCAAACCTCACCATGGCGACAAGCGCCAGCGCCAGTCGCGTCACCTTTACGGATGGCGGTGCGTCGCTGGGGCTTGTGGGAACCAATGTTCTGAACAACGGGGCCGGCAACGATACCACCCAAGGTCTCAAGATTGTTCCCTACCTCACCGGCGACACGTCCCTCTCCGGCGTTGGCGCCAGTTTCCTCACCTACGACACGACCTTGGGTTTGCGCCAACTCATCGCTGGCGAGTCTACTTCGTTGACCAGCGGGTACACCACCGCGGCCGCCCCAGACAACGCCAGGGTCGCCTCGACTCTCACGCTGACCAATGCCGCGGGAATTACTGTGAATTCACTCCAGTTTTCTGGGGGAACGAACGCCACCCTCAACAGCACCAACGCCAATCCCCTGACGGTCAACAGCGGCGCGATCGCCAGCTTTTCCAGTAACGTGAATATGAGTCACACCATCGGCAGCGGGTTTTCGAGCCTTATCCTGGGCAACGGAGAAGGAATCGTGACGGTGGCGTACTCCTCAGGCACCATCACGATTGCCGCGCCAATCAATGTGACAAACGGCGGCGGCTTGACTAAAACCGGTTCCGGCACACTGGCTCTCACCGCGGCCAACCTCTACACGGGTACCACGACGATCAACCAGGGCACGCTCCAGATCGGCAAGGGCGGAACCACCGGTGCGGTTTCCTCCAATGTCACCAATTTTGCGACATTGTCCTTCAACCGGTCCGATGATGTCCTCTTCAGCAACACCATCAGCGGCATCGGCCAGGTCACACAGATCGGCACCGGCACTCTAACCTTGTCGGCCAACAACCGTTACAGCGGCGCCACCACAGTCAGCAGCGGCGGCCTGAAAGCCGGAAACGCTGGCGCTTTCGGCACGGGCACGGTGACGGTGTCAGGGGGTATCCTGGACCTGACCGCCTACGACATCGCCAACGTGATCAATATCACCGGCACCGCCGCAAGTGTGCGGCTGCGGGCTTCCACCGGCGCGCTGACGTCCAACTTCGCCGCCGGCAGCAGCTTCCGCGGCTGGCAGCGTGCCGGCACCGGTGCCATCGGACTCTCCACCGCCAGCCTGCTTTCCGGCACCGCGGTCGGAGCCAGCGCCGTAATCAGTTCCTGGACCAACGACAGGCATGGCAACAGCCAGGTGGTCACGGACGTTTTGGACCTGGCCGGCACCGGCGCCGCCAACCTGTATGTCCTGCAGATGACCTATGCCGACAGCACACTCAATGATGCCAATGCCAGGCTGATGTACTGGATGTCCGGCTCCAACCAGTGGGTAAACGCCATCTACGGCAACGGATATACCGGCCCCGAAGGTTCGCCAATCTTGGGCGGGTATGACAACAATCTGACGTTAGGCAACTGGGGACGGGATACGAACGCCAACACGGTCTGGGCCGTGGTCGACCACAACAGCGAATTCGCTGTGGCCGTGCCCGAACCCGCGGCCCTGGCCCTGCTCGGCCTGGGCAGCGCCGTCTTGCTTCTGCGACGGCGCAAGAACGGATAACCCACTCCGTGGCAGAGCCCGCGGGCGACGGTCGGTGGGCGCATTCTCAGCGAAAATGATCCTCGCGGCCGCCGCTCCGGACTCTGTCGGAAAGCGGCGACGGTGAGTTGTTGCCACCTGGATGACACCGCCGGCTCTTTGTCTAGAGTAAAAGCGCCTCCATCACCACACCCCGAGTGTTCAGCCATGCGCCCGTTCCTGCTCCTCTCCCTGCTGACCCTGATCACCGTCTCCGCCATGGCCGCCGAGCCGGCGGACGATCGCACCCGCCTGAGCTGGATCCACATCGACGGAACGGTCGTGGCGCGCGAACTGGTCGAAGGCCAACCCTTTGAAGTGACGGTGGAATACGAGCTTACCGCCGGCCCGGACGCCGTGCTCAGCCTGCAGGGACATGGGCCCTGGATTGATTTGCCCGATGGCAAGTACGAGACCACCCGCCACCATGTGGACTACCCGGGGCTCAACGCCCAGGTGACGGTGCAACCCGGCCGCGGCCGGCAAGTCTTCAAATTCACAACGCCCAAGCTGTTCGCCCATAACAGCATCCTCTGGCTAGCCCAGTTCCGCGAGGCCGGCGGCAAGACCTGGCCCTGGCATGTGCGCCAGGGCGGCGGCCCCCTGCGCCGCGCCAACCCGTGGTTCACGCTCGAAAGCGGCGTGCCCGGCAATCTCTTCACCTACGACCAACCCGTGCGCTTCACCCTGACCCCGGGCACCCGTATCCCCCAGGGCACGGCCATGACCGCCGCCTGGCGCGTGTTGGGCCGCGATGGCGCGGCGGTCGCGACCGGCACCGCGGCCTTCACCGTGACCGGAACCGGACAGCAGGTGCCGCTGGACCTCGACGTCAAAGCCCGCGGCGTCTTCGGCCTGGAAGTTGCCATCGCCGGCGGGGAAACCGTAAACACCACCTTCGGCCGCATTCCCGACGTCCTGGCGGCAACCCGGGGCGAACCCACCCGTTTCGGGATGCATCACATTGTCCGGCCGGCCATGCCGGAACGGCTTGACCAGAGCATGGACATGGCCCGCCGGATGGGCCTGACCACCTGCCGCATGTTCGTCTCCTGGAACAACCTCCAGCCGGCCCGGGGCGAATGGCGGCTCGAAGGCTGGGACCGCGCCCTTGACCAGGCCAAAGCCCACGGCATCATCTCGTGGTTCTGCCTCGTCGACCCGCCGCCCTGGGTCATGCGCGAGGGGACCTCCGTCCGTTTCCAGCCGTTCACCTTTGACGAGGCCGCCTGGCGCGACACCGTCACCACCCTGACCCGCCGCTGGCGCGGGCGCGTGGCCGGCTGGGAATGGCTCAACGAAATCGTCCCCGGCGATGCCAAGGATCCGGTGAACACCTATCTAGCGTTCTGCCGCATCGGCACCGAGGCGGCCAAGGCCGAAGATCCGGCGATACAGACCGCCCTGGCCGGCGGGCTATGGCCACGCAATTTCCGCCTGGGCCTGCTGGCCGCGGGCGTGGCCAAACAGGTCGACGTGCTGCCCATCCATTACGGCAGCGGCAGCGGCATTCTGGAGGCACGCGCCGATCTTGAGGCCGCCGGAATCAAAGCCGGCATCGTCTGGGACAACGAAACCGCGCATGGGATCAGTACCTGGAAGATGCCGCTCACGGAAGCTCTGGCCTACCGCGGACAGCGCGACTGGATCATGGAACACTGGCCGGACGAACTGGCGGCGGGCGCCGCATGCATCCTCTACTTCGGCGGCAGCGGCGATCCGGCCGGCAACTGGGACTACGCTTATGAGGATCTCACACCGCGCCCGGTGGCCGCCACCCTCGCCGTGATGGCGGCAAAGTTGCACCGGGCCGTGCCCCAGGGCAGTTTCCGCCTCGGCGACGACGGCCCCTTCCATCTTTTTGCCGTGGGCGACCACGCCGTGCTGGTGGCGCCCAAGGCCCGCACCGCCGGCGCCTCGGTCCCCCTGATGGCGGGCGCCAACGCTCTGGTCGTGACCGACGATCAGGGCGAGGAAAACCGCGTGACGGCCAACGGCCCCGCCGTCGCCCTGCCCTTGGGCGAACAGGCCGAATGGGTCGAAGGTGGAGATCTTGACGTGCTGCGGACTTATACCGTCCCGGAACTGCTGACCCGTCAGGTGGCCTTGCTCGCGGGCCGGGAAGACCAGTTGCGCCTGCACCTGAACAACCGCTCCGACCACCCCTTGACCGGCACCTTAACCGCCACCCTGCCGGCCGGTTGGCCGGCGGCGGCGCCTGTGCCGTTCACCCTCGCCGCCGGTGAAACCCAATGGGTGGAAATCCCCTTCCGCGCGGCCGCGGACACTCCGGCGGCGGAACACCGCCTGCAAGTCGTCTGCCGTTTCGAAAACACCCGCTTGCCCGAAGTCATCCTCCCGTTCACCCTCGCCGTCAGCGATCCCCTTACACTGGGCAACCTCCTGGCCAACAGCGGCTTCGAAATGGTGGACGCGACCGGCCGGCCCCAGGCCTGGAGCCTGGATAAAAACTCTCAGGCTGTGGCCCCGGAAAATTTTCAGGAAGGCCTGGGCCGCCGGGTCCTGCGCATGAACGGCAGCACCGGCTGGCAACGGGCCGCCCAGACCCTGGATCTGGCCGGTGGCAAATCCTACCTGTACACCGCCTGGATCAAAAACCGCGACAAGGCGGCAGGCAGCAACATCGACCAGAAATTCACCCACGGCCCCGCCAAATCACTTTTCACGCCCCAGGTCTTTTCCGCCGGCTCCAACTCCCCGGACTGGCAGTTTGTTTCCTGCGTCTACCGCGCCCCGGAAAATCTGGCCAAGGCCAGTTTTGTCCCGGTGGCCAAGGGCAACGGCGAAGCGCTCTACGACAACCTGCGGGTGACGCTCTACGAGGGCACGGCGTATGCGGCTGAAGCGATGCAGGTCGTCAGGGCCCCGGTCATCGACGGCGATCTTTCCGACTGGGCGGCGGACGCGCCCATCCCGCTGCTGGGCCCCGGCCAGACCACGATCCACGACCCCGCCTGGAAATGGGCGGCGGAAAACCTGCGCGGCGTAGTGCGCTTTGCCTGGGATGACCGGAACTTATACCTGGCCGCCTGGGTGACCGATGACGTGCTCAACGCCCCGGCCACCGGCGACCGCACCCCGGAAAGCGACAGCCTGGTCCTGGCCCTGCATCCCGGCAACCGCGCCGCCGGTGATGATGCCCGCGCTTACGCCTACTACCTTTCTCCGGCCGCGCCCGGCGGCGGCAGCGGCAAGCATACGCTCTACCGGCCGGCAACCCATTGCGGCGGATTGAGTTCCGGACAACTGGCGAAAGATTCATCCGTCTACGAACTGGCGATCCGCCGCGACGGTACCCGCACCTTCTATGAAGCCCGCCTGCCCTGGAGTGAACTTGGCCTCACCGGCCGTACCGGGACCAAACTGGGCTGCTCGCTCCAGCTCAACGACAACGACGGCCGGGGCCGCGCCGCGCATCTCTCCTGGGGCAGCGGCCTGGATCCGGTCTGGCGCCCCACCGCCTTCGGCGTGCTGACACTGCTGCCCGCTCCGTGAGGCCGGCTCCCGACGGCCCGCGCCGGGAGTTCCCGCTTTCGCGGCAAGCTTTCTTTCTCACGCGGAGGCGCGGAACCGTCACCCGGAACGGAACCGGGCGGGCGGAACGCCGAAGCGGCGGCTGAAAGCACGGCTGAAATGAAACGCGCTGGAGTAGCCGAGGTCCGCCGCGATTTCCGCCAGCTTGGCCGGGGCGCCGCCCTGCAGCCATTCCGCGGCCCGGGCCAGGCGCAGGTTTTCGTAATGCGCCTTGGGCGTGCAGCCAAGCCCCTGCCGGAACAGCAGCCGGAAACGGTGCGCGCCAACGTGCAGGCCGGCCGCCAAACGGGGCACGGGCAAAGGCCGGGCCGCGGTCTCCTGCATGAGCCGGAGAACCGGCGCCAACCGTTCCGCCGCGGCCGGGCCACACCGGCGACCGGCACGGTCGGTCGAGGTCCGCCGCCAACGATGACAGAGCAGGAGCAGACGCGCGGACGCCTCCGCTGCGGTTCCCCGGCCGCCGCGCAGCAACCCGGCGCATTCGTCCAGTTCCCCGGCCTCGCCGGGCGCGACCGGGATACGGAACACGCCGCCCGGGGCAAAGAGCGGGGTACTGCCGGGCTCGCATTCGCACCACCAGAACCTCCAGTCCGGTTCGCGGCAGCCATAATACCGCACCTTCGATCCCGCAAACAGCGCCAAGGTGCCGGCGCCGCAACTCAGACGCCGGCCGCCGGCCAGTTCAACCTCCCCTGCCCCGGCCAGGGTCCGCAGCAGAATCAGGCTGTCATCCGTCATGCCGCCGGGGCGGCGGTTGGCATAGGCACCGCCGGCGCGCACCGCCCAGATCCGACGCAGCAGCAGCGCCCCCGCCGGCGCCGGCGCCGCCGGCTGGTGAAGTTCATTTCTTTTAGTCTTTTTTATATATGTAGAAGTCATTTTCAAGCATGGACGAATCGGGTTAATAACCTATCTTTATTATATAAGGCTCTTGCAGAAGTGCCGCAAGGCAAAAGCGGGGTTCAGGGTTCAGGGCCGTGAAAGCAACTGTCAGATTGTGAAAGTGTTGTACATCCAGCAGACTCTGCCTCCTGAACCCTGA
>CAITSE010000075.1 GCA_903894975.1 uncultured Lentisphaerota bacterium
TCCGCACCCGCTCTGGAAAACGCATCCTTCTGGAAATTTCCAAACGCAACCGCACCCTCCTGGAAGCGGTGACCATCCCCCTCCCAACGTAGATACCATCACTGGGGGTAGTTTAGGTCGAGATTGTGCCCGGGTCGTTGTGTCCGGAAATAGACATCTCCGAGCAGGTAATCGGTCAGGAAGCGGACGCCCAGTTCGCAGGTGATGATCTGGCCGGCCACCGGCAGATGTTCGACCTCCGCCGCGGTGAACCGGCCCGCCGCCGCGCCGAGCCAGCCCTCTGTTAGCGCGGCGAAAAAATCCGGAAGAAAGCCCATGCCGGCGGACGTGTCCGCACAGGCCATGGTCCGGACCATGTCGCCGAAGTCATGGAGGGAGAGGCCGGGCATGACGGTGTCGAGGTCAATGACTGCGGTGGCGCGGTTCCCGCCGGCGGCGAAGAGGATGTTGTCAGGCTTGGTGTCATTGTGGACGATTCGTTCCGGCAGCGCGCCGGCGGCCTGGAGCCGGGGTAGAATTTCGGCCAGATTGGCATGTGCCAACGCGAGTTTGGTTTCCGGCTTGACCGTGACGGCGCGGTTGCAGGGATCCAGGGTCAGGGCGCGATCCAGTTCGGCGAAGCGCCCCGGCGTATGATGGAAACCAGGCAGGAGAACCTGCGGGAGTGGCGCGGGCAGGGTTTCGAGGTAGCGCAGGAAACGGCCGTAGGCGTGGGCGGCTTCGCGGGCCTGGGCCGGTGTCGCCACCGCCAGGCGGGTGACGGTTTTTTCAATAAATTCATAGCTGCGCCAGGCGCGTCCGGCGGCGTCGGTCAGGAAGGGCGCGCCATCCCGGGCCGGGACCACGGTCAGGGTTTCAAGGGCGGGGTTACGCCCGGGGAAAAGCGGCTGCTGGCTGCGGATGTGTTCGGTGATGCGCAGGATGTTCGCCATCAGCCGCGGCACGTCGGGGAATACCATCGTATTGAGGCGCTGCAGAATATGTCTTCGCACGGAACCGTCAGGCTGTCGCGAGCGCGCCGCGAAAGTTTCGTGAATGTGTCCATTGCCGTAGGGTGCGCCGTCCAGGAATTTTCCGTCCAGGCGGAAACCGTGCCAGACCCGGTTCAGGTCCGGCGCGGCGGCGTGGGCCGGAGGTTGGGCCGCGGTGGTCACCATAACGGTTCGGGATAGACGCCGGCGTCGGCCAGGGCGCGGATGCTGGCCTGCACTTCCGGGCGGTCTTCGGGATAGGTCATGCCGAACCAGGCTTCGGGCGTCGGCAGCACGCGCACGGTGCATTCGCCACGCCGGATCAGGCCGTCGACCACGGCCGGGAGATAACACTCGGCCTTGAGATCGCCGCCGCGGGCCTTGAGGAAGGCGGCGAACTCCTGTTCCAGCCAGGGGAAGAGCGCGGGGGTGAAGCCCCACATGTTCATGGAGACGACGGTGCTTTCGGGCAGGTCGGTGCGGCGGCCGTCGCCTTGGTCGTCGGTCAGGCTTCCGTCCGGCCCGGCGGCGATTTTGGTGTGTTCGACAACGCTTTCCAGCAACCCGCCGGGGCCGGTCCGGCAGACGCCGCGGCTGACCGTGCCGTGGGAAGAAAGGGTGCGCCGCAGCGGGAAGCCGACCATGGCGTAGGGATGGGGCCGCGCGGAGTCCACTGGCGTCGCCATCAGGAAATCCGCCAGCGCCTGATAGGAACGGGGGCCGTAAAAATCGTCGGCGTTGATCACCGCGAACGGTTCGCGGACGGCTCGGCGCGCGCTGAGCACGGCCTGAGCGGTGCCCCAGGGTTTCTTGCGGTCCGCCGGGACGGGAATGCCCGCCGGCAGGTCGGTCAGTTCCTGGAAGACGAAAACCGTTTCCAGTCCCGCCGGAAGTTTGCCGGCAAAATGTTCGCGGATGGGCGCTTCCAGTTCGGGGCGAATGACGAAGACGATCTTGCAGAAGCCGGCGCGCCAGGCATCGTACACCGCATAGTCCAAAGAAATTTCGCCGTGCCGTCCCACGGGATCGATCTGCTTGAAGCCGCCGTAACGGCTGCCCACGCCCGCCGCCAGAATCACCAGTGCCGGTTTCATGTCCATCCTTGTTTCCAACAGGTTACGCCTGAACGTCCCGGGCGGCTCCTGTCGCCGGGCGCGGCTTCCCCACACTGTACTCTGCGGCGTCAGATTCTCCTCATGCGAATCCGGGGGTGGCGGAATTTTTACCGTGGCTTGGCGTGCGGTGGATATTGCCATGTTACGGTTGTACAATAAAAGTGAGTGGGCGCTCTTTTGCCTATTTGCCTATTGCGGGAGTGGGGTTACTTTCTCCATAGTACGGTATAAAGCCAGGAGTTGCGATGAGCCCGGGAAATTTCCAACCTACCGTCATGGTGGTGGACGACACGCCGGAAAATTTGAGTGTTCTGGAAGGCATGCTGCGCCAGCAAGGTTGCCGCGTGGTTTCGTTTCCGCGGGGCGAACTGGCGCTGGCGGCGGCCATTCGTCATCCGCCGGATCTGATTTTGCTGGATATCCGGATGCCGGGGTTGGATGGGTATGAGGTCTGCGTCCGGCTGAAGGCGGATGCCTGCGTCCGGAACATTCCGGTAATTTTCATCAGTGCGCTCGATGATACGGTGGATAAGGTTCGGGCCTTCGGGGTTGGCGGGGTGGATTACATCACCAAGCCGTTTCAGTTGGACGAAGTGATGGCCCGGGTGTCCGCCCACTTGCAACTGCGCCAGCTCCGGCAGGAATTGCAGGAAAAGTACGACCAGTTGCAGCATGTGGAACAGCTTCGCGACAACTTGGTTCACATGGTCGTTCACGACATGCGGAACCTGCTGATGGGAGTGGGCGGGGTGCTTGATACCATTGCCTTCGAGGAAAAGCGTGAGGACGACAAGTTGGTCAATTTCGGGCGGGAGAGTTGCCGGGAACTGCGGTTCATGATCACGTCGTTGCTGGATGTCCACCGCCTGGAAGAGGGCAAGATGCCGCTGGAGAAACGGTCGTGCGACCTGCGGGAAATCATGGAGAAAGCGGTTGCGCAGTTTGTTCATCTTCCGTCCGGGGTCCGGGTGCTGCAGGAATGGCCCGGGGATGCGGTGATGGTGTCGTGCGATGCGAACCTGATTGGGCGGGTGGTGGTGAACCTGTTGGGGAACGCGTTTAAATTCACGGGTGAGTGCGGGACGGTCTCCGTTGCCGCCGAGCGGGTTGCCGGCTCGGTGCGGATAACGGTTACGGACACGGGGCCGGGGATTTCCTCTGAGTTCCATGAGAAGATCTTCGAAAAATTTGGCCAATTGGAAGTCCGAAAACAGGGAGAGAAACACTCGACGGGGCTGGGGTTGACGTTTTGCAAACTCGCGGTCGAGGCGCACGGGGGGCGGATCGGGGTTCGGAGTGAAGTCGGCAAGGGTAGCTCTTTCTGGTTTGAACTGCCGGAGTAGAAGCAACGCCTGGAGCGGGCCACGTCATGAAAACCCAGCCGCCACCCGATATCGTTCCTGCACCTGCCGAGGCCCTCCGCCGGGAGGCCATTTTGACGGTCTTGGCCGGGATTTCCGCTGAACTGATGAATGCGGAGGACTGGGCCGCAAGCCTGCGGCATACGTTGGCGCGGCTGGGCCAGGCCATAGACGCCAGCCGTGCCTACTTGTTCCTGAACCACACCGATGCCGGCGGTCGGAAGGTGACCAGTCAGCGCTACGAATGGGTGGCCGGCGGGGTTCACCCCGAGATCGACAATCCGCAATGGCAGAACGTGTGCCTGGAGGATTCCGGATTCAGGCGTTGGGTGGAAGAGCTGGCGCAGGGGCAGGTGATTTGCAGCCTGGTTCATGAGTTTCCCCCGGCGGAGCGGCAGCTCCTGGAGAGTCAGGGGATACTTTCGGTTTTGGCGGCACCTTTTTTTGCCGAGG
Organism: uncultured Lentisphaerota bacterium; assembly: GCA_903894975.1. Classification (GTDB taxonomy): domain Bacteria; phylum Verrucomicrobiota; class Lentisphaeria; order Oligosphaerales; family CAITYL01; genus CAITSE01. The sequence continues at coordinate 3,901 of CAITSE010000075.1, forward strand.
ATGAGTGGAAAGGGTTTATCGGTTTTGACGAATGCCGGGTCGAGCGGGTCTGGCTGCCGGCGGAAAAAGAGGCGGTCCAGATGGCGGCGACCCTGATTGGCGCCGCGTTGCGGCGGCAGTGGGTGGAGGCTGAACGCCAACGGGCGGAGGCGGCGGTGCGGGTGGCAGAGGAGCGTTTCCGGCAGGTGGCGGCTAGCGCGGAAGAATGGATCTGGGAAACGGACTGGGAGGGGTTGTACACCTATTGCAGCCCTGCCGTTGAAAACATCCTCGGCTTCACGCCGGAAGAAATCGTCGGGAAGCGGCACTTCTACGACTTTTTTGTTCCCGAGTCCCGGGAGGAGTTGAAAGCGACGGCGTTGGCCGCGATGGCACGGAAAGAGACGTTCCGGCATTTTGTCAATTTCAGTATTCACAAGGACGGGCGTCGGGTTGTTCTGGAAACCTCCGGCCGTCCGGTTCTGGATGCGGCGGGAACGCTGACCGGCTACCGCGGGTTGGATGTGGATGTGACGGCGCGCTGGCAGGCGGTGGCGCGGGAACGCGGCCGCCGGAGGGTGCTGGAAATGGTGGCGGCGAAAGAGTCACTGCCCAAAATCCTGGCCTTTGTGGCCACCCTGGTTGAACAGGAGGATACCGGCCTCTTGTGTTCCATCCTGATTTTAGATGAAACGGGGCAGCATCTTCTGCACGGGGCGGCCCCGCGTCTGCCGGAGTTCTACAACCAGGCGATTCATGGTCTGGCGATCGGCGACGGAGTCGGTTCCTGCGGCACCGCGGCGGCTACGGGACGGCAGGTGATTGTCGAAGACGTGACCACCCATCCCTACTGGGAGCCGTACCGCGAGCTGGCGCAGCGGGCGGGAATCCGCGCCTGCTGGTCCGGGCCGATTTTGTCTGCGACTGACGCTATTTTGGGCACTTTTGCCTTTTACCACCGGCGGCCATGCGCGCCGGACGAACCGGATCTTCAGCGCATGCGGTTTGCCGCGGAACTGGCCGGGCTCGCCATTGCGTACAGCCGGACCGAGGAAGATCTGCGCCGTCACCGGGACCATTTGGAAGAATTGATTCGGAAGCGAACCGACGCTCTGGCGCAGGCCAACCGCGACCTGAATGCCCGCACCACGGAACTTGAAGAGTTCAACTTGGCCATGCTGGCGCGGGAAACGCGGGTGATTGAATTGAAAGAGGAAGTCAACCGGCTCTGCGTGGAACAAGGCCGGCCTCCGGCCTATCCGCCGATTTGGGCGGCGCCATCATGAATCCAATCCGCGCCACCTGGCTGATCCGGGCCCACTTGATACTCCTGGTGTTGCTGGCCGTCCTGCCGGCGCTGGGTATTATCCTGTCTTTCGTGCTGGAGCGCCGTGAGGCCTCTCTGCGGGAGGGCCGCCTTGACTGTCAGCGTTTTGCCGACAGCCTGGCCGACAAACATCAAGACTCTGTTTTCTTTACCCGCCATTTGCTGGCCTTGTTGGCCGCGGACAGCTGCATCCAGCGTCAGGACGTCCAGGACAGTACCTCGTTGCTCAAGTCGATTCATGCCCAGAATCCGCAATACGCCAGTCTCTCGGTCGTGGACGGATCGGGCCGGATGCTCAGTTCCGCCCTCCCGTTCACTGAGGTCAACGTCGCGGATCGCACGTTTTTTCAGGACGCCCTCCGGACGCGGAAATTTGTGGCGGGTGAATGCGTTATTTCCCGGACTGCGGGCAAGCCCGTGCTGCCGTTTGCCGCTCCAGTTTTTGATGACCGCGGTATGGTGCGGGCGGTGGTTGTCGCGCTTTTTGATCCGGCCCGGTTTGACCAACTCCTGGCCAAGGCCAGCCTACCCGCGGGTTCCCATGTGAAGTTATTCGACCGTAAAGGAATATGTATTTTCAGTACTAGAGACAAGGGGGAGATTGGCAAACCAGACCGGGGCGATCTGTTTAACCGTATGCGTGAAGCCGGCGGCTCGGGTGCCTTTTCTGCAGTCAACAATCAGGGGGATGCCCGGATCTATGTCTACCATTCGTTCCAACTGGCCGGGGGTGGGGAGCCGTATCTGTACCTGCGGGTCAGTTTTTCGGAAAGTGCGTTGCTGGCGGCCTCCCGGAACGTTCTGGTGCGGTCGCTGACTCTGTTGTTTTCGGCTACGCTGCTGGCCCTGCTGGCGGCCTGGTTGATCGGCAGTTACGGCATCATCTATCCCCTGCACCGGTTGGTGGTGGCGGCGCAGGCCATGGGCCGGGGTGATCTCACGGTGCGCACGGGTCTTGCGCCCGCCGGAAATGAAATCAACCAGTTGGCTCGGGGCTTCGATGAAATGGGGCAGGAGTTGGAAGCGCGGGAAGCGGAACGCCGGCGCAGCAATGACGAGTTGCGTCAGTTGAACGAAAGCCTGGACAGTCGCGTCCGGGAGCGTACCGGCGAACTGGAAATCGCGCGGCGTGCCGCCCTGAGCATGATGCAGGACGCCAACCAGGCTAAAACCCGCATCGAGGCGGTCTTGGCTGAACGCCAGGTCTTGGAAATGCAGACACTTAAGGCCAAGGAGGCTGCCGAGTCGGCCAACCGCGCCAAAAGCCTGTTTCTGGCCAACATGAGCCATGAAATCCGCACCCCGATGAACGCCGTCCTCGGGTACTGCCAGCTTCTCCAGCACCAGAAGAATCTTACCCCCCAGCAGGCCGACTGGCTGCGCACTATCAACCGGAGCGGCGCCCACCTGTTGGAACTGATCAATGACGTGCTGGAAATGTCTAAGATCGAGGCGGGGCGCACCACCTTGAACCCCCTGGCCTTCGATTTTCACGACCTGCTCCGTGACCTGGACGCCATGTTCCGCGTCCGCACCGACAGCAAGCATCTGCGTTTTCAGATCGTCTGGACGGAGCCTCTGCCGCGGTACTTTTTGGCCGACCAGAGAAAAATCCGGCAGGTGCTGATCAACCTGCTGAGCAATGCGGTGAAATTCACGGAGCAGGGAGAGATTTCCGTGCGTGTCTGTGCCGGGGCCGCGCCGGCGGCGGGCGAGGTCGCGCTGGAGGTGGAGGTGGAGGATACCGGCTGTGGCATTGCCCGGGAGGAATGGGAGACGGTTTTCAATCATTTCGAACAGACGGCCAGCGGCCGGAAAAAAGGCGAGGGTGTCGGGTTGGGCATGACCATCAGCCGGTCCTATGCCTGTCTCCTGGGCGGGGATTTGACCCTGACCAGCGAGGTCGGCCGCGGCAGTCTTTTCCGTTTCACTTTTCGCGCCCGCCTGGTGACAGAATTTCCGGCAGGGCTGGCTCCGGCGTCCCGGCAGAAAGTGACCGCCATTGCCCCGGCCCCGGGTGGTGAGATGTGGAATCTCCTGGTCGTGGATGACAGCCCGACCGACCGCGATTTGATGAATCGGATGCTTTCCCGCGTCGGCTTCACCGTCCACGAAGCCAAAGACGGCGAAGAGGCATTACGGGACCTCGTAGTCTGCCCGCCCCGGGCAATCCTGCTGGGTTTGCATCTGCCCGGCATGGATGGACTTGAGGTGGCGCGCCGGATCCGTGGCCTGCCCGGCGGCCAGGCACTCCCTATCATCCTGCTTTCAACCGGCATCGTCGCGGATGAATGCCTCCGTGCCGCGGCGGTGAACCTGTTCCTGCAAAAACCGTTTTCTGAACGGGATCTTCTGGATGGCGTCCATCAGGTCGCCGGAGTCAGCTATCTTTATGAGGTCGATGCGACCGCGGCGCCGGCGGACTTGCGTCTTGGCCCGGGCGACTTCAATATCCTTTCCTCGGAGATGCGGAATTCCCTGAGTCAGGCCATCGAATGCGGCGATGTGTCGGCAGTCCGGAATCTGATCGATACTTTGGCCAAAACCCATTCCGAATTGGCCAGGGGTCTCCGGGGCACAGTTGAACGCTATGATTATGAAACCCTTTTAAATTTGCTGAAAGCGTAACCACAGACCTTTTCGTCACGGCACCAACGCGCGGATCCGTGGGCCGAGCTGGTTGGTCGCCGCCGCCGGCAGCAGTCGCCAGATCCGGGCGGCCAGGCTTTTTTCCCCCACGCCCGCCGCGGTTTCGGTCAATTGCCAGCCGCCGGCCGTGGCGGAGTCCGCGGTGATGCGCCATTCGTGAATCCGGCGCGGCGCGGCGCCCCACTGCGCCTTGAACCGGTACTGGCCGGAGTCGACCGTGCTGCGGCTGAAATCGTACCAGGCGCACCCGCCCAGGCAAGCCCGGCGCAGGGATTCCCAGTAGACCAGGTTGTTGGCACAAAGGGCGCGCCGGGCGGTGTCCGCCGCGCCGTATAGGTTGACCCGCCACGCGCCCCAGGGAATGTCCAGCACCGCCGCGGCCGGCGTACCCTGGTGATGGCACACGACCAACTCCGCCGCCGGAAACTGTCGAAGCAGCGCGTGGAAGAACGGGCGTCCGTGGGCCGGGGTTCCAAACTCGTGCATCCGTCTGGCGTAGAGAAGGTAAAAAGCTTCCAAAAGTTGGTCGTCACGGCCGGCCGTCACGGTGACGCCCTCTTTTTCCGCTTTGCGCACCTGGTTGCGGACCTTGGCCGGGAAGGACTTCCACAGGACGTCCCCGTCGCCTTTTGGCAACGGCAGCCACATGGCGACTTTGCCGCCGGGCGCCAACGTTTCCGGGGCCGCCGGTTCCGGGGTCACCGTGCGGAGACGGAACGTGCGGATGCCGGCCGCCGCCAGCACGGCCGGCTCGGGCAGCCGGGGCGCCTCGGGCGGAATGGCGGCGGCGGCGACCGGAGCCCAAATGCCGCCGTAGGGCGCATGGGCGCAGCCGAGCCAGCCGCCGGGTCGGGCGTGGTGCAGGACGAACCGTGCCCCGTCGGCATTCGTCAGGTGGCAACCGGTGATGCCGTAGATTTTGCCCAGGAGCTGCAGCCAGGCGGCGCTGTGGTACAGACCGGGGAATGGTCCGGCCGTGCGGCGCAGATCATCATCCCAGGCACGCGCGGCTTCGGGATCGTCCAGGGCGGCGCGGCGCCAGGCCGGTTCATGGGAGGAGGGCGGAGTCATCGGGGTCAAATATAACGCCATCCCGGAGATGGGCGTCACGCCTTTCATGAACTCCTCGTAATGGTTCAATTGCAAAAGGTCTGTGGTCTGTAGGCCTGTGGCTGGTGGTGAAGAGGAAGACGGAAAGATCGAAGGTTTGTTCCTGTCCACGCTTTCCCACAGACCACAAGCCACAGACCATTCTAACTCTGGCTGCCTCTCGTCAGAGGGATGACTCATTGGCGTTCATTCGCGGTTCAAAAAATAGGCTTATATTTTACCGCCATAATTATATAAAGTTTTCTTTTTAAGCCGCTAATGAACGCTAATGAACGCGAATAACTTTTCGAATTTTGATCTGTCGTCGTGGTGAATCCGCACGTCTTCATAGTAGCCCGGGCAAGCCGGCACAACGATTGCATAGCACCATAATCTTGGTTCCGGCTTGGCCGGGCTAGGGCTGGAGGCTGGCGCGGTATTTGGCAGGGGTGACGCCCTTGACCTCGCGGAACTGCCGGATGAAATAGCTCTGGTCGCAGAAGCCGAGGGTGAAGGCGATTTCGCCGAACCCTTTCCGCCCGTCTTCCAGCAGCCGGCAGGCCGCCTGAATGCGCAGCCCTCGCAGATGCTGGGGAATGCTGCGGCCGGTGACGGCCTTGACCAGGCGCGACAGATGAAACCGGGTCAGCCCGGTGACCTTGGCCAATTCGTCCAGCGTCACGCTCTCCCGGTAGTGCGCCGCCAGATGGTCGAGCACCTGGCGGACGTGCCGGTTGGAACGGTTGAAGCCCTGGACGCGGATGGCGTCCATGAACTCGTCGAGGACGTTGCGGACCCGTTCGCAGAGTGGTTCGAAGTCGCGGGTGGCGACGATCTGCTCGATCCAGGCTAGGTGCCGTTCCAGCAACGGCTCGAGCATGGGGTTGTCCTCCACCGCCGCACGCACCAGGTAGCCGAGCATCTCGATGACCCGGGCCTGGATCAGCGGCATCCGCGGCGAGTACAGGAAGATGCCGGCCAGCATTTCGTTGAGCACGCGTCGGGCGCCGGGAAGGTCGCCGACGCGCACCAGGGAGAGCAGCATCTGTTCGCCGTGCAGCATCCCCGGCAGGCGGGCGCCGCCGGCGCCGTCCTTCTTTTCCTGGATCGCCTCGGCAATTTGCCGTTGTTGCAGGGCGTTGTCGCGGTTGCGGTGCAGGAGTTCCGGATTCAGGCCCGTGACTTGATAGGTCTCGCGGAACAGAAACTCTGCCGCCTCCCGCGTCCGGGTCTGGGACCAGGCCGGGACTTGCCGCAGCCAGGCGTCCGCCGCGGCGCGCGGCGCGCCGGCGTCCACCAGGTAATTCACCGTGGCCCGGCGTTCGCCGGGATCGGTGTCGGGAATGATCTCGCCGCCGGAAAGTCCGCCCAGCAGCCGGTCGCCGGTCATCACCGGCACCACCCAGCTCATCAGCCCAGGGGCCAGGAAAAAGACGTACGGCTCGCCCCAGCGCACACTCTCCCCCAGCGCGTCCCGGCGGGTGTGTGTCAGCAGCGGCAGGTTCAGGAATGCCGCGTCTTTCGGCGGCGTCGTCAGCTCACCCGCAACTGTCAGTTCGCGCGGGGCCAGGCCGCCGGCGCTGCGACAGCGCCTGACCAGGAGCCGAAACGCATGCTGTGACAATTTTTCCATACGCTGGTCACAATCCTTTGCTTTGAATCAGGAAAATAGGACAAAAAAAGTTGCTAACATCACAATAATATACTATGAAACATGAATTCTGTTCTATAACGAAGGGAGCCTTTGCCTATAGTGATATGCAGACGGGGCCGCTTCTGACCCTGCCGTTGTCCGGCCCGGCGGAATTCACCGCCGCGGTCCGGCCCGCACGAAGGAATGATCCCGATCATGAAGCGCGAATTCTATCTTGACTTGGCGAAAAACGGGCTGCGTTTTCCCGTCGGCGCCGACCTGATCCTGCACGAGCACGCCGACCATGAAGAAATCCTGCGCGACGGCGCGCGTCTCGGCGAGGTGGTCGCCGCCGCCGCCGCCCGGTTCAAGACGCCCATCGCCTGCCCGGTCATGGACCTGATGCTGGAAAAGGCGATCCTGCTCCGTCAGCTCGGCATTCCCGAGGCCGACATTCCGACCTGGCATTTCTCCACTACGCCGTCCGGGACCGAAGTCGAAGCCATTCGCAAGGGCATCCAGCGTGGGGATTTTGGGGTCAGGATGCAGGCCAACATTGACGCGGTCCGCTACATCGCCACCAGGAGCAACCTGATTCCCTGCGGCATGAGCATCGGGCCGTTCTCGCTCATGACCAAGCTGCTGGCCGAACCCATCACGCCCGTCTATCTGGCCGGCACCGGGCTCACCGGCGCCGACGACCCGGATGTGAAGACGGTCGAAGTGCTCATGGCCCTGACCACCGAGATGGTCCTGCGCTCGTTCCGCGCCCAGGCCGAGGCCGGCGCCAAGATCTTTTTCATCGCCGAGCCCGCGGCCAACCAGGTTTTTATCTCTCCCAACCAGATCGCCGCCGGTTCCGACGTGTTCGAACGCCTGGTCATGGCCTCCCTACGCCGGATCAAGGCCGAGCTGGATCGTGCCGGCGTCGACCTCTTCTTTCACTGCTGTGGCGAACTCATTCCGGAATTTGTCCGGGCCTTCGGCAGTCTGGATCCGGCGATCCTGAGTCTCGGCAGTTCTCGGCAGCTCTGGGAAGACGCCGCGCTGCTGCCTAAGACCACCGTGCTCTATGGCAACCTGCCGTCGAAGAAATTTTACTCGGACGACCTGGTCACCGTCGCCCAGGCCCGGGAAATGTCCCGCGAACTGGCGGCGAAAATGAAGGACTGCGGCCATCCCTTCATCCTTGGCACGGAATGCGACGTGCTCAGCGTCAAAGGCTGCGAAAAACAGATCATGGCCAAAATCCAAGCCGTAGTCGACAGCGCCGCGGACTGAGCCGGCAAGGCGGCTGGTGAATTATTCAGAGCAAGAACTTCTCTGTGCCACCGTGCCTCCGTGAGAGAAAGATTCGCCCGTTCCCGCGTTTGCGCGGCTACATTTCCTGGTTGCTTTTCTTCGTCATCTCCAACCTGCCAACGCAAGACGTGACTTCCCATGAGAACGGCCGGCATTGACATCGGTTCGACGACGACCAAGGTCGCGGTGCTGGAGGACGGCGTGTTGAAGGGCTGGCGGATTCTGCCCACGGGCGTCCTGCCGGCGCGCGCCGCGGAGGAGGCGTTCCGTGAACTGCTGCGGGAGCTGGGGTTGGAGGCGGGCGCACTGGACGTGGTCGCCACCACCGGCTATGGCCGGCGGTTGGTGGATTTCGGCGACGTGGTCCTGACCGAGATCAAAGCCTGCGCCGCGGGCGTGCTGTTCATGGTGCCGCGCGAGGCCGGGGTGCATACGATCATCGACGTTGGCGGCCAGGACACCAAGGTGCTGGCGCTGGATGACGCGGGCGGGGTCGAAGACTTCAGCATGAACGATAAATGCGCCGCGGGCACCGGGCGTTTTCTGCAGGTGCTGGCGGACAAGCTGGGGATGGCATACCATGAGTTTGTCGAGGAGGCGGGGCGTTCCACGAACCTGATTCAGATGAATGCGACTTGCGCGGTGTTTGCCGAGAGTGAAGTAATCGGGCTGCTGGCGCGCGGCGCGAGCAAGGCGGACATCGCGGCGGCGGCGCACCACGCCATTTCCACACGCGTTGCTTCCATGGTGCGGCGGTGCGCCCGGCGCGGCGGGTATGCGTTTGTCGGCGGCGGCGCGCGCAACCACGCGCTGGTCAAGGCGGTGGAAGAGGCGCTGAACGCGCCGGTTCACGTGCCGGAGCATTGCCAGGTGGTGACGGCGCTCGGCGCGGCGGTGTGCGCGGCGATGAAGAAGGTTGGGGCGGGTGAAATTTGAAATTGGAAATTTGAAACTTAGATACCACCCGCTTGGTTACCTGCGCGGCTCTGCTGGGGGAGAGTCCGCTTACTGACGTGCGCGGTTCTGACAGAAAAAGACGGAGCGCCATCAGGAGTGACGTTCATGCGATATTCGGTAATCATCGGTGTGCTCGTGCTGGTGCTGGGCTGGGTTGCCGGCGCGGCGGTGGCGGCGGAGGACAAGAAGCCGGCGCCGGTGGAGGTGCGGGTGTTTCATGCCGCGGGGTGGACGCAGTTCCTGGAGCTGGCGCGGGCGGATGCGGAGCGTGATCTGAACATTCGGATCCTGGCCGAAGGCGGCGGCAGTCAGGCCGTGGCGCGCAAGATCACCGAACTCGGCCGCCGCTGCGATTTGGTGGTGCTGGCCGATGCGGAGTTGTTCGGCCGGTTGCTGTCCGGGGTCTGCCCCCATTATACCGAGTTTGCCACGGACGAGATCGTGATCGGCGTCGGTAGCCGCGCGCCGCGTGTGGCGGAGGCGGAAACGGACTGGGTTCGCGTCTTGCTCCGGCCGGAGGTCAAGCTCGGTCGTGCCGACGAGAATCTTTCGCCCATGGGTTACCGTACCCTGATGGCCTGGCAACTTCAGGCCCGGCATTCCGGGCCGCTGGACTTGGCGGACCGCTTGCAGCGTAAATGTTTGCCGCTGGTGGACGATGTCTCGCGTTTGCCGCCGCTCCTGCACAACGGGGATCTGGACTATGCCTTTCTCTACCGCTCCACCGCGGCGGGCTGCGATCTGCGCAGCATTGAGCTTGATGCGGCGGTGAATTTGGGCGACCCGGCGGCGGATTACCGCGGCGCGGCGGTCACGTTCATCCGGTTGAAGGCGGGCGCGCCGGAAACGGTGCGCATTGCGGGCGGTCCGGTACTGTGGGCCTTGGCGGTGCCGGAAAATGCCTTGCAGCCGGAGGCTGCGGCGCGGCTGGCGGAGTATCTGGCGGTGAAACGCGCGGACTTGCTGAAGCGCTGCGGGTTCCGGCCGCTGTCTCCCGTGCGCCGTGAAGCGCGGGGGGGGCAGGGGTCAGGGTTCGGGGTTCAGGGAAAGCCGGGGGAAGGAACGGGTGCAGTAGGAAACGGAAAAACGGAAGAATGGAAATGAGGAAAAGGAAATGAGGCGGGCATCCCCTCTGATCATTTCCGACCCTGACCTTAAAATTTTCCCGAACCCCGAACCCCGAACCCCGAACCTGCATGCCAACATGGTCATGCGTCTTAGAACCTTCTCTGCGAAAAGCGTCGTTTCCCGGTCATGATTTCCTCCTGAACAAGTGTAAAACAGTAGCCCGGGCAAGCCGGCCACAAGGGTTTCATAGCACAAAAAACTTGGTTCCGGCTTGGCCGGGCTAGGTGACAGACCCCGGCCCGCTGGCGGCGGGGTTGATGGGTTTGGCCAGCGCGGCGGCGATCCGGGCCAGGAGTTCCTCCCGTTTGAAGGGTTTCTCGATAAAGCCCAGCGCGCCTTTGGCTAGCACTTGTTGCGCCACTTCTTCATGGCTGTACCCGGACATGACCAGGACCCGGATGGCCGGATGGATGGCGCGGATCCGGGCAAAGAATTCATCGCCGCCGAGATCGGGCATCATCATGTCGAGCAGGACCAAGTCGATTTCCCGTCCCTTTTCGCGGAAATACTCTAGGGCCTGCCGGCTGTCGGTGAAGGCGGCGACTTCGAATCCCTGATCCTGCAACATCCGGGAGACGACGCGGACGATACCGGGTTCGTCATCGACGACCAGCAGTTGTTTGCGCGCTTCCGGCGCGGGCGTTGCCGCGGCCGGAGCCGGCGGGTTCGGCGCCAGGCCCGCGGCCTGTCCGGGGGTGAGCACGGGCAGGTAAAGGTCGAAGCAGGTGCCGCGCCCCGGGTGGCTGGTGGCGCGAATCGCGCCTTTGTGACTGCGGATGGTGCCGTACACCACGGCCAGGCCCAGGCCGGTGCCGCGCTGGTTCTCCTTGGTGGTGAAGAATGGTTCAAAGATGCGTTTCAGCGTGGCGTCGTCCATGCCGGCGCCGGTATCGGCCACGGTGAGGTGAAGATAGGTGTCGGCGGTCAGACCCAGGCCGGCGGCGGCCGCGGCGTCCAGTCTCCGGTTTTCGGTAAAGATCCGCAGGTCTCCGCCGTCGGGCATGGCGTCACGGGCGTTCAAGGCGAGGTTGAGCAAGGCATTTTGGATCTGGGTGGCGTCACCGTTGACCACGGTTCGGCCCGCGGCCAGGTCAGGGTGGATGACGACGCGCGGATCCAGGCTTCGCCGCAGGAGGTTAGCGGTTTCGGCGATGAGTGGATGGATGTCCACCGGTTCCATCTGGTATTTGCCCTTGCGGGCGAAGGCCAGCAGTTGGCGGGTGAGTTGGGCGGCATGCCGGCAGGAGGAGAGGATGCCGTCAACATGTTCCCGGGAAGCGTGATTCAAAGACTGTTGGCACAGCAGTTCGGCGCAGCCCATGATGCCGCCGAGCTGGTTGTTGAAATCGTGGGCGATGCCACCGGCCAGCAGGCCGATGGATTCCATTTTTTCCGACTGTCGGAGACGCTCCTCCAGGGTCTTGCGCTCGGTAATGTCCCGGACCGCGGCCAGGATCTGGTCTTTGCCGCCGACGGAGATGCGCTTGAGCGCGACCTCCGACCAGAACAGTTGGCCGTCCCGGCGGCGGGAGCGCCATTCGAAGAGTTCCCGGCCTCCTGCCGCGGCGCGGGTGATGTATTCCACCGCCTGTTCCGGCCCGTAGGCGGGCGAGCCTTCGGAGAAGGTCTGGACGGGGAGTTCGCGTATTTCCGCGGCGGTGCACCCGAACATCTCCAGCGCCGTGCGGTTGGCGTCCAAGACCCGGCCGGTGGCGGGGTCATGGAGGAGGATGGCTTCGTGGGAGGTGTTGAAGAGTTCGCGGTAGTTGCGTTCGCTCTCGCGCAGTTCGCGGGTTTTGGTGTGGACGGTACGCTGGAGCGCCCGGTTCCAGGCGAGCAGGAGCAGAATTCCCGCCGCCACGGCTCCCGCGCCCCCGCCCAGCCAGCGCAGGTAGGGGAGCGCATCCAGGCGGTGCCCCTGCCATTTCTGGTCAATTTTCTGCAGTGCGTCCGGGCCGATTTCGTGGAAACCGTTTTCGATCAGGGTGAGCGTCGTCGAATTGCCTTTACGGACCGCCCGGTGGAACTCGCCGGCGTACAGCGGATCTGTGGCGCGGATCTTTCCCTGGAGGCCGTATTTATAGATGTAATGGAGGGCCGGCGGCTGGTCGATGACAAAGACCACCACGCGCTGGTCGCGGGCTGCCTGGATGATCTCCTCGTAGCTGTTGAAAAGTTCGATCCTCCGTACGCCGTGCGCCTGCAGGAAGTCCACGGCGGCATCCCCTTTTTTTGCCGCCACCACGAACCCCTTGAGGCTGTCGGGGCCGGCGATGCCGCGGATGTCGCTCCGGAAGAAGATGGGCACCTCCAGTCGCGCGTAGGGCCGGGTGAAATCAAAGATTTTGGCGCGGCGTTCATTGAAGAAGACTGTGTCGATCACGTCGAACTCGCCGGCTTCCATGCGGCGGAGCGCGTCTCCCCAGTCCATGCCGTGAAGTTCCGCGCCGACGCCGGTGCGGCGCTCCCACAGCCGCCACTGGTCGACCAGGATCCCCTGGAGACGTCCTTGCTCGTCCGTGAATACGTACGGGGGATAATTGTTGTCCAGGACCACCTGCAGGGTACGCGCCGGGTTGGTCAGGGCGGAAGGGGAGAGGCATTCCCCGGCGCGGGCCGGGGCCAGCAGGAATCCCAGGAGGGCCAGCCCGGCAGCGATCCGTTTGACGGCGCGGCCAAGTGTGCCCGTTCCCGGCATGCTTCCGGGCCGCTTTTCCCAGGATGTGCTCCCCTGTTCCATGTGTGGCAATATATCCGGCCGGGAAGAATGGCGCGCGCGGCGCCGGCGTAATGGCTCAGTTCCAAGAGGCCTGTGGCCTGTAGGTCTGTGGCTTGTGGTGAAGAGGAAGGCCGGATTGCCGGCCTTTCGTTCCCGTCCATGTTTCTGTCCGTGTTTTACCACAGGCCCACGGGCCACAAGCCACAGACCTTTTCAAATTCCTCTCCCTCCCGTAATTGAGCCGTTACGCGCCGGAGGGAATTATTCTTGTATCCGGCCGGGAGAATGATTATACTCAAGGCGTTTTAGTCCGGTCCGACGTTGTCACGGATCAATTTCAAAGGCCATGAAGTTCACATGAATTCCCTTTCGCGCAGACTTGTCCTGGGATTGATTCTGGCGTCCGGCTTGGTCCGGGCTGTGGAACCGGCGGCGGCGGCGGGGACGGCGGAAAAGCCGCGCAACATCATCCTCTTCATCGGCGACGGCATGGGCACTAATCATGTGCGGGCGGCCATCCTGCAAAAAGCCGCGAACCGCCATCAATCCCCCGAGGCCACCCAACTGGCCTTCACGGTTTTCTCCGTCACCGGAAAACTCGCCACCCGGTCCGCCAACAGCGCCGTGACCGATTCCGCCGCCGCCGGCACCGCGCTGGCCTGCGGCGTCAAGACCAACAACGGTGTGATCGGCAAGGATTCCGGCGGGCGGGACGTGGATTCTGTCGCCGTGCTGGCCAAACGCCAGGGCAAGGCTGTCGGCATCCTGACCTCCGTGGGGCTGGACGATGCCACGCCCGCCGTGTTCTACGCCCATGCCGCCTCCAGGAAAGAACTGGACGGCATTCTGGATCAGGCCTTCACCTCGACGGCGTATGATGTGCTCATGGGCGGCGGCGTGATGGGCAAGGGCTGGCCCGATGCCAAACTCCGCGACCGGGCTGCGGCGGCCGGCCTGTTTTATGTCAACGCCGCCGGTCTGGCCGCGCTCGCTCCCGCCGCCACAGCCGGAAAGCGGGTGTTCGGCTGCTTTGACCTGAACGGGGATACCATGCTCAATCTGATGGCCTCGCGGCAGCCCGGCGACCGGGAGCCGCGCCTGGCCGACATCACCTGCAAGGCGCTGGAAATTCTTTGCAACCGCTCCGGCACGGCCGGGTTTTTCCTGATGGTCGAAGGCGGCGCCATCGACAAGGCCAGCCACAAGAACAACACCGCCGGCATGCTCGGGGAGATGCTGGAATTGGACCAGGTTGTGGCTGATGCCGTCGCCTTCCTCAAGGGAAATGGCGAACTTGGGCGCACCCTGATCATGGTCACCGCCGACCATGAAACCGGCGGGCTGACCCTGGCGGCGCCTGCCAAGGCCGGCGCTCCGGGCGTGACCTGGGGCTCCACCAACCATACGGCCACCGACGTGCCGCTGTTCGCCACCGGCCCCGGGGCGCCGCGTTTCGCCGGACCGCATGACAACACGGACGTGGCCAAGCTCATCACCCTCCTGCTGCAGCCGTAACCTGGTCTATTCATGAACAGATTCGCATTGATTCCCGATCCCAACAAAACCGTTTTTGAACAGAAGCTCGCAAAGATCACGAAGGGTTTTTCAAGCCAACCCATTGCGGAACCATTGCGGTCTTCTGTTCAATGAAGTTAAACCGGTTGTGAATAATCCAGGCCAAGCGTCATCCTGACCTGTTTTTTGCCACAAAAGAGCACAAAGGGGAATGCCCGTAGGGACAGGGAAATAATCCTTTGGTTTTTTGCCCTGAAAGGGCGACACAAACCAGCACAGGGCAACGCCCTGGGTTGGAATCCCATCCTTGTTGAA